>JBQTJH010000032.1:0-30490 GCA_052387335.1 Panacagrimonas sp. | reverse complement strand
GAGTGTTCGACGAAGCCGGATTCGTTGAGCGTGTCGGTGTGGATGGCGATCTGCGTGTCGGTGTCCTCGGCCACCGACAGCGCGCAGTCGATGGACGCCGGCGTGGTGCCCCAGTCCTCGTGCAGTTTCAGGCCAATCGCGCCGGCCTTGATCTGCTCCAGCAGCGGCGCGGCCTGGCTTGCATTGCCCTTGCCGAGAAAGCCGATATTCATCGGGTAGGCGTCTGCCGCTTGCAGCATGCGTTCGAGATGCCAAGGTCCTGGTGTGCAGGTGGTGGCGAACGTGCCGGTCGCGGGGCCGGTGCCACCGCCGATCATGGTGGTGACGCCGGACATCAGGGCCTCTTCAATCTGCTGCGGGCAGATGAAGTGGATGTGGCTGTCGATCCCCCCGGCGGTCACGATCATGCCTTCGCCCGCGATCACTTCCGTGCCCGCCCCGATGATGATGTTCACGCCCGGCTGGATGTCCGGATTGCCCGCCTTGCCGATGGCGCTGATGCGGGAATTCTTGATGCCGATGTCGGCCTTGACGATGCCCCAGTGGTCGACGATCAGCGCGTTGGTGATCACGGTGTCCGCAACGAACTTGGCAATGCGCTGCGACTGGCCCTGGCCATCGCGGATCACCTTGCCGCCGCCGAACTTCACTTCCTCGCCGTAGGAACCGGCGAGCAAGGTGAAATCCTTCTCGACCTCGATCAGCAGCTCGGTGTCCGCAAGGCGCACGCGATCGCCGACAGTGGGGCCGAACATCTCGGCGTAGGCGCGGCGCGAGAGTTTCAAGCTCATGTTCTTTTTCTCGTCCCGGATTTAGGCGTAGGGCGGGCCGCGCCCGCCGACCCGCTACCTCGCCCCACCACCGCTTGGCGGGCACGGCCCGCCCTACGGTCCAGCGGCCCCGACACCAGCGCATTGAATCCGTACACCACGCGATCCCCGGCGAGCGCGACCAGTTCCACCGTGCGTTCCTGTCCCGGCTCGAAGCGCACCGCGGTCCCGGCCGCGATGTTCAGCCGGAATCCGCGCGCGGCCTTGCGCTCGAATCGCAGCGCCGGGTTGGTCTCGAAGAAGTGGTAGTGCGAGCCGACCTGGATGGGCCGGTCGCCGCTGTTCGCCACGGTGAGCGTCAGCGTCTTGCGCCCGAGGTTGAGTGCGATCTCGCCCTCGTCGATCAGCAGTTCTCCAGGAATCATGCGCGCGCCTCAGAGGATCGGGTTGTGAACCGTGACGAGCTTGGTGCCGTCCGGAAACGTGGCCTCGACCTGGATGTCCGGAATCATCTCCGGCACGCCGTCCATCACGTCCGCGCGCGCGAGCAAGGTGGTGCCGTAGTGCATGAGGTCGGCCACGCTGCGGCCGTCGCGCGCGCCTTCGAGAATCGCGGCGCTGATGTAGGCGACCGACTCCGGATAGTTGAGCTTCAGGCCGCGCGCCTTGCGCCGCTCGGCGAGCAGGCCGGCGGTGAAGATCAGCAGCTTGTCCTTCTCTCGCGGCGTGAGTTCCATCAGGTGCTCCAGATGCGCGGCGCGATGCCCGGTGCCCCGCACAGCGCGGGACGCAGCAGGCTCCAGATTCGGGTCAGCGCGGCGCGCACGCGCTCGGCGGAATGTCCGAGCGCACGCGCGATCAGCAGCCCGTGCGAGAAGCGCGTGACGCCGATCCGCACGCCGGGTTCGGCGACCTCGCGGCAGCGCTCGATCAGGCTCTCATCGTTCGGCAGGCCGAGCGCCCAGTAGCTGCCCATCACGTTCGCGCCCTGCCAGCCGAGCATCGAGGCGAACAGCGGATCACCGGCGGCCAGGCACACGCGCTCGCGCCACAGCAGCCGACCCGCGCGCCTCAGGCTCAGGCGCTGATGCACCTGCCCGTTGCGGAACTGCTCGCCAGCCGCTGAGCGACCGAGCATCCACAGGTCCCAGCCGCAGGCACGCGAGGTTTCGGTGCACGCGATGTCCGTTTCGGTGCGAACGCGCGCGCCGTCGTACACGATCGCCTCCTGCGGCAGCCACTCCAGAGTGGCCGACTCGCCCACCGCGATGTGCAGGTCCTGCTGAGCGGGCGAGCCGTTCGAGCGATACCATTTTGCGGCGCCCGGTGTGGTGATTCGAGCCTGCGCGCCTGGCTCCAATCTCAGGTCGAGCTTGAGGTGATCGCCGCCCGCGATGCCGGCGGGCGGGTGCAGGATCAGCAGCTCAGCGCGCATCGGGGATTCTGGGTACAGCGCCTTCTGGATGCGCAACGGACCACGATGGTGCGCATGCGCAAGAACGGTGCGGTTCTCGCGACGCTCCAGCCGAAGCGACAGTTCCGCCACCCAGCCGCGCGATGTCGCGGGGGTGGCAACGGTGGCCAGGGGGGAGTCGAACACGATCAGTCGCGCTTTTTTCAGGCCAGCAGCCAGATACCGGCAACTGCCATGCCGCCGCCGCTAGCCGCAATGAGCGGGCGGCGTCGCGACGCTGGCAGCGCCAACCCGATCACAAGGCCCAGCATGTGCAGCAAGGCGGTACCAATCAAGAAGCCACTGACCTCGGCCGAACCCGCGATCCCCGCGAGTTCTGTGCCGTGCGCGCCGCCGTGTAGCACCCCGCAGATCGGCACCAGGCACAGCGCCAACTGGTGTGCGCCGCGCATGCCGAACAACAGCGCCAGGCCCAGCAGAAATAACGACGCGGCCACCGCGATCTCGATGCCGGCATTGAAGAAACCGGCCATGCCGAGCGCGGTACCGAGGGCGGCGCCGCACACAAACAGCGCGGGCAAACTGAGCGCGCGGCCAGGCGTAATGGGCTGCGCGCGCAGCGCTGTCCACAGCCCAATACCGAGCATGGCGAGCAGATGATCCACGCCCAACAGTGGATGTAGCAGCCCGGAAACGAAGCCCGGCGCGCCATGACCCGGATGCGCCTGGGCAGCGCTGGCGAGCATGCTGAGAACCAACAGGGCGGGAAGTCGCAGGGTGTGCATGAGCTGACTCGAATACGTGGCGCAGGCCGTTGGAATGGCCTTGCGCAAGGATTGCGCCAGCTTGCCTGCATCCCGGTGCGAGCAGGCCTATCGGGGCTTATCGGCTGCATACGTCGATTGACGTATGCAGCCGCCGGCACGACGGCACGCGACTTGCGGCCATCAACCCATGGCCTCCCCGTCGTCCCTCGCCAGCGAACGCGCGCCCACGATCCAGCGGATCGTGAAGGTGCGTCGCGACTACAACACCTGGGTCGCCAACGAGACCATCGAGGACTACGCGCTGCGCTTCACCGCGCGCAGCTTCCGCAAGTGGTCGCCGCTGCGGGTGGCCAATACCGCGTTCGGCTCCATCGCCTTCCTGCTATTGGAAGCGGTCGGCGCATCGATCCTCCTCAGCTACGGCTTCACCAACGCGTTCTGGGCCATCGTGTTCGGCAGCGTGGTGATCTTCCTGGTGAGCCTGCCGATCAGCTGGTACGGCGCCAAGCATGGCCTGGACATGGACCTGCTCACGCGCGGTGCGGGCTTCGGCTACATCGGCTCGACCATCACCTCGCTGATCTACGCCAGCTTTACCTTCATCTTCTTTGCGCTCGAAGCCACGATCATGGCGCTGGCTTTGAAGCTCTGCTTCAACATGCCGCTGACCGTGGCGTATCTGGTCAGCGCGCTGGTGGTGATTCCGCTGGTCACGCACGGCATCACCCTGATCAACCGCTTCCAGGCCTGGACGCAGCCGGCGTGGTTGATCCTGCTCGCCGCCCCCTACGTGTTCGTCATCGCCAAATCTCCGGAGCTAGTTCGCGAGCTGCCGCTGTTTTCCGGTGAGGGCAGCAGTGGGTTCGACGTGCTGATGTTCGGTGCGGCCGCGAGCCTGGTGCTGAGCATGGTGTTGCAGGTGGGCGAGCAGATCGACTTCCTGCGCTTTCTGCCCGAGCGCACCAAGGAGAATCGCAAGGCCTGGACGGCCAGCTTGCTGATCGCGGGACCCGGCTGGATCGGATTTGGCGCGTTGCGCATGCTTGGCGGCGCACTGCTGGCCTTTGTCGCCATCAAGCATCTGGTGCCGCCTGCGCACGCGATGGAACCGGCGACGATGTATCTGCACGCCTTCGGTTACGTGTTCGAGTCGCCGCAGCTGGCGCTGATCGCGATGACCGTGCTGGTGGTGTTGAGCCAGATGAAGATCAACGTCACCAACGCCTACGCTGGCTCGCTGGCCTGGTCGAACTTCTTTGCGCGAGCCACGCACAGCCACCCAGGCCGCGTGGTGTGGGTGGTGTTCAACGTCGGCATCGCCCTGTTGCTGATGCAGCTCGGCGTGTTCGCGGCGCTGCAGAAGGTGCTCGGCCTGTATTCGAACATCGCGATTGCCTGGGTCGGCGCGCTGGTGGCGGACCTGGTCATCAACAAGCCGCTGGGGCTGTCGCCCAAGGGTATCGAGTTCAAGCGCGCGCATCTCTACGACATCAACCCGGTCGGCGTCGGCAGCATGCTGATTGCTTCGCTGATCTCGGTGGCGGCTTACGCGGGTTTCTTCGGCGCACACGCGCAGGCATTCTCGGCCTTCATCGCGCTGATCACCGCCTTTGTCTGTGCGCCGCTGATCGCTTGGTTTACCCAAGGCCGTTACTACATTGCGCGCGAGCCGGACGCGAGCCTGCTGAAGAAAAAAGCTGCACAGCGCTGTGTGATCTGCGAAAAGACATACGAGTCAGAAGACATGGCGCTGTGCCCGGCCTACCGTGGCGCGATCTGCTCGCTGTGCTGTTCCTTGGATGTGCGCTGTCACGACGCGTGCAAGCCGGGTGCGAATCTTCCGGATCAGGCGGCGGCGGTCGCGCGCAGCGTATTGCCAGGATTTGCGACGGCGCAGCTCGACTCGCGGCTCGGTCGCTTCTTGATGCTGTCCGTCGGCGCTTCCGTGCTGCTCGCCGCTGTGCTCGGTACGATTTACGTGTTTCAGATTGCCGATGCGCCAGCGCTGGTGCCGCCGCTCAAGTCCAGCCTGCTCGCGCTATTTGGCGTGCTGTCGCTGGGTACTGGTGTGGGTTGCTGGTTGGTGGTGCTCAGTGGCGAGAGCCGCCGCGTGGCGCAGCAGGAGACGGATCGCCAGACGCAGCTGCTGATGCGCGAGATCGAGGCGCACCAGAAGACCGACGCCGAACTCCAGCTGGCCAAGCAGCTCGCGGACAAGGCCAACCAGGCCAAGAGCCGCTATGTCACCGGCATCAGCCACGAGCTGCGTACGCCACTCAACAGCATTCTTGGCTACGCCCAGATGCTGGAACACGACCCTGCGATCCCCGCGCATCGACGCGACGCGATCGAGGTGATCCGCCGTAGTGGCGAGCACCTGGCCTCGCTCGTCGATGGGCTGCTCGACCTGGCCAAGATCGAGAGCGGCAAGCTCAATCTGGACAACGAGGAACTGCGCTTGCCGGAGTTTCTCAACCAACTCGTCGGCATGTTCCGTCTGCAGGCGCAGAGCAAGGGCATCCGCTTCGACTACGAGCTGCAGGGTCGCCTGCAGGCGGTCGTGCGCACCGACAAGAAGCGCCTCGGCCAGATTCTCATCAACATCCTCGGCAACGCGGTGAAATTCACCGAGCGCGGTGGCGTGAGCTTCCGCGTGCACTCACGCCGCGACACGGTGAGCTTCGAGGTGCGCGATACCGGCGCGGGCATCGCCGCCGAGGATCTTGAACGTATGTTCCAGCCGTTCGAGCGCGGCCCCAGCGCGGGTGCCAGTTCGGATAGCGGTACGGGTTTGGGCTTGAGCATCGCACGCATGCTGACCAACCTGATGGGTGGTGAACTGGTTGCAAGCAGTACGGTCGGGCAGGGCAGTACGTTCAGCATTCGCTTGTTCCTGCCCGAGGTGCGCACGCCACAAGCGCAGACCGAACTACCGCGACTCGACATTGCGGGCTACGCCGGTCCGCGGCAGCGCGTACTGGTGGTGGACGACACCGCAGTGGACCGACGCTTTCTGCGCAGTGTGCTCCAGCCCATCGGCTTTGAAGTTGAGGAGGCGGGATCGGGTATCGAAGCGCTGCAGCGATTTTCCCAGCTGCAACCGCAGCTGCTGCTGCTGGACATTGGTATGCCGGGCATGAACGGCTGGGAGACCGCGCGCCTGCTCCGCATGAATCAGCCGCGGCCGCTGCCCATCATCGTGATCTCCGCAGATGCCTACGACCGCGACCAGGGCGATAGCGCCGGCATCGCGCCGGACGATTTTCTGGTCAAGCCGGTCAGCGTGGCGCGCTTGCTGGATCGCATCCGCGTGCGTCTTGACCTCATCTGGGTTGCACGCGGTGCTGAGAATGTGGGCTCGGACGCTGCACCACTGACCGCCATGTCTGGATTGCCGGAAGGCGAGCGCTTGGCCTTGCGTGCGCTCGGCGATTTGGGCCATGTGCGCGGCATTCTCGACAAGCTCGCCGAGATCGACCGTCTCGATCCCGCGTATGTGGCGCTCACCGCGCGGCTCCGCGCACACGTACAGGCATTTCGCCTGCCGGAATTCATGTATCTGCTCGGGGAGGCGTCGCATGACACGGCCCAGCCCTGAGTCGGTGATTCTGATCGTGGACGACGTGCCGGCGAATCTCGCCGTGCTGCACGACGCGCTCGATCAGGCCGGCTATGTCGTCAGAGTCGCGACCAGTGGCGAGCGCGCGCTGGAGACCGCGCAGCTCGCACCGCCGGACCTGATCCTGCTCGACGCGCTGATGCCGGGCCTGGATGGTTTCGAGACCTGCCTGCGTCTGAAGGCCGATCTCGGCACGCGGCATATCCCGGTGGTGTTCATGACGGGGCTGACCGACACCGACCATGTCGTGCGCGGCTTCCAGTGCGGCGGCGTGGACTATGTGACCAAGCCGATCCGCCCGCAGGAGGTGCTGGCGCGCATCGCGGCGCATCTGCGCAATGCGCGTGCAACCAGCGAGGCACAGCAAGCCGCAGACGCGGCGGGTGATGCCATGGCCACGATAGATGGTGAGTACCGCGTGCGCGCCGCGACGCCCTTGGCGCGCCGTTGGTTACAGCCTGTGCTCGATGCCGGCGGGCGGTTGCCCGCGACCTTGCGGCGCTGGATCGACACCGGCTGCGAGACCAGCCTGAGCATGTCTTTGCCCGAACGCCGGCTGGTGTTTTTTCTGCTCACGGCGGCTCCGCACGGCGCAGATATACGGCTGCTGATTCGGAGTCAGGCACACGTGCCTGAGCCAGATGTCTTGAAACGCGTGCTCAAGCTGACGCAGCGCGAAGCGGAAGTCCTGCATTGGGTCGCATTGGGCAAGACCAATAGCGAAGTGGGCACGGCGTTAGCCATGAGCCCACGCACGGTCAACAAGCATCTGGAACACATCTTTCAGAAGCTCAATGTCGAGACACGCACCGCTGCGACGACCGTGGCAATCAACAAGGGCCGGGCAGGCAGCATGCCCGCGGACGCCTGATGTCGGTTCAGATTCGGCGCTGGCCGAGGACCGGTGATACGACCTTAAGTTGGAGAAGAAGGACTTTATTTCCGGGCCTTGAGCCCATTTCAGATGTACGCAACAGGGAGATGGATATGGACACGAAGGACATGGGAATGCGGCAGATCAGCAAGGTCACGCGCTGGGCATCGGCACTAATGGCGGCGGGCGCGATGGGCACGATGCCGGTCGCACATGCCGAGATCGAGTTGGGCAAGGGCATCAGCATCAGCGGGTTTCTCGATATGTCGTATGTATCGATCAGCCCCGACGAGGGATCCAGCACGGAGAGCATCGGTATCGATCAGTTCGAGACCGATTTCAAATATGCCGGCTCCAGCGGTATTTCCGCTCAGGTCGATATCGAATACGGCGAGGGCTTTGATGGTAGCGACGACGAGACCTTCGTCGAGCAGGCCTTCGTGACCAAGGCATTCACCGATAAATTCAGCGTCAAAGCCGGCCGCTTCCTGAGCTACAGCGGCTGGGAAACCGAAGAGCCCACCGGTCTGTTCCAGTACAGCGGCGCCGGCTATGCCCCGCTGTTCTACGGCTTCTACCAGAACGGTGTATCCGCTTTCTACGACGGCGGCACGTTCGCGGTCATGGGGTCTGCCGTCACCAGCGCGTTCAATCCGAACGACCGCAATAACAGTGTGGATCCTGTCACGGGCGAAGAACTCGACGACGAGATGGCGTATGAAGTCGGCCTTGCTCTGATGCCCGTGGAAGGACTGACGGCAAAGGCGTTCTACATCTCGGACGGTGATACCGAAACCGACATCATCAACGCCTGGGTTTCCTACTCCGCTTCGGGATTCACCTTTGCCGGCGAATACAACGTGGCCGACTACGACGTGGCCGGCGAAGCAGACGGCTTTCTCGTGATGGGTAATTACGCCACGGGACCTTTCGGTTTCACCGTCCGCTATGTTGACTTCACCAGGGAAGACGACGCTGGCGCCACCTTGTTGGAGCAATCCTCGATCACCCTGTCGCCCAGCTACAAGGTCGGCGACAACCTGCTGCTCATCGCCGAGTACCGAATGGATGACAACGGCGACGCCGGAGTGGATGCGGACACGATCGCGTTCGAAGCCCTCTTCACGTTCTGAAGCCAAGCCATCTGCGTCATTGCACTACGCCAGCCCTCGCTGGCTGGCGTAGTGATTCACACTCAATCAACGGAGTATCTGTGATGAAACTCAAAACCATTCTGACGGCCGTCGCACTCGGCGCCGCCAGCTTCGCGGCGCAGGCCGCAGACACCATCAAGGTCGGCGTGCTGCACTCGCTGTCCGGCACCATGGCCATCTCGGAGACCACGCTCAAGGACACGGTCCTGATGATGATCGACGAGCAGAACAAGAAGGGCGGCCTGCTCGGCAAGCAGCTCGAAGCGGTCGTCGTCGATCCGGCTTCGAACTGGCCGCTGTTCGCCGAGAAGGCCGAGCAGCTGCTGGTCAAGGACAAGGTCGCGGTGACTTTCGGCTGCTGGACCAGCGTGTCGCGCAAGTCGGTGCTGCCGGTGTACGAGAAGAACAACGGCCTGCTGTTCTACCCGGTGCAGTACGAGGGCGAGGAGTCTTCCAAGAACGTGTTCTACACCGGTGCCTCGCCCAACCAGCAGGCGATCCCGGCGGTGGACTACCTGATGAAGGACATCGGCGTGAAGCGCTGGGTGCTGGCCGGCACGGACTATGTCTACCCGCGCACCACCAACAAAATTCTTGAGGCCTATCTCAAGGACAAGGGCGTGAAGGCCGAGGACATCCTGATCAACTACACGCCCTTCGGCCATTCCGACTGGCAGTCGATCGTGTCCGACATCAAGAAGTTCGGCAGCGCCGGCAAGAAGACGGCGGTCGTCTCCACCATCAACGGCGATGCCAACGTGCCGTTCTACAAGGAACTGGGCAACCAGAAGATCTCGGCGGAAGACATCCCGGTCGTGGCGTTCTCGGTCGGTGAAGAAGAACTCGCCGGTCTGGATGCCAAGCCCCTGGTCGGTCACTTGGCCGCGTGGAACTACTTCCAGACCTACAGCACGCCGGAGAACTCGGCCGCGATCAAGACCTGGCGCGCGTTCACCAAGAATCCGAAGCGCACGTTCAACGATCCGATGGAAGCCACGGTGATCGGCTTCAAGCTATGGGTTGCGGCGGCGGAGAAGGCCAAGAGCGTGGACGTGGACAAGGTCAGCAGCGCGATCATCGGTCTGTCCGTGCCCAACCTCACCGGCGGCACGGCGACCATGCTGCCGAATCATCACCTGACCAAGCCGGTGTACATCGGCGAGGTGCGTGAAGACGGCCAGTTCGACATCGTCTGGAAGACCGAGAAGGAAGTACCGGGTGACGCCTGGAGCGACTTCCTCGACGGTTCCAAGGACATCGAGGCCGACTGGGTGAAGCTCAAGTGCGGCAACTACAACACCAAGACGAAGGTGTGTTCGGGCCAGAATTTCTAATGCGTTGTTCTCCCTCCCCCGCACACGCGGGGAAGGGAGAACGATTCACGATCCTGAGGCCCCTGGGAACCGGCTGCGGGCTGAAAAGTCCCGCAGTCCGGTTTTGGCTTGATCTTCGCTAGAAAACCCATGACGCTTTTTCCGATATTGCGAACGCGTTGCCCACGCTGGTTGTTGTGCGCGTTGCTGGTGCTGGCCAGCGCCCTCAGTACAGTGCGGGCAGCCGAACTACCCGAGTTGCTCGCGCCCCTGGCCCAGGCCAGTTTTGCCGAGAAAGAACAGATTGCGCAGACGCTGGCCCAGTCGGGGCACGCGAACGCGCCACAAATCCTGGCAGCCTTCCTCGACGGCGCGTTGTATGCGCGCATGAGCGACGGCGTCATCTTCATCGCCAGCGCGCAGGACGACAGTCTTGCGCTGGCCGATCCGGTCACGCTGGCCGTAGCAGGCACCGAGCCTGCCGAAGGTTTCAGCAAGATCGGCACCAACAACAGCCTGCGTAAATCGCTCAAGGGCCTGATCGCGCAGATCCGTCTGAACGACCCAAACGCCGAAGTCCGTCTGGCCGCTGTCAAGGAATCCATGCGCTCGGTGGACGAGGCCACCGTCGCTGCGTTCCGCACGCGGCTGGCAACCGAGCCCGACGGCGACGTGCGCCGCGCGCTCGAAGTGGGTCTTGCACTGGCCGACCTGGACAGCGAAGACCCCGCGTTACGCCTTGCGGCCGTGCGCACGATGGACGGTGAACTGTCGTCGGATATCCACAATCGCCTGACCGCGCTGATCGAACAGAACAGCGACGGAAGCTATACCGAGTCCAACGAGCAGGTGCGTCTGGCCGCGCAGAACGTGCTTTCGAACATCGATTTCTGGCGCTCGATCTACGGTTGGATGGAGACCCTGTTCTTTGGTCTGTCCTTGGGCTCGGTGCTGGTGCTCGCGGCCATCGGCCTGGCCATCACCTTTGGCGACATGGGTGTGATCAACATGGCGCACGGCGAGCTGATCATGCTTGGGGCCTACACCGCCTACGTGATGCAGTTGCTGATTCCGCACAACCATGGCCTTGCGCTGCTGTTGTCGATTCCTGCCGCGTTCATGGTGTCCGGCCTTTTTGGTGTCGCCATCGAGCGCGGCATCGTGCGCTTTCTTTACGGACGGCCGCTGGAGACGCTGCTTGCAACCTTCGGGCTATCGCTGATTCTTCAGCAGCTGGTGCGCAGCGTGTTCTCGCCGAACAACCGGCCGGTTTCAATTCCTGAATTCATGAGCGGCGTCTGGCAGATCAACGACGTTTTCGCACTGACCTACAACCGGCTCTACATCGTCATCTTCTCGCTCATCGTCTTTGCCGGCCTGTTGGCGGTGCTCAAGCGCACGCCACTCGGCTTGCAGGTGCGCGCCGTATCGATGAACCGGCCGATGGCGCGTGCGCTCGGCGTGCGTAGCGACTGGGTGGACGCTGCGACCTTCGGCCTCGGCGCAGGTATTGCCGGCATCGCTGGCGTGGCGCTGTCGCAGCTCACCAATGTGGGGCCCAATCTGGGTCAGGCCTACATCATCGATTCCTTCATGGTGGTGGTGTTCGGGGGCGTTGGAAATCTGTGGGGCACTTTGATCGGCGGCATGTCGCTGGGCGTGATCAACAAGCTGCTGGAACCGTATGCCGGCGCGGTGCTGGCGAAGATCCTGGTGCTGGTGGCGCTGATCCTGTTCATCCAGCGCAAACCGCGCGGCTTGTTTCCGCAGAAGGGCCGAGCGGCGGAGGGTCATTGATGAGCAGCCCAACGATGGAAGAAGTGACCGAGGCGCCGCGTGTGTTGCAGAAGCATGCGCCGCCGACGCCCTATCAGCTGCTATGGCGCGAAGACCGACCCAGCGCGATCTTCCTGACCGTGCTGTTCGCGGTGGCGGTGCTGGTGCCGCTGATGCACCTGGCGATTCCGGAAGGCTCGGCGCTGCACCTGTCCTCGTACAGCGTGACCTTGATCGGCAAGTACATGTGCTTCGCGTTGTTTGCCATTGCAGTCGATCTGATCTGGGGCTATTGCGGCATCTTGAGCCTTGGCCACACCGCGTTCTTCGCGCTCGGCGGTTACGCCATGGGCATGTACCTGATGCGGCAGATCGGCACGCGCGGGGTGTATGGCGACCCGGTGCTGCCCGACTTCATGGTGTTCCTGGACTGGAAGGAATTGCCCTGGTTCTGGATGGGCATGGACCAATTCTGGTTTGCCGTGCTGATGGTGCTGCTGGTCCCGGGCCTGCTGGCCTATGTGTTCGGCTGGCTGGCCTTTCGTTCGCGCGTGACCGGGGTGTATCTGTCCATCATCACGCAGGCGCTGACCTATGCCTTGCTGCTCGCGTTCTTCCGCAATGAATTGGGTTTTGGCGGCAACAATGGCCTGACCGATTTCAAGGACCTGCTGGGCTTTGATCTGAACCACCCGCGCGTACGCATGGTGCTGTTCTTGGTCACTGCCGTTGCGCTCGGCGTTGGATACTTTCTATGCCGAGCCATTGTGCGCTCGCGTTTCGGGCGCGTCGTGCAGGCGATACGGGATTCGGAAAGCCGGGCACGTTTCATCGGCTACCGTGTGGAGCATTACAAGCTGTGGCTGTTCACCTTCTCCGCCATGCTGGCCGGTGTGGCCGGCGCGCTGTATGTGCCGCAGGTGGGCATCATCAATCCGGGCGAGTTCGCACCCATCAACGCCATTGAAGTGGTGATCTGGGTGGCGGTGGGAGGACGCGGCACCCTGTACGGTGCGGTGGTCGGTGCGCTGGTGGTGAACTACGCCAAGACCGTGCTCACCGACGCCATGCCCGATGTCTGGCTTTATGCGCTCGGCGCGCTGTTCGTGGTGGTCACGCTGTTCCTGCCCAAGGGTGTGGTGGGTTTATGGCCGCACGCAAGGGCGAGGATCGAAGCACTCCGGCAGAGGCGCAGCAGCGTATGAGCGAGGCTCCGATTCGCAGCGGCATGGCGCGCTTCAGTCACGGGTTCGGACGGGTGCTGCATCGGCGCGCAGGGCAGGCCAACGCGCCCGCGCTGGATATCACGCACAACATCATCCTTTATCTGGAAAGCATCACCGTCAGCTTCGATGGATTTCGTGCACTCAACGATCTGTCGCTGTATGTGAAGGCCGGCGAACTGCGCTGCATCATCGGCCCCAACGGTGCTGGCAAGACCACGATGATGGATGTGATCACCGGCAAGACGCGGCCCGATACCGGCAGCGCGTGGTTCGGCCAGACCGTGGACTTGCTGAAACTCAGCGAGCCGGAAATTGCCGAGGCCGGTATCGGCCGCAAATTTCAGAAGCCCACCGTGTTCGGTGAGCACAGCGTGTTCGAGAACCTGGAGCTGGCCATGGCCGGCAACAAGTCGGTATGGAAGATGTTGTTTGCCAAGCTCAGCGCCGACCAGCGCACGCGCATCGACGAAGTGCTGGAGATGATCGGACTCAAGGATCAGCACGCGGCGCGGGCCGGTGCGCTGTCGCACGGTCAGAAGCAGTGGCTGGAGATTGGCATGTTGCTGATGCAGGACCCGGCGCTGCTGCTGGTGGATGAGCCCGTGGCCGGCATGACACCGCAGGAGACCGAGCGCACGGCCGAACTACTGGTGTCGCTGGCGGGCAAGCACAGCGTGGTGGTGGTGGAGCACGACATGAATTTCGTGCGCTCCATCGCGCGTACCGTCACCGTGCTGCACCAGGGCTCGGTACTGGCCGAGGGCTCGATGGAGCAGGTGCAGAACGATCCCAAGGTGATCGAGGTATACCTCGGCGACGGAGGCCACTGATGATTGATATCAAGGGACTCAACCAGTTCTACGGCGGCAGCCACACGCTGTGGGACGTCGACATGGCGATACGCCCTGGCTCGCGCACCTGCCTGATGGGCCGCAACGGCATGGGCAAGACGACCTTGCTCAAATGCATCATGGGTCTGATTCCGGCGGCCTCCGGCGAAATCCTGTACCAGGGCCGCGATCTGCGTCGCGTCGCCGCCGAAACCCGCGCGAGCCTTGGCATCGGCTACGTACCTCAGGGCCGTGAAATCTTTTCCCAGCTGAGCGTGGAAGAAAATCTGCGCATGGGGCTCTTTGCAAAGCGCGAGCGCCCTGCCGACGCCTTGGAGCGCGTTTACACCACCTTCCCGGTGCTCAAGCAGATGCTGCAAAGACGTGGTGGCGATCTGTCTGGCGGGCAGCAGCAGCAGCTGGCCATCGGCCGTGCCCTGCTGCTGCAGCCCCAGCTGCTGATCCTCGACGAACCCTGCGAGGGCATCCAGCCCAACATCGTTCACGAGATCGGAGATTTGATCCTGAGGCTCAATGCGGAGACCGGGCTGACCGTGCTGATCGTGGAACAGAAGCTGCCGTTTGCGCGTCGCGTGGCCAGCGATTTCTGCATCCTGGACAAGGGCCGCTACGTCGCGGGCGGTGGCATCGGTGAGTTAACCGACGAGATGGTGCGGCATCACTTGACCGTGTGAGCTGGCCTTGTGGCGGAGTAAGCCGGGATGGAGTGAAGCGAGTCCCGACATTACCGGCTCCAGATGAATCAGTCTGTTGGGTTTCGTTGCGTACCAACCCTGTCTACAGCGCAGCGGCTGTGTTCGTGGGAATAGTCCGAGCATCCGCGTAGACTTCAGCCATACGCAAAACCTGCGGGGTTGCCATGGATTTCACTCTCGCGTTCGAACAGGAACAAGACGGCCGTTGGTTGGCAGAGATTGCAGAACTGCCCGGAGTTTTGGCTTACGGCGCGACGTCCGATGAGGCGCTCGCGAAGGCCCAGGTTCTCGCCCTGCGGGTGCTCGCCGAACAGTTGGAGCACGGTGAGGCGCGGCCCCTTCCGATTCACATCACCCTGGCCGCCGCGTGACCGACTGGCCTTCGGTCAAGGCCAGGCGCGTACTTGCGGCCCTGCGTCGGATCGGTTGGATGCTGAAGCGGCAGTCTGGCTCTCACAAGACTTTGGAGCGGCAAGGCTGGCCAGATTTCGTCTTCGCGTTCCATGACAGCGAAGAGATTGGACCTCGGATGCTGGCCAGAATCGCCAAGCACACAGGCTTGGCACCGGAAGACCTTTAGCAAGGGAAATTGCAAATGGCGATGCGCTATCCCCCGCACCCTGGCGAATTCATCACCGAGGTCTATCTGGAACCCAATGGTTTGAGGGGCCATGAGCTGGCGCTGAAGCTGGATTTCGCAGCGTCGACTTTGAGTCGCGTCCTAAAAGGGGGCAGCGCGGTGACGCCGAAGATGGCGCTGCGCCTGTCCAAGGCGCTTGGCAGAACGCCGGAGAGTTGGCCCCCGATGCAGTACAGCTATGGTCTCTGGCACGCACCGCAGCACGTTGACCTCGCTAAGGTAGCGAAGGTGAGGCCGACGGCGGCGTAACTGGCTGTCTGCTACGTGCATTGAGTGAACGAGGGTCTTGCGCTTGGCCAAGGGAAAGAAAGAAGAAGGGGCTCAATTTGTTAAATACTTCGGACCTTTACTTGAGGCTCTTCGCGGCTTGGGTGGTTCGGCCAAGGCTGATGAGGCTGTTGATCGTGTAGCTGCAGATCTGAGAGTTACGGACGATATCCTCAACGAGACCCTGCCCTCGGGGGGGCTCGCGGTTTCGCAATCAGGTTGCGTGGGCGCGCTTCTATCTAGTCCGTGAAGGACTGATTGATTCGTCCAAGCACGGCGTTTGGAGTCTGACGGAGAAGGGCTTCAAGGTGCATTTGTCGCAGGATCAATCCCGAGAAATGTTCCTGAAATGGGTGAAGACGTTTCAAGAGCAACGAAAGCAGAAAGGAACATCTGAGCCGATCGCTGAGCAAGTTGCAGAGGGCACTGGATCGGTTCCGAAGGACTACAGAGAGGAGGTTCTGGATGTTTTGATGTCCCTCCCGCCGGCTGGTTTTGAGCGGTTGTCCCAGCGGTTACTGAGAGAAGCAGGATTTACGCAGGTTGTCGTGACTGGGCAGAGTAATGACGGCGGTATCGATGGCTTCGGCCTTCTCCAGGTCAATCCGTTCGTCTCGTTCAAAGTGCTTTTCCAGTGCAAGCGGTACGCGAAGTCAGTAGTGCCCTCGCAAGTCCGAGACTTTCGGGGGGCAATGTCTGGTCGCGCCGACAAAGGGATCATCATTACGACGGGTACTTTCACTGCAGAATCCAAGCGCGAAGCCACCCGCGATGGAGCTCCACCAATCGAGCTGATCGATGGGGAGAAGCTGATCGATATGCTGGAGCAGCTCGAGCTGGGATTGAAGTCAGTTAAGACTTTCGAGGTCGAGCATGTCTTTTTTAATGACTTCAAGATCCAATAGCCGCTCGCACCGGTTCGCGCACTAGCTAAAGCTGAGCCTAAGCGATAGGTACATCGCTGCGCCGGTAATCACCCGGCCGCAGACCGGTCCACAGCTTGAACGCGCGGTGAAAGGCGCTGGGCTCGGCAAAGCCCAGTTCGGCGGCGAGGTTGGCCACGCTGATATCGGAATGGGTCAGACGGTCAATGGCCAGGTCGCGGCGTAACCCGTCCTTGATCTCGCGAAAGCGGGTGCCTTCCTGCTCCAGTCGCCGGTGCAGGGTGGAATAGGCCAGGCCCAACTCGGCGGCCAAGGTCGGCAGGCTCGGCCAGCGATCCGGTGGGGTGCTGCGCAGGCGCTTGCGCACGCGCGCCTGGCAGCTCTTGGCGTCCTTGAACTTGACGATGAAATTGTGCGGTGCCTCGCGTAGGAACTCGCGCGTGGTCTCGTCGTTCTGCACCACCGCGGCGTCGAGCACACGGCTATTCAATTCGATCCCGGTGCTGGGCTGTTCGAACGCCAGTTCGCTCGAATACATGGTCAGGTACTCGCGCCCCCAGACCGGCTGCGGATAGGCAAAGCTCGCCTGCCGGATTGGAATACGCCGGCCGATCAGCCAGCACATGAGGCCGTGCAGCATGATCAGCACGGTTTCGTGGGCAAAGACGGTGAAGGCCGGGTCACGCCGGTAGCCGGTTTCCATCAGGTGGATGCAGACCCGGCCCTCGCTCTCGGTAGTGTCGAGGCGGGTGTCGTCCATCAGCACATTGAAGAACTGCGTGGCCAGCGCCAGCGCCCGGCGCAGGTTGGGCGCTTCCACCGCCGCCCGGCACAGCAGCGCAAAGCTGCCGACCTTCATGCGCCGCGAATCCAGGCCGAACAGCTCGTCGTCCAGGGCTGCGGCAATGGCCAGCCACAGGGCGCCGAAACTCCGGGCGGAGACCCGGGAATGGTCGGACTGCAGCATGCGCGGCTGGATGCCGGCGCCATAGAGCAGGGGATCGGGGTCCAGCCCGCTGGCGCGCAGGCCCATCAGGGCCTGCCTGACGAACCAGATCGACACGCTATCCTTGTCTCCGCCGCGGTCGGCCACGTCATTCCAGCTGTTGTTTGCGCTGGTAAATTCTCTCACGAGCGTCGCCAATTTCCGGCATGGCCGCCATTCCGGGCTTGCCGTAGCTTCACAGGGTTTCGTATTCAGGACGCCCCGCACATGAACGATCTCTCCGCCCTCGCCAAACTCGCGCCGTTCAAGCCCGCCCACAAGGTGCGCTTCGTGACCGCGACCGCCCTGTTCGACGGCCACGACGCCGCGATCAACATCATGCGCCGCATCATCCAGGGTTCCGGTGCCGAGGTGATCCATCTCGGCCACAACCGCTCGGCCGCGGAGATCGTCAACGCCGCGCTGCAGGAAGACGCGCACGGCATCTGCATCACCTCCTACCAGGGCGGGCACGTCGAGTTCTTCAAGTACATCGTCGACCTGCTGCGCCAGAACGGCGGCGAGAACATCAAGGTCTTCGGCGGCGGTGGCGGTGTGATCGTGCCGGCGGAAATCCGCGAGCTGATGGACTACGGCGTGGCGCGCATCTACTCGCCCGAGGACGGCGCCACGATGGGCCTGCAGGGCATGATCAATGACCTGATCGCCAAGTCCGACGCGGACAACGCCGCTGCCGCGCCCAAGTCCAGCAAGGTGACGGACACGCTGGCTTCGGGTGACCGCCGTGGACTGGCGCGCATTCTCACCGCGCTGGAGAACAACACCTATCCGGAGAATCTGCGCGTCTCCTTGATCGAACAGGCCAAGGCGCTCAAGGTGCCGGTACTCGGCATCACCGGCACCGGCGGCGCGGGAAAATCCTCGCTCACCGATGAACTGATTCTGCGCCTGCGGCTCGATCAGGACGACGCGCTGAAGGTGGCCGTCATCTCCATCGACCCCTCGCGCAAGCGCACCGGCGGCGCGCTGCTGGGCGACCGCATCCGTATGAATGCGATTGACCACCCCAATATCTTCATGCGTTCGCTGGCCACGCGCGACACCGGCATGGAGATTTCCGCCGCGCTGCCGGAAGTCATCGCCGCCTGCAAGCTGTCCGGCTTCGGCCTGGTGGTGGTCGAGACCTCGGGCATCGGCCAGGGCGACGCGGCCATCGTGCCGTTCGTGGATCTATCGCTGTACGTGATGACGCCGGAATTCGGCGCGGCCAGCCAGCTGGAGAAGATCGACATGCTCGACTTCGCCGACTTCGTGGCCATCAACAAGTTCGACCGCAAGGGTGCCGAAGACGCGCTGCGCGACGTCGCCAAGCAGTACCAGCGCAATCGCGAACTGTTCATGCAGCGCCCGGACACGATGCCCGTGTACGGCACCATGGCCGCGCGTTTCAACGACGACGGCGTGACCTCGCTGTACCAGGCCATGCTGCCGCGCCTGATCGACAAGGGGCTCAAGACACAGCCGGGCAAGCTGCCGGTGGTGAAGGTGCGCAGCTCCAGCGCCGGCCGCGCCATCGTGCCGCCGGATCGCGTGCGCTACCTGGCCGAGATCGCCGACACGGTACGCAGTTACCACAAGGAAGTGGCTGCGCAGGCCAAGGTCGCGCGCGAGCGTCAGTCGCTGCAAACGGTGAAGGACCTTTTCGCCCGCGCCGGCAAGCCGGTCACGGATTTCGCCGACATGATCTCTGCCAAGGACGGCGAGCTCACCCCGGCAGCTCGCAAGCTGCTGGCGCAGTGGCCGATCGAGCAGAAGCTCTACGCCCAGGACGAGTACGTAGTGAAGGTGCGCGACAAGGAGATCCGCACCAAGCTCATCACCGAATCGCTGGCGGGCACCAAGGTGCGTAAGGTCGCGCTGCCGCGCTTCGAGGACGAGGGCGAGACCCTGCGCTTCCTGATGAAGGAGAACGTGCCCGGCTCCTTCCCCTATACCGCTGGCGTGTTCGCGTTCAAGCGCGAGGGTGAAGACCCGACGCGCATGTTCGCGGGCGAGGGTGATGCTTTCCGCACCAACAAGCGCTTCAAGCGTGTCTCGGAAGGCATGCCGGCGCATCGTCTGTCCACTGCCTTCGACTCCGTCACCCTGTACGGCGGCGACCCCGACCTGCGTCCGGACATCTACGGCAAGATCGGCAACTCCGGCGTATCGATCTGCACCCTGGAAGACATGAAAGTGCTGTACTCGGGCTTCGATCTCTGTGCGCCGACCACCAGCGTGTCCATGACCATCAACGGTCCGGCGCCGATGATTCTGGCCATGTTCATGAACACGGCGATCGAGCAGCAGGTCGAGAAATTCAAGTCCGACAACGGTCGTGATCCCTCTGACAACGAGCTGGCCAAGATCAAGGCCTACACCTTGTCCACCGTGCGCGGCACCGTGCAGGCGGACATCCTCAAGGAAGACCAGGGCCAGAACACCTGCATCTTCTCGACCGAGTTCGCCCTCAAGATGATGGGCGATATCCAGCAGTATTTCGTGCAGCACAAGGTGCAGAACTTCTACTCGGTGTCGATTTCCGGTTATCACATCGCCGAAGCCGGTGCGAACCCGATCTCGCAGCTGGCCTTCACCTTATCCAACGGCTTCACCTACGTGGAGTCGTATCTGGCGCGCGGTATGCACATCGACGACTTCGCGCCCAACCTGTCGTTCTTCTTCAGCAACGGCATGGACCCGGAGTATTCGGTGATCGGCAGAGTCGCACGCCGCATCTGGGCGGTGGCGATGAAGAACAAGTACGGCGCCAACGAGCGTTCGCAGAAGCTCAAGTACCACGTGCAGACCTCGGGCCGTTCCCTGCATGCGCAGGAGATGAACTTCAACGACATCCGCACCACCTTGCAGGCGCTGATTGCGATCAACGACAACTGCAACTCCCTGCACACCAATGCCTACGACGAGGCGGTCACCACGCCAACCGAGGAATCGGTGCGTCGCGCCATGGCCATCCAGCTCATCATCAACCGCGAATACGGTCTGGCGAAGAACGAGAATTCACTGCAGGGCAGCTTCATCATCGACGAACTGACCGATCTGGTTGAAGAAGCGGTGCTGCGCGAATTCGAGGCCATCGCCTCGCGCGGCGGCGTACTCGGCGCCATGGAAACCGGCTTCCAGCGCGGCAAGATCCAGGACGAGTCGATGCTCTACGAGCACAAGAAGCACGACGGCTCTCTGCCGATCATCGGCGTCAACACCTTCCGCAATCCGAGCGGTGACCCGGCATCGGACACCATCGAGCTTGCGCGTTCGACAGATGAGGAAAAGCAGAGCCAGCTGCGGCGTCTCAAGGAGTTCCAGGACAACAACAAGGGGGATGCGGCCAAGCTGATCGAACGCCTCAAGCAGACCGTGATCGAGAACGGCAACACCTTCGAGGTGTTGATGGACGCGGTGCGCGTGTGCTCGCTGGGTCAGATCACGCAGACCCTGTTCGAAGTGGGTGGCCGTTACCGACGGAATATGTAATTTTCACCAGTCCCCTCTCCCTGTGGGAGAGGGTTAGGGTGAGGGTTTCGCAGAGCGTGGGCAAGGTCTGAAATCGAGCTCGCCAACGCTCGGCGACGCCCTCATCCGGTGCTTCGCGCCACCTTCTCCCGGAGGGAGAAGGAATCCCAAGCAGCTCAATTGTTGCTGCGCGCGTCCTTCCACAGCCCGGCCATGACGTACTCGGTCATCTCGGTGATCAGGGTGGCGGTATCTTCACGGCCGCTGCTGCGGAACCAGGTGGGCAAATGACTGAACACGCCCTGGATCATCGCAGCAACCACATCCGGATCGACGGCGCGGAAGTCGCCTTCCTTCTGTCCCTGCAGGATCAGCTGACGCAAGGTCTGAAAATATTTCTTCGGGCCCTGACGCGCCCAATCGCCGGTCGGGCCTTTCATGCGCACCAGATCGCGCGCCAGCAGTGCGACTTCCAGCGGGTATTGCAGGGTCACTTCCAGGCGCGCGCGCACGAAGCGCTCCAGCCGGTGCGCCGCGGCAGCACCGTCATCCACAGCCGGCTCGAAGTCGAGCATGCCGCGGACATTGCTGACCAGGCGCTCGTAGATCTCTTCCTTGGAGTCGAAGTAGTGATACAGACTGCCTTTGACGATGCCGGCGGCCTCGGCGATGTCGCTGAGCTTGGTGCCGGAAAAGCCCTTTTGCCAGACCACTTCGGCGGCGATCTTGAGAATTTCCTCATCGCGCGACAACTCACGCGCCACCGCCTTGCCCAGGCGCGGCCGACCGCGCTTGCGGCGCGCCACTTCAGGTGCGGCATCGACCTTGCCGGTTGGATCTGAGGAAGAGGTTGGATCGCTCACGTGGACGAGACCGGAAAAACTTCTGAAGTAGGGAACAGAAATTCACGAACGCCAGTACGCAAGGCGATGCACCGCAAGACGCCTGGGGTCGCCGTTTGCATTTTGAGGCCCAAGCTGAACGCCGACTTCAGCGCCCGCGCGCTCGGTTCAACACGCTGCGAGCGCGGGAGTTATATACCTGCGCCCGCGCCCCCACAAGCTGAGCCGTCTACCTGGCCTTCTGCGCTGCGAATCCGTGATTTATAGACCTAATGTCGGAAAAGTGCGGCTGCGCAGTGCATGGCGTCAAGGTCGCTGCGCGCCTCTCATCCCATGTCCGCCCCTGCGCCGCAGATCGGCATGGCGTCCGCCCGCATCGACCGCGACCCGGCTCCTGATCTATAAGACCTGCGCATCAGGAATGTTCAAACGAATCCGGCAGAGCAGCGCATGGCGTTTCTCAATTCACTCGCGCCGCGACACTGATCGCGACACTGAATGCAGACAGGGGACAGCACGATGAAAGGCATCGCCATATTCGGAGCCACCGGCGGCCTGGGTGAAGCTGTTGCGCGGCGTCTGCATCGTCGCGCTGGAACGGGCTGGACGCCAGCGTGTCCTCCACCGGGCCGGCGATTCCACTGTGCCCGATATCGGAGGTGAGCGAAGCCGACTTTCGCCGCATCTACGACACCGATGTGTTCGGAGCCTTTCAGGTCTTGCGCCATGGATCGGCCGCGCTCAAGGCGGGCGCTGACGGTGCTATGGTCATGTTCCTGACCACCGCGGTGCTGCGCACCTTGTAGAATGACGGCATGTCCGGTGGGCCCAAGTCCGCCGTTGCGGCCTTGCTGCGACAGACTGCGCGCGAGATGGCACCGGCCAATGTGCGCTGCAATGGTGTGGCACCCGGCGTGATCGATGCGGGCATCGTGCACACCTCGTTCGAGGTCAGTCAGGTCGCCAAGGATGTGATTGCAGACTGCATGCACAAGACCCCGCCGGGGCGCATGGGCACGCCGCAAGAGGTCGCGGCACTGGTGGATTTTCTGGTGTCGCCCGAGGCCGCGTACATCAGTAGGCAGATCATTGGCATCGACGGTGGTTACAGCGCATGAAGGATAGTGATCGCATCGAATTCTTCTTCGACCTCTCCAGCCCCTGGACCTATCTGGCCTTTCACAATATTCAGCCGCTGGCCCATGAGCTGGAGATGAAGATCGCCTGGCGGCCGATCCTGGTGGGCGGCATCTTCAACACCGTCAATCCTGCGGTGTACGAATTCCGCGATCACGGCGCGCCGGGCAAGAAGCGGTATCTGGAAAAGGATCTGGCGGACTGGGCCCGCTACACCGGCCTTGCAATCAAATTCCCACCGGCGGTATTCCCGGTCAACAGCGTCAAGGCCATGCGCGCCTGCATTCTGCTGGACGCGGAAGGCCGTCTGCCGCAATTCGCGCGTGCTGCGTTCGAAGCCTATTGGGGCCAGGACCAGGACATTTCGCAGGACGCGGTGCTGCGTCAGGTATGCGCAAACGCCGGCGTGGATGCCGACCGTGTTCTCAACGGCATCAGCGCGCCGGCCATCAAGGAGCAGTTGCGCATCAACACCGAGGAGGTCGTCGCGCGCGGCGGTTTCGGCACGCCGACGCTGTTCGTCAACGGCGACGACATGTACTTCGGCAATGATCGCCTGCATCTGCTGCGCGAAGCGGTGCTGCGCGCGCGTGCGTAGTGCGGGCCGTGCCCACCGTGCGTCCCATCTCGCAAGCTCTGACGGCGGCCACGGGCCGCTCTACAGATTCTTCGCAACATTGCCCAAGACGAATTTAAGGACACCGATGAGCCAGGTTCATTACCGCAACCAGGATGGCGTTGCCGTGCTGAGCATCGACAACCCACCGGTCAACGCCGCGTCGCAGGCGGTGCGGGCTGGCATCGTCGAGGAGCTCAAGCGCGCCGCGGCGGATGCCGAAGCCAAGGTCGTGGTGCTGATCGGCAGCGGCAAGACCTTCATCGCCGGCGCGGATATCCGCGAGTTCAATCAGCCGCAGCAGGCACCGCTATTCCCGGAGGTGCTGGCCGCGCTGGAAAATTCGACGCGTCCGGTGGTGGCCGCGTTGCACGGCACGGCGCTCGGCGGCGGGCTGGAATTTTCCATGGCTTGTCATTACCGCGTGGGGCTGGCCAGCGTGAAGCTCGGCCTGCCGGAAGTGAACCTGGGCCTGCTGCCCGGCGGCGCCGGCACGCAGAACCTGCCGCGGCTGATCGGCCCGACCAAGGCGCTGGACACTGTTCGTCACTACCGCGCCACGCAGGTCAAGCTGTGGACGCCAGCGCCGCTGCTGGTCGAGCGCGCTGCCGCCGGCGGCGGCTGGAGCGCGGCCTGAGCGCAGGCCGGCCGGCATATCAATTAAAAATTTCGGGAAACGGCGATGCCAAGAACACTCAACACCCTGTTTGATCTCACCGGCCACAAGGCGCTGATCACCGGCGCGTCCGGTGGGCTGGGTTTGCACTTCGCGCAGACCTTGGCGACGGCGGGCGCGCAGGTGGTGCTGGCCGCGCGACGCGCCGACAAGCTGGCCGCGGCGGTGCATGAAATTGAAGCCGGTGGCGGCCGCGCGCTGGCCGTATCCATGGACGTTGGTGATCGCGCCAGCGTCAACCGTGCGCTGGACGAAGCGCAGGCGCAGCTCGGCGTGATCGATATCGTGGTCAACAACGCGGGTGTCAGCGGCACCAAGCGCGCGCTGGATTACACCGATGAAGATTGGGACTGGGTGGTGGACACCAATCTCAAGGGCGCGTGGATCGTGGCGCAGGAAACTGCGCGGCGCATGATCGTGGCGCAGACACCGGGCAGCATCATCAACGTGACGTCTATTCTGGGATCGCGCGTGACCCACATGCTGACGCCGTATGTGGCGGCCAAGGGTGGCTTGCGCCAGCTGACGCAGGCGCTGGCCATCGAGTTCGCGCGCTACAAGGTCCGCGTCAACAGCATCGCCCCGGGCTACTTCATCACCGACATCAATCGCGAGCAGCTCACCGGCCCGGATGGCGACAAGCTGCGCATGCGCATTCCGACGCGGCGTTTCGGCGAGTTCGAGGATCTTGAAGGCCCGCTGCTGCTGCTCGCCTCAAACGCGGGCTCGCACATGACCGGCGCCGAGATCGTGGTGGATGGCGGGCATCTGTGTAACGCGCTGTAGTCGCATCGCGATCAGCGCGGCACCCAGCCGCCGCAGACCGGAAACACCTGCCCGACAAAATGATTCGCCGCATCGCTGCACAGAAAGGCAGCGAAGTGCGCATCTTCTTCCGCGCTCACCAGTCGGCCCAGCGGCATCTCCCACTTGATGCGTTCCTGGAAACGCGGATTGGCCTGCACTTCGGGCGGGAAATAGGTGGGGTTGTCCACCAGGTTCTGCGCGATGGCGTTGACCTGTACCTGGTGCGGCGCCATCTCCACGCCCACCGCCTGTGCCCAGGCCAGCTGCGCGCCGCGCGCCGCGCTGTAGCTCGACGCGCGCTTCATGCCGCGTAGCGCCGAGGCGCTGCCCATCAGCAGAATCTTACCGCTGCGACGCGCGATCATCTGCGGCAACACCGCGCGCGCCAGACGCGGTAGTGGATCGACCATGTGAGCGAACATCGAGCGCCACTCGTCTTCCGTGCTGTCGATGACCGAGGTGTTCGGCGCCGGCGCGCCGAGGTGCGCGATCAGCACATCGACGTGGCCCGCCGCGCGTACCAACTGCTCGGGCAGCGTCGGGTCCAGCAAGGCGCGCTCATCACCGATCACGGTAGCGCCCATCTCGGTGAGCAGCGCCGTCAGCGCCGGCCCCATGAACAGATTCGACTGCGTCAGCAGGATGCGCTTGCCGGCCAGGCTGTTAAGGCTCATTGCGAAGTCTCCAAAGCGGAATTCAGATTGCGACGGTCTTCAGGCTTGACGCAGGCGTCATCGCGCTCAGCACCTCCTGAGCGGCGCGCTCACCGGAGCGCACGGCACCGTCCATATAGCCGGTCCAGTAGCCTGCGGTTTCGGTGCCTGACCAGTGAATGCGTCCCACCGGTGCCGCCAAGGCTGGACCGTAGGCGGTCAGCACGCCGGGTGCGGCCACCGCGGTGGGACATCCGCGCGTCCATTCCTCGCGCGCCCAGTCGGCGACATGCCATTCGCGCACTTCCCGCGCACGCTCGCCGAAGCAACTCACGAAATTTTCGATCACCGCCGCGCGTAGCGCTGCGGGGTCTTCGGAATACTGGCGCGCGCCATCGCCGCCGACAAAGCCAAGCAACATGCCGCGGCTGCCGTCGGGCGGTGAGACGTCGAAGATGCTGCGTGCCGGGCCGTCGTTGACCACGGCCGAGCCGTTGAAACCCTCGCCGCGCCAGAACGGGGTGTCGTATACCGCCTCGCACTTGATCAGCCAGCCAAAGCCGAGCTTCTGCGTGAGCTGATCGCGCGTCGGCGGCATCAGCGGTTCATAGGCGATGCGACCCGCCAGGCTGGGCGGCACCGCGACGATCACCCGCTGCGCGCGCAGGGTCTGCGCATCGGTGTGCAGGCGCAC
Organism: Panacagrimonas sp.; assembly: GCA_052387335.1. GTDB lineage: Bacteria > Pseudomonadota > Gammaproteobacteria > Nevskiales > Nevskiaceae > Panacagrimonas. The sequence continues at coordinate 4,356 of JBQTJH010000032.1, read as the reverse complement.
GCCGGATGCGTCCTGCACGATGCGCCGCACCGCTTGGCCCAGCCGCACGCGCGTGCCCAGATCCTTGGCCATGCGCTGACAGATGGCTTGCGCGCCTTCGACGATCTTTTTCTCCTGCGCGCCGTTGCGCGTGTTGAGCAGGCGCTCGAATGAACCCGGCGTGCCCTCGGTGCCGGCACAGGCGACGTAGTGCAGCGCGAACAGCGCCGACATCTCGCGCGCCTCGGCACCGAACAGGGCTTCGAAGCCGGCGGACAGGTTCTTCTCGGTCTGGCCCAGCACATTGAGCGTGCGCAGGCGCAGCCAGCTTTCCAGCGTCTGGCGGTCCAGCGCCTCGGCGTCTTCCGCCAGCCAGGGCTGACCCACCGGAATGTCTTTGGCCAAGCGGTCGATCCAGGTGGCGGCAATGGCGAGATCCGGAATGATCAAGGGGTCGGGCGGCACCGCGCCCAGCGGCGGCTTCTCGCGAAAGGTCTTGCGCTCACCGCGAGCGACATAGACCGTGTCGCCCTCCGTGTACTGGTCGAACAGGCTCAGCCCCAGTTCCTTGATCAGAGCAATCACGTGGTCCTGCGTCGGCCCCAACCAGGTGCCACCCAGTTCGGCGAATACGCCCGGCGCGATCTCCTGACTCCAGGTGCGGCCGCCGACGCGCTCGCGCGCTTCCAGCACGATCACGCGCATGCCGGCCGCGTGCAGCCGTCGCGCCGCGACCAGACCGGCAATGCCGGCGCCGACGACCAGCACGTCGGCCTCGGTCGGCGCCGCGGCCGGCTGCGTGGCGGGCGCGTCCGCCGCGGTCAGCGCCGGCGCAGTGAGCGCGGCGGGCAGGGCGGTGAGCAGGCGGCGGCGCGTGGAATTCGGCGTGTCCAGGGTGTCGTAAATTCCGAGCTTAGCGAGCAATCTTCTTCCCGGGCGGCAACACAGTCTGCAAGAAGACCCCTCGCGGTGCTCGGGGTGACAGCCGTTTGCCCCTACAATTCGCGTCAGCAAACCAGGTTCGCCCCATGCCGCTAGATCTCGCCAACGCCCACGACATCGCCCATGTGCTGACCGAGGCGCTGCCTTATATCCGTCGGTTTTCGGGCAAGACCTTCGTCGTCAAGTACGGCGGCAATGCGATGAAGGACGACAGCATGATCGCCTCGTTCGCGCGTGACATCGTGCTGATGAAGGCGGTGGGCATGAATCCAGTGGTGGTACACGGCGCCGGGCCGCAGATCGGTTCGCATCTGGAGCGCCTGGGCAAGAAGAGCGAATTCATCGAAGGCATGCGCGTGACCGACGACGAGACCATGGACGTGGTCGAGATGATGCTCGGCGGTCTGGTCAACAAGGCGGTGGTGGCGGCGATCAATCAGCAGGGGGGGCGTGCGGTGGGCCTGACCGGCAAGGACGGCGGCATGATCCGCGCGCGCAAGATGACTTTGGCCAGCGGACAGGACATCGGCCAGGTGGGTGAAGTGGAGAAGATCGATCCGCGCGTCATCACGCATCTGGAGACCGGCGGCTTCATCCCGGTGATCGCGCCGATCGGCGTCGGCGCCCAGGGCGAGGCCTTCAACATCAACGCCGATGTGGCGGCCGGCAAGATTGCGTCGGTGCTGCAGGCCGAGAAGGTGGTGTTTCTGACCAACGCACCCGGCGTGCTCGACAAGCAGGGCCAGGTGCTCACCGGCCTGAGCGTGCAGGAAGTCGAGGCGTTGATCGCCGACGGCACCATCTCCGGCGGCATGGTGCCCAAGGTGCGTTATGCGCTGGACGCGGTGAACAGCGGTGTGAAGAACGCGGTGATCATCGACGGCCGGGTCGAGCACGCGGTGCTGCTGGAGCTGTTTACCGACGCCGGCCTGGGCACCCTGATTCGTGGGTAGGCCGACGGCCCGATCACGAAAAGCGTCGGTAGGGCGGCCCATGGCCGCCGCGGTGGAGACCAGGTACGAAGCCTGATGGCGGGCGCGGCTACTCTCCGACCGGGACCTGCGGACAAGGGCTGTGGAAACTCACGGTTCCGGATTTGAGTTCCTGGAAGCGGCGGATGTCGAGATCGAAGCTGCTGCAGGTAGCGTCGCGGCGCTGACGCAGGTCGGCCAGGCTGCGCTCGTTCTCCGCCACCGTGGCTTCAAATTCCTTGATCTGCTTGGGCAGCGAGGCCGGCGTCTTCTTCTTGCTGTCGGGGCCGGGCAGGCGCGCGCGCAGGCTGTCGAGAGCCGCCTGATCACGCTGGATCGCGGCCTGGCGTAGCCGCATGCTGCCGTCGATGGCGGCGATACGCTCGTCGCGCAAGGCGGCCAGGTCTTCAGGCCGCGAATAGCTTTGCATCAGGCCGCGCTCGTAGGCGGCGCGCTTTTCGTCGGCGCGCTTGTTCTCCTCCGCCCGCTTGAGCGCGGCCTCTTGGGCAGCAATCTGCTCGGGCGTGGCCTGGCCGGGAATGGTGCGCACCACCTGACCCTGCTTGTTGAGGATGGTGCGCTCCTGCGCCGCGTATTCCGGCGGCACGGTGTTGCCGCAGGCGCGACGACCGGCCTTGTCGGTCCAGCACACCAGCTTGCTCTGCGCCAGCGCATCCACACCGGCCAGCGCCAGTAGCAATCCGGCGACGAGTACACCGCGATAGCCCAATGCCTTCATCGCGCGTGTTGCACCCCGTAGCGCTCCTGATACGCGCGCATCGCCGCCAGCGTGTGTGCCCGTTCCGGATCGCGCGCCAGGTACTGCATGACGTGACCGACGTTGACCAGCGACAACACGCGTATGCCGGTCTGTTCTTCGATCTCGGCCACCGCCGAACGACCGGCCGGGCCGACTTCTTCACGGTCCAGCGCAATCAGCGCTGCCACCGGCTCGGCCCCGGACTGACGGATCAGCGTGATGGCCTCGCGCATGGCGGTGCCGGCGGTGAGCACGTCGTCCAGAATCAGCACGCGGCCACGCATCTCGGCACCCACCAGCACGCCGCCCTCACCGTGGTCCTTGGCCTCCTTGCGGTTGTAGACATAGGGCAGGTCCACACCACCCGCGCCGGTCGCAGGATCGGCCAGCGCGCAGGCGGTGGCGGCCACCAGCGGGATGCCCTTGTAGGCCGGACCAAACAGCATGTCGAAGTGCAGATCGGCGTGGCTCAGCGCCTGCGCGTACGCCGCCGCCAAGCGGCGCATGGCGGCGCCCGAGCTGATGCGTCCAAGATTGAAAAAATACGGGCTCACACGCCCGGACTTGAGCGTGAAAGAGCCAAAGCGCAGCACCTCGTGCTGCAATGCAAGTTCGATGAAGTCCTGCTGATAGGGCAGCATGCGTCGTCTGGGTTTATCCGGATTTTGGCTAGCATGCCTCAGCGCGCGAGGACTTCCGAGTCGGGCCGCCCATCAAGGGCTGGATATCGCCGCCGACCGGCACCACACTGCCGCGCCGCCGGATTCGTTCACGGAGACTCACCGCCGCATGCGCATCATCAGCCTCAATACCAATGGCATCCGCTCGGCCGCCAGCAAGGGCCTGTTCGACTGGCTGCCGCAGCAGCAGGCGGATGTGCTGTGCATACAGGAAACCAAGGCGCAGCTCGCGGATGTGGAGAAGACCGCCGTGTTCTTCCCCAACGGCTGGACCGCGCGCTTCAACAGCGCGCAGAAGAAGGGCTATGCCGGCGTGGCGATTTATTCGCGGCGCGAACCCGACGCTGTACTCGATTCGCTCGGCGAACAGGAGTTCGACGATGAGGGCCGTTACCTCGAATTCCGGTTCGGCAATGTGTCGGTGGTGTCGCTGTACCTGCCATCCGGCTCGGCTGGCCCGGAACGCCAGGCTTCCAAAGATCGTTTCCTGAGTTTCTTTGAACCGCGCCTGGCGCAATGGCGCGCCAGCGGCCGCGAATACGTGGTCTGCGGCGACTGGAATATTGCGCACACTCACAAGGATCTGAAGAACTGGAAATCCAATCAGAAAAATTCCGGCTTCCTGCCGCATGAGCGCGAATGGATGACGCGCGTGCTCGCCGGTCAGGGCTGGGTCGACGCGCATCGCGCGCTGGCGCCAGAGGCTGAGGGCGAGATCTACACCTGGTGGTCCAATCGAGGTGACGCCTGGAACAAGAACGTGGGCTGGCGCATCGACTACCAACTGCTGACCCCAGGGATGGGCGCGCGTCTCAAGGCCGCGCATGTCTACAAGGACAGCCGCTTCTCTGATCACGCGCCGCTGATCGTGGACTACGCGTGAGTGCTTTGTCGCGCGTACTCCACCCCCCCCGAGCGGGGGGGGGAGTAAGCGAGTGAGCGCAAGCGGGCGCGACTCGCTGGCGGTGTACCCCCCCCCCCCGGTGGCAGCCAAGCTGTTCCAGGGGTTTTACGCGGGGCGGCC
>JBQTJH010000031.1:0-2062 GCA_052387335.1 Panacagrimonas sp. | reverse complement strand
ACTTCGGGGCTGATTTATAGAAAATGGTGATCTAAGTGGTGGGCCACCCCGCGCCTCGTCAATTTAACTTGGGGAATTTTTATATTTTTTTGGATTATTATTTCGTCCCGTACCCCAATTTCCCTTTCTCACCAACGCAACAGCGCCGACCCCCAGGTCATCCCACCGCCCACAGCTTCGAGCATGACCAGATGACCGGGCTGGATGCGGCCGTCGCGCACGGCGACGTCCAGCGCCAGGGGCACCGAGGCGGCGGAGGTGTTGCCCTGATGTTCGAGGGTGGTGACGACGCGCTCGGGCGGCAGACCCAGCTTCTGCGCGGTGGCCAGGATGATGCGGATATTGGCCTGGTGCGGCACCAGCCAGTCGATGTCGCTGCCCTGGATGCCGTTGTGTTCGACGGTTTCGCGGCAGACCTGGTCGAGCACGCGCACGGCGAAGCGAAACACCGCCTGGCCGTCCATCTGCACAAAGGGATGGCCCACCTGTTCGCCGCCGTGTACCGCGCCGGGCACGCTGAGGATGTCGCCTTGCTGGCCTTCCGCATGCAGGTGGGTGGAGAGAATGCCGGGCGTCTCCGAGCGCTTGAGCACGACCGCGCCGGCACCGTCGCCGAACAGCACGCAGGTGCGCCGGTCGGTCCAGTCGAGCAAACGCGAGAACACTTCGGCCCCCACCACCAGCGCGCAGCGGCTCTGGCCGCTGGCGACGAACTTGTCGGCGATGGCCAGGGCGTAGACGAAGCCGGTGCACACCGCCTGCACATCAAACGCGGCGCCGCCACCAATGCCGAGCTTGCGCTGCAGGATGCAGGCGGTGGATGGAAAGACGATGTCCGGCGTGGTGGTGGCCACGATGATCAGGTCGATTTCTGCGGCACGGACACCGGCCATGTCCATGGCCTTGAGCGAGGCCTGCAGCGCCAGATCCGAGGTCAGTTCGCCTTCGGCCGCGACGCGACGGCTGCGAATGCCCGTGCGCTGGAACACCCACTCGTCGCTGGTCTCGATGCGGCGCTCGAGGTCCTGGTTGGTGACGACCTGCGCGGGCAGATAGCTACCGGTGCCGACGATGCGGGAATAGCTCATGGATCGATGTGCGTCCTGATCGTAGCGGGGAAGAAGGCCGCCGGATTCACGCCTATAGTGTCGGCGAACTCGCGTTTGGACTCCAAAATGTTGCGCTCAACCCTCGCCTTGGCCGTCGTCGCACTCATTGTCACGCCTTCACTCGCGACGGCCGCGGACACCGCGCCGCTGCCGGATGGAGTCTTGCAATACCAGTCAAGCCAGTTGAACTGGCAGCCGGGCCCGCCGAGCCTTCCGGCCGGCAGCCAGGTGGTGGTCCTGGAGGGTGATCCACGCCAGGCGGGCCTCTTCACTATGCGCGTCCGCGTGCCCGCCGGCGCGAGCCTTGCGCCGCACACCCATCCACGGCACGAACGCGTGACCGTGCTCAGCGGCACCATCGGCCTGGCGTTTGGCCGTTCTAACGACCCGACCCTGCTGCGCGTGCTGCGCGCCGGTGACTACTACGTCAATCCACCCGGTGCGCCGCACTACCTGCGCTTTGCCGAGGAATCGATCTTGCAGATCACCACCGAAGGCCCCTGGGGCTTGGACTACCTGAAACCTTGAAGCGCTGAGGTTTCAAACGCCGGTGTTTTCTGCGTACCCTCCCATCCTGTTTTTCCGCTAGCTGCGACCACCCCGATGGCCATTAATCCTCAATCTCCCGCACCCGCGACGCCGCAGGTCTTTCTGGGAGGCCTGACCCGTCGCCTGGTGGCCGACAAGCTGATCACCGAGGAACAGGCGCGCGACATGCAGGCCAAGGCGATCCGCTCGGGTACGCCGCTGGTGACGATCCTGGTGGAAGGCAAGAGCGTGCCGGCTCTGCGTCTGGCCGAGGCGGCAAGCCAGGAATTCGGCGTGCCACTGCTGGACCTCAACGCCTTTGTGTTGGAGCCGGCCTCGTTCGGCGAACTCAACGAAAAACTGCTGCGCAAGTGCCACGCGGTGCCGCTGTACAAGCGCGGTCGGCGCATGTTCCTGGGCGTCTC
>JBQTJH010000030.1:0-2433 GCA_052387335.1 Panacagrimonas sp. | reverse complement strand
TCGAACGCTTCTACAATCCCAAACGACGGCACTCGACCCTGGGCTACCTCAGCCCGGCAACCTTCGAAAAACTCCAGGCCGCCTGAAAAGACTTATCCCGCGTGTCCGGGAAAATGGGGGAAGCTCACAGGTCGCGATCAGGCTGTACAGAAGGGCCGCCCGCTCGCCGCCTGTGTCGGCGCCCGCGAAGAGGTAGTTGCGCCGTCCTAGGACGATGGCCTGGATCGAGCGCTCGGCGCTGTTGTTGTCGATCTCGATGCGGCCGTCCTCGCAGAAGCGCGTCATCGCCGGCCAGCGTACGAGCGTGTACTGGATGGCCTGCGCCAAGCCCGATTTGGCGGACACCTTCTGCAGGGTCGCGATCAGCCAAGCGTGGAGATCTTTCAGGATCGGCGCGGATCGCGCCTGACGCACCGCGGCACGAATCTCAGCGGTCTGGCCGCGGATCTCGCGCTCGATGGCGTACAGCCAGCCGATCCGCCGGATCGCCTCGGCGGCAATCGGCGATTGGGTGGCCACATGCAGGTCGTAAAACTTTCGCCGACTGTGGGCCCAGCATCCGGCCTCGACGATCCGACCGTCGACGTACAAGGGTCCGAAGCCCGCATAGGCATCGGCCTGCAGGATGCCTCTGTAATCTCGCAGATGATGCTGCGGATGCTCGCCCTTGCGATCCGGCGAGTAGCGATACCAGACCGCCGGCGGTGCGCGACTCTCCGCCGGGCGATCGTCCCGCACATAGGTCCACAATCGACCGGTCTTGGTCTTGCCTCGCCCCGGATCCAGCACGGGCACCGGGGTGTCGTCGGCGTGGATCTTTTCCGCCGATCGCACGTGACGGCCCAGCGCATCGACAATCGGTGTCAGCAGATCCGACGCCGCGCCGATCCAGGACGCCAGGGTGGCACGGTCCAGCTGGACACCGGAGCGCTGGTAGATCGCTGCCTGCCGGTAGAGCGGGCAGTGATCGGCGTACTTGGAAACGATCACCTGCGCGAGCAGTCCCGGTGCCGGCATGCCGCGCGCGATGGGGTTCGCATCTGCGCGCCGCAATCCGGGCAGTCGCAGCTCGGCGCCTGGTGAATCACCGTCTCGCGCGGGAGATGTTCCGGAAAGGCACGTGGTGCGCGGCGAGCGGGCCGCACGCTGCGCAGCGAGGGTTCTTCCGACGCGACATCGCCCGCCTTGTCCGGTGCATCGGAAACAGCCGCTGCAGCGGCGGTGATGTCGCCGAGTGCCAGCAGCTGTTGCCGCACCTCGTCATCCATGCGCTCGGCCGATCGCCCAAAGCGCCAGCGCTTGAGTCGGGCAATCTCCTCGCTCATCTGCGCGATCAGCTGTTCGCGGCCCAGGACCAAATGCTTCAGCGACTCGGTGTCGTTCGGAAGCTCGTCGTAGGTCAGCGCCATGACGCACATTTTACGATCTGCACATCGACGATTGCGCAGTCGTCAGCAGAAACATCTCATGCTGCTGCGCGCGGTCTCCACGTGTGTTCCGGACGCCGCCAATCGATGCCTTCGAGAAGCATCGAAAGCTGCGCGGCCGTGAGATGCACACTGCCCGATGTCGCCTGTGGCCACACGAAGCGGCCGCGCTCGAGACGCTTCGAGAAAAGACACATCCCCTCGCCCGACCACCACCGCGCCTTCATCAGATCGCCGCGCCGGCCGCAAAACACGAAGACGTGTCCAGAGAAGGGGTCTTCGACCAGCGCGGTCTGCACATGCGCCGCTAGACCGTTCATTCCCGAGCGCATGTCCGTTACGCCGGCAACCAGCCAGACTCGCGTGCCCGCGGGTAGCGCAATCATGCGGGCATCAAGCAGCGTAGAACCAGACGCAGCTGAAGAGGGTCGACCATGCCGATCACGCGTACACGCGCGCCGTTGAGTTCGATCTCAATGGTGGCCGCTGCAGGCCGCGGTGCATCGGGCGTCGCCCCCTGCTTTTCCGGCTCGCCGAGCACCGTGATCGGGAGCAGGCTGGCCCCTTGCGCTGGCATCTGGCCTTTCATGGCCTGCGGCGCGCACAGCACGCCAGCACGATACTGGCGCGCCACTTGAAGAGCATGTTGGTGTTCAGGCCGTGCGACTGCGCCAACTTCGCCACGGAAATGCCGGGCTCGCAGGATGCCTTCGCGAGCTGCATCTTGTAGTCAGCTGGATAGTTCGGACAGCCTCTGCGCCCCGCTGCCAGCGTGATCGTCGTCGCCACAGTAGTCCCCGCCACTCGTGTAGTGGGCACCACTCTGGATAGTCAGCGGCCTACCGTCTATACGGCCTGCACATGACGCTTACGCTTCAATGCGTATTCCGAGCCAAGTCGGCCACTGATTCCGACGCAAGCCGGCCACCCATTCCGAGCGATGTCGGCCGGGCATTCCGAGGGATGCCGGCCACCCCCTGAGTGGGGCGATGTAGCGGGATAACCC
>JBQTJH010000029.1:0-4952 GCA_052387335.1 Panacagrimonas sp. | reverse complement strand
CGCTGAGTCTTGAGCACGCTGTTCAAGCCGCCATAGGCCATGGCCGCCATCACCGAAAACACCAGCACGACGACGATGATTTCCAGCAAGGTGAAGCCACGCCCAGGCCTGCGCGGAAATGCGCTTCTCATTTCGGCACCGCAATGAAGCCGCTGAGCTGGGCCAGCGACGGCGCCTCACGCGAAGACCCGGCGAGGCTGCCCGCGCCGCGGATCGGCGCAGGACCCAGCACGCGAATATCGATACGGCGCAGGCGCTCGTCCTCGGTGGTTTTGACCTCGGCCTGCCAGGTCCACTCCACACCGGCCATTTCCATGCGGCCGTCGGAGCGTCCGGTGCTTGGGATTTCCTTCTGCAACTGCAGTTCAGCCAGGCGGTTGTGGGCCACCCACAGCGCGATCGACTTCTGGCGCAGATAGCCAGCGTTGTCGGCTTGGCGCGCCATGGCACCGATGACCGCCGACATGGCGATGGCCAACACCGCCACCGCGACCAGCACCTCCACCAGAGTGAAGCCGCGGGCGCGCATCAAGATTTGTCCTCGACGCGTGCCAGCGCCAGCTCGCCCAGGGCATTGCCCTCGACACGGTAGGAGTCGGGCGCATCCGGCAGCCGCAGATACAGAGTGAATGGCGTCATCTCGCCGGTGGACAGAATCAGGATCTGCGGTTCGATGCGCTGGCTGTCGTCGGCGCGCTTGACCGGGTCGAGCGCGTCAACGCCCTCTTTGGCCTGCGTCTGCGCGGGTTCCGATTTCACCGGCTTGAGCAGGCGGCCATCGACGCGCAATTGCAGAACGAAGGGCGCCGGAATCTGGCGCGGGCGGAACAAGCCGTCGCTGACCACCTCCCACACACCAGTCTGGCCATCTGGAACCAGGAACTCGAAGCCGTCTTCGGTCTGGCGAAAGCCGAACTCCAGGCCCTTGGCCTGGGCCTCGTCCGACGCCAGACGGAACAACTCTTCCAGGCGGCGCGATTCAGCCTGCAAGCGATCATCAACCGCGCGCCCGCCCACGGCGAGACTGACCATGGTGGCGAGCACACCGATGATCACCATGACCACCAGCAATTCCAGCAAAGTGAAGCCGCGCGAGCTCATGAGCGCGGAACGATGCAGGGCTTCGGCTGCGGCGATCAGCCGCCCAGATCCCAGTTGCCGATATCGGCGGCCGAGCCCTCACCGCCAGGACGGTTGTCGGCGCCCAGGGAAAACAGGTCCACTTCGCCCTTCACGCCGGGAGAAAGGTACTGGTACGGATTACCCCAAGGATCCTTGGGCAGCTGGCTGATGTAGCCGCCGGCTTTCCAGTTTTTTGCCGGCGGCTCGCCCGAAGGCTGTGTCACCAGTGCCTCGATCCCCTGCTGCGTGCTCGGGTAGTAGAAGTTGTCGAGCTTGTAGAGATTGAACGCCGCTTCCAGCGCGCGGATGTCCTGCTTGGCGCGCGCGATGCGCGCATCGTCCGGCCGATCCATGATGCGGGGCACCACCACCGCGGCAAGAATGCCCAGAATGACCACGACCACCATGATCTCGATGAGCGTAAAGCCGCGCTGCGCGCGAGACGGGTTTCGATGCGGGTATTTCATGTTGCAGGCAGCGCACAGTCAGACGCGGAAATGCGTAAGCCGATAATAACAGCGGCTCGGTTACAGAGTTCCGTCAAGGCCTTGCGTGCGCCCTTGGTGTTGGTGCTGCTGATGTTGGTGCTGGCCATGGGCGGCGAAACCGTACGCGATGCGCTGGCGTATGAGCGCGATGCGCTGGCCCGTGGCGAGCTCTGGCGCGCCCTCAGTTGCAGCCTGGTGCATCTGGGTTGGTATCACGCCAGCCTGAATTTGCTGGGTCTGCTGGCTCTGGTCATCCTGTGTCCGCAAACCCTGAGTGCGCGCGAATGGGTACAGCGCCTGGTGGTGCTGTCGCTGATGACCTCGCTGGGCCTGTATGTGTTCGTGCCGGAGCTGGTCCGCTATGTCGGATTCTCCGGCGTGCTGCACGGTTTGTTTTTCCTGGGGCTGTGGCCGCAGGCACGTCGTGGCGATGCCCTTGCCGTCGGCTGCCTGCTGTATCTGGCCGGAAAATTGATTTGGGAAATCCTGGTCGGCGCGCCCGTGTCGGACGAAATCGCCATCGGCGGACGCGTAGTGACGCAGGCCCACTTGTTCGGCACACTCGGTGCCCTTGCATACGCCGGGGTGGTCTCGGCGTTTGGTCGAGATTCGGGGAAGGGAGAGATCACGCAGTGAAGTACGCCTTGCTGTTTCCGGGTCAGGGATCGCAGTCGGTAGGCATGCTGGCCACACACACCGTGCCGCAGATCGCCGACACCTTGCGCGAAGCCTCCGAGGTCCTGGGCTGGGATCTGGCCGCGCTGGTGCGTGAAGGTCCCGTGGAAGAACTCAATCGGACGGAGAAAACGCAGCCGGCCTTGCTGGCTGCGAGCGTCGGCCTGTGGCGGGTCTGGCAGGGGCTGAATCTGCCGGCACCGACCGCCTTGGCCGGACATAGCCTGGGCGAGTACGCCGCTCTGGTTGCCGCCGGCAGTCTTGAGTTTGTCGACGCGCTCAAGCTGGTCGAATTGCGCGGGCAGTTGATGCAGGCGGCTGTGCCCGCTGGCACCGGTGGTATGACGGCCGTGGTTGGACTCGACGACGCGGCCGTTGAAGCGATGTGCGCGAAATGCGCGGACGGTGTGCTGGAGTCGGCTAATTTCAATGCGCCGGGACAGGTCGTGGTGGCCGGCGAGATCGCCGCGCTGAACTGGCTCGACGCCAACGGCAAGGCCCATGGCGCGCGCATGGTCAAGCGTCTGGCCATGTCGGTGCCCTCACACTGCTCCTTGATGCGCGCTGCGGCAGATCAGCTTGCTGATGCGCTCGCCAGGATCGAAGTACAGGCTCCGAAGATTCCGGTGCGGCACAACCTGGACGCGCAGACGCGCAGCACTCCGGACGACATTCGCACGGCCCTGAGCGCGCAGCTGTATCGACCGGTCCGCTGGACCCAAAGCGTGCAGGCGCTGCATGGCGAGGGCATTGCGCAGATGTTCGAGTGTGGTCCGGGCAAGGTGCTGGTGGGTTTGAACAAGCGTATCGCCGAGGGGCTGAATTCGATTGCGCTGGAAGATCCGGCGGGTCTGGAACACGCCGCGCAAGTGCTGCGCGCTTAGGAGATTGAGGATGAAACTTCAGGGAGAAATTGCGCTGGTCACCGGCGCGAGTCGCGGCATTGGACGCGCCATCGCCGAGCGGCTGGCGCAGGACGGCGCCAAGGTCGTGGGCACGGCCACCAGCGACGCCGGGCGCGAGGCCATGGCCGCCTGGCTGGAACCGCTGGGCGGGCAGGCGCGCGTGCTCAATGTGACGGATGCCGCGGCCTGCGAGGCGCTGCTCGACGAGGTGAGCAAGGGCATAGGTCCGATCAGCATTCTGGTCAACAACGCCGGCGTCACGCGTGACACCTTGCTGATGCGCATGAAGGACGAGGATTGGGACACGGTGATCCAGACCGATCTCACCTCGGTCTTTCGTCTGTCACGCGGCGTGATGCGCGGCATGATGAAGGCGCGCAAGGGCCGCATCATTTCCATCGGCTCGGTGGTCGGCGCCATCGGCAATCCGGGGCAGGCCAATTACTGTGCGGCCAAGGCGGGGCTGATCGGCTTCGCCAAGTCGCTGGCACGTGAAATCGGTTCGCGTGGCATCACCGTGAACGTGGTCGCGCCGGGGTTCATCGACACGGACATGACCAAGGGCTTGGGCGAGCAGGCTCACGCGGCCTTGCTGTCGCAGGTGCCGGTGGGACGTCTAGGTTCACCACAGGACATCGCCAGTGCGGTAGCCTTTCTCGCCTCGCCGGAGGCAAGCTACATCACCGGCGAAACGCTGCACGTCAACGGCGGCATGCATATGGGCTGATCGGCCCATACGTCTCGTCAATCTTCGGAATGTTATTGCTGGCTATGGCATTAGCCGGCCATTACAATGCCGCGGCTAAATCAACCCCCAGGGGAGTGTTACATGAGCAGTCTCGATGAGAAGGTCAAGAAAATCATTGCTGAACAGCTGTCGGTTGCTGAAGATCAGATCACCCCGAACGCCTCGTTCGTGGAAGATCTGGGCGCCGATTCGCTGGATACGGTGGAGCTGGTGATGGCGCTCGAAGAAGAGTTCGAGATCGACATCCCGGACGAGGAAGCCGAGAAGATCGTGACCTTCCAGGACGTGCTGAACTACATCAAGACGCACACCAATCAGGCCTGAGCCTGCAAGGATCGAGCAGCCCGACTTATGAGCAGCCGGCGTGTCGTTGTCACCGGCCTGGGCATCGTGTCCCCGGTCGGCTCCAGCCTGGATTTGGCTTGGTCCAACATCCTCGCCGGCAAGTCCGGCATCGGTCCTATCACGGGCTACGACGTCTCGCTGTACACCACCCGGTTCGCCGGGTTGGTGTCGGCAGACTTCAAGCCCGAAGACGCGATGGGTCCGAAGGAGCTGCGTAAAACCGATCCCTTCATTCACTACGGCGTCGCCGCCTGCAAGCAGGCGGTTCGCGATGCCGGTCTCGACATCAACGACAGCAACCGCGAACGCATCGGCGTGCTGGTCGGGTCCGGTATCGGCGGTATCGGCAAGATCGAAGACGAGGTCCGCGAGCTGCACAAGGCCGGACCCAAGCGGGTGTCGCCGTTCTTCGTGCCCGGTTCCATCATCAATATGGTGTCAGGCTACGCCTCCATCGAGTTGGGCATTGCCGGTCCCAGTTTTGCCACCGTCAGTGCCTGCACCACCGCTGCTCACAGCATTGGGGTTGGTGCGCGCCTGATTCAGGCCGGTGATTGCGACGTCTGTCTTGCCGGCGGCGCCGAAGCGGGCTCCAGCCCCGAAGGCATGGCCGGCTTCAGCCAGGCCCGTTCGCTGTCCAAGCGCAATGACGAGCCTCAGCGCGCCAGT
>JBQTJH010000028.1:0-3899 GCA_052387335.1 Panacagrimonas sp. | reverse complement strand
ACTTCAAGACCTACACCCTGCCGCACGTCGAGCTGGTCACCGACCCCATTGAGTGCATCACCGAGAACGGGGTTCGCACCCGCGACGGCAAGGAACGCGAGATCGACGTGCTGATCACGGCCACCGGCTACAAGGTGTTCGAGAAGGGCAACCTGCCGTCCTTCGAGGTTTACGGACGCGGCGGGCGCGAGCTGGGGCGGTTCTGGGAAGAGGAGCGCTACCAGGCTTACGAGGGCTCCACCGTGCCGAATTTCCCGAACTACTTCGGCATGCTCGGTCCCTACGCGCTGACCGGCTCCTCCTACTTCAAGATGGTGGAGAACCATTCGCTGCACGCGGTGCGCTGCATCAAGCAGGCACGCAAGACCGGCGCGACCTGCATCGAGGTGCGGCAGGGCCCGCACGAGGCCTATTTCAAGGACATCCTGCGCCGACAGCAGAACACGGTGTTCGTCAACCCCACCTGCTCCACGTCCAACAGCTACTACTTCGATGTCAACGGCGACGCGCCGATGCTGCGTCCGTCCACGTCCATCGAGGCGCAATGGCGGGCCAAGACTTCGCCGCTGTCGCATTACCGGTTCACGCGCGCGGAAGTCACCGCCACCGCGGAAGCCTGAAGACATCCCCGTTCTACTCGCGCTGACCGTGTAGCACGGCCAGGGCCTTCATCAACACAACACCCCGAGGACTACTGACATGGCACTGGCAAATCGCAAGATTGGTTACGACGAGGTCAAGCCCCGCGACCTGCACTTCGACATGACGCAGGTTCCCAAGTACTGGATGAACAATGACCCCTGGTCGACGCACTGGTGGAATGCGCTGCTCGCGGCCGTGCCCGATGGCGAGCGCTGGGTCATGCAGTGCGTGCGCAAGCACCTGGTGAAGCTCTCTGACGAGAGCGTGCGCAAGGCCGGCATCGACTTCATCAAGCAGGAGCACTACCACGCCCGCGAGCACGACATCATGAACCAGGCCGTGATGGCGCACGGCGTGGAGGTGGACAAGGTGGAGGCCGCGTTCAAGCGCATGCGCACCCTGCTGCAGAAGGTGCTCAGCGACGACATGCAGCTCTCGGTGATGGCCGCCGGCGAGCACTTCACTGGCACCATCTCGGCGGTGTTCGTGGACAACCCCGAGATCTTCCGCGACTTCGATCCCTCGCTGGGCGCGATGATCGCCTGGCACATGATCGAGGAGACCGAGCACAAGTCGGTGTCCTACGACGTCTACCAGGACGCGGTCGGCAGCTATCCCAAGCGCATCGCCGGCATGGTCCTGATGACCGGCATCTTCCTTGCCATCAGCGAATACCAGCGCCTGGTGCTGGTGGCCAAGGACGGCCAGCTGTTCAACTGGCGCTCGATGTTCAAGTCGCTCAACTTCCAGTTCGGCAAGCCGGGTTTCATGCGCCTGCTGATCAAGCATTACCTGCCCTACTACTCGCCGAACTTCCACCCCTGGGACCACGACAACCGCGCCCAGATGCGCGCGTGGAAGGACACCTTCGAGGCCACCGGCGACACCATGAAGGCCTTCCAGGCGTTCATCGGCACCGGCCCGGTCGTGTCGAAGAAGGCGGCCGCCTGAGCGCTACCTCAGTGCTTGTGAACTTTCCGTAGCGAGCAAAGGCCGTTCGCGATTCGCCGGAGCGCAGTAGAGAAATTCACCAGCTCTCAGCCCCTTTCGTCCGTGCCGCATTTCCTGCTCCGCGGCCCGGGCCTTCCTCTGAGCCGCAGCGCCGCGGCTACCGGCTCAAGGTCACGCCGCGACGTCCGACTCGGCATCGTTCGACGCACGGGTGCCGGCCGCCTTTTTGGGTGCCGCAGCGCTCGCCTTGGTCGCCGGGCGATTGCCGTACTGCGGATTGATCTTCTTGCGGAAGCGGTTCATGACCTGCGCGTTGAAGGCCTCGGCGAGGGCCGGCGCGGCGCGCTTGAACGCGTCCATGACATAGGTTTCCGGCGTCACCAGCACCCGCATGGTGTTGGACTCGATGGCGGCGACGATCTTGTTGGCCACCAGCGAGGGCGGACGGCCGTAGCGCTCGAACCATTCGACCATGCGGCCCTGCAGCGCGGTATCCACCACCTTGCTCGCCCTGGCGATGTTGGTGCGGATCATGCCGGGATGCACGGAGGTCACGCCGATGTTGCGCCCCGCCAGCTCGGCGCGCAGCGACTCGGAAAACCCGCGCACCGCGAACTTGGTGGTGCCGTAGGACACCATGCCCGGGGTGGAGATGATGCCGGCCAGGCTGGAGATGTTGACGATGTGCCCCTCGCCGGCCTTGAGCATCAGCGGCAGGAAGAACTTGGAGCCGTACACCACGCCCCAGAGGTTGATGTCCACCACCTTGCGGAAATCCTCCAGCTTGCTGTCTACAAAATCATCCAAGATGCCGATGCCGGCGTTGTTGACCACGATGTGAACGCGCCCGAACAAGGCTTCGACCTCGGCCGCAAACGCCTGCATCGCCGCGGCGTCGGCCACGTTCACCACATGGCAGCTCGCCTTGCCGCCGGCCTGGGCGATCTGCTGGGCGGTCTGTTCCATGCCGGCCCGGTCGATGTCGGCAAGGACCAGGGTCGCGCCCTTGGCCGCGAGGGCCAGGCTGGTGGCGCGACCGATGCCGCTGCCGGCACCGGTGACCACTGCGATACGGTTTGCAATCTTTTTCATGCTTGGGACTCCTCTCGGGAAAAGTTTGGGGAAAAAAAACTGGGGCTGCGCCGTTTCAGCACGCCGTGTGTCCGCCGTCCACCACCAGGTCGGCGCCGGTGACGAAACTGGATTCGTCGGAGGCCAGGAACAGGATCGCGTTGGCGATCTCGCGCGGCTGGCCGAGCCGGCCCATGGGCACGCGCGCCATCAGCGCCTGGTGGAACTGCTGCGCCATCTCCGCGCCCAGGCCGCCGACGGCGTTGGCCACCATCGGCGTTTCGATGAATCCGGGGCAGACGCAGTTGACGCGAATGCCGTAGCCGGCGCGGGCGCAGTGGATGGCGGCGGACTTGGAGAAGATACGCACGCCGCCCTTGGCGGCGTTGTAGGCCAGCGCGAAGGACTCGCCGATCAGGCCCTCGATGGAGGCGAGGTTGATGATGGAGCCGCCGCCGCGCGCCTTCATGCGCTCCACCGACTTCTGCGTGCCCGTCATCACCGCGGTCAGGTTGATCTCCAGCGTGCGTGCCCAGTCCTTGGCCGTGCAGGTTTCGATGTCGCCCATCTGCACGATGCCGGCGTTGTTCACCGTCACGTCCAGCCCGCCCCAGCGCTCCTGGATGGCGTCGAGCACCGCGTCCCAGCGCGCCAGGTCGGTCACGTCCTGCTGCAAGAAGGCCGCCCGCTCGCCCAGGCGAATGGCCTGCGCTTCGCCGGCCTGTGCGTTGATGTCGGTCAACATCACCTTCGCGCCGGTCTCGATCAGCCGCTCCGCGGCGGCCAGGCCTATGCCCTGCGCCGCGCCGGTGACGAGGCACACCTTGTTGTCCATCCGGTTCATGTCGTCTCGGCTCCTTCGATCGGGGTGGGAAAGCGAACGTCATTCTAACGTTTGTTTGGTATATTCCGGCAGTGCGCTGGTCGGCGCACCCGAACGATAGAGCCCGCCCCCATGATCCTCACCGACGAACAACGCGCCCTGCGCGAAACCGCCCGCCGCTTCGCCGAAAAGAAGCTGCTGCCCGACTACCAGAAGCGCGAAAAGTCGGAACGCCTGGACCGCGACCTGGTGCGCGAGATGGGCGAACTGGGCCTGATCGCCCCCGACATGCCCGAGCAGTTCGGCGGCCTGGGCGCCAGCGGCCTGACCACCGGCATCGTGATCGAGCAGATCGGCTGGGGCGACATCAACGTCAGCTACGTGCCGCTGATGGCCTCGCTCACCGGCAAGG
>JBQTJH010000027.1:0-5613 GCA_052387335.1 Panacagrimonas sp. | reverse complement strand
TCGCCCTGCACCAGCCGACGCATGCGCGTCACCTAGGCGTCGGCCCGGTCCGACACGTACACATCCACCGCACCGGACGCGTCCCATTGCAGGACATAGCCTTCATCAGCGGCTTGCGTGACCTGAACATTGTCCAGCGCCTGCGCACTGCTGACACCGATCAAAAGACCCAGAGCGCTCAGCACGCGCTTCATCGCTGGCATGAGTTTCATCCCTGCAGATACAGCGTCTTGAGCCGCGCCAGCTTGGCGTCATCGACGCCGAGTTCCTTGGCCAGGAAATTCTGCACGCTGCCGTAGTCGGCCTCGATCTGCTCGAACATCGCCTCGATGAACTCCGGCTTCGAGCTGAGCAACACCGCACGCGCTTCCGGCGACCACTGCTGCATCATCGCGTAGGGCGAAGGCTGCTGGTCATTCTTGGCCTTGCTGCGGTCCTGACGCTCACTGAAAGCCGCCGAAAAATCCACCACCTGCTCGGACATGGCGTAGTCCGCAACCACGATCTCCCGCGGCACGCCAAGCGCCGTCAGCAGCAGCGCAGCGATGCGCCCGGTGCGGTCCTTGCCGGCCGAGCAGTTGAAGGCCAGCGGCGCCTTGCCGTCGACCAGCTGATCGAACACGGCGCGGTATTGCTCCTTGAACTCGTACGCGCCCTGACGGTAGTTGGCCTTGAACGCCTCGCGCGCAAGCTGCGGATCGCTGATCGGCTGACTCATGAGCGAACGCGCTTTGCCAGCACTATCCTGCTTCGTGCCGTCCTTATCCACGGCGACGCTGACCATGGGCCGCTCCCAGGCCAGGTATTGCAGGCTAGGGTTGATCTTCTGCCACTGGGTTGGCTCGTAGCTGCGCTCCTGTGGCGAACGCAGATCGCAGATCACCGCAATACCCAGTTGGCGTAACACGCTGTAGTCGGCCTCGCTCAGATTGGCCATGGTGCCGGAGCGATAGATCCGACCCCAGGCGATGTAACGGCCGTCCTCGGTCGGGTACCCGCCCATGTCACGGAAATTACGGCCGCCTTCCAGCGGCAGCACGCGTTCGGCCACCCAGCGGCCCTCGCCGCTCTGCGCTTGCAGCCACACATAGCGACGCGGCCCGCTAGCCTTGCCGAGCACGTGTACACCATCGGCGTCGGCACGTGACACGCGCTGACGCGCGGGGGCCGGCGCATCCGGCGCGCTGGCGACATACACGTCCACCGGCATCGTCGCAGTCCAGCGCACTTGCAGCGTCTGCTGTTCGCGCACCATCTCGGCGGCTTCGATACCGGCGGCACGCGGCACGGCGCTGTAAGCCGATGCAGCGGCGCCCACCAGCAGCAGGCTCAGCGCCCGCCATTTTTCCAGGGTCACATCCGCTTTCATGATCGCTCCTCAGAAGCTGGCGCGCAGGCCGAATAGATAGCGACGCCCGAAGGATTCGACCTCGGTCGGACGCGACTCATCACCGGCGTAACGAATACCCAGCTCATCGGTGAGATTGTTGGCGTCCATGTACAAGGTCACGACGCGCGTCAGGTCATAGCGCACCGACAGATCGAGCCGCTCGGTGGCTTCCCAGAACGTGTCGGTCTGCGCGTCCGACGAGATGTCATCCAGCCAATCGGTGCGGTGCTGGTAGCCCAGACGGATCGAGAAGTCGTAGTTCTCGTAGAACATCGCCACGTTGGTGATGCGATCCGAGGTTCCGGGGAAATCCACCTTGCGTCCATCCGGCGTGGTGAAGCTGCCGTCGAGGAAGGACACGCTAGCCTGCATGCCCAGACCTTCGAACAGCGGCGGCAGGAAGGTCCAGGGCTGGTTGTAAGTGAACTCCACGCCGTACAGCTCGCCGTCCTCACCGTTGAGCGTGGTGTTGAACTCGTAGACAGAGCGATCCACCCCGCCAAAGTTGTAGCGGTCATTGCCGACCACGGTGGTGGATTCGAACAAGACCTTGTCGACATCGCGATAGAACGCATTGGCCGCGAGCAGCGAGGCCTTGGCGAAATACCATTCGATGGACGTGTCGGCGCCGTAAGCGGTTTCCGGTTCCAGCTCCGGATTACCGCCGGAAATCTGCTGCGTGCCATCGTTCAGATTGGCGTTGGCGCGCAGCTCGTTGAAGCTCGGCCGCGCAGCGCCGGTGACGCCCGACAGGCGGTACTTGAGCGTATCGGTGAGATCGACATTCCAGTGCACGCTGGGGAAGAAGTCGGTGAAGCTGTTATCCACCGCCAACGGTGTGCGCGTTGGCGGCGCGCCGGCAGCGCCCGGCGTGGTGATGTTGCCGACGCTGCGTACGTCGATCTGTTCAATCCGTACACCCGCGAGCAGACCATGACGGCCCCACTGCCACTTGTTCATGACATAGCCAGCGAGGATGTCTTCATCCACCTGATAGGCCTGCGACGGATCGGCGGTGGGCAGTGCGTAGTTGCCGGTACCGGCGGCGTTGGCGGCGCGTGCCGCATTGAGCACGGTATCCAGCTGGCGACGCATGCCGCGGTTGTCGATGTAGTTCCAGTCGAAACCGCGACCAAAGCGCTCGTCAATACGCTCGCCGGTGATGAAGTCGAACGGCGTCCACGCCACACCCAGCGCTGTGGCGGCCGAGCGGAACGCGAATGATCCGGTGCTGCCATCTGGACGCAGCAAGGCGAATGCACCCGGGCTCAGGGATTCGCGCGTGTCGTACTGAAAGCCGAAGCTGAGCGTGGAAGGCCCAATCAAATCCCATTCGCGCTGCAGGTCGCCCTTGGCGGTGTAGGCCTCGGAATCCGAACCGCCGCCGAAATAGCTCAACACCTCGGAGTCGAAGGCGTCCTGATCCAGACGACTTTCACCCGGCCCGGCGATGCTGATGACCGGAAAGTTGGGGCCGTTGACGAAACTCAGGTCCGGACGCAGTGAGGCCGACGCCGACTGCGCTACCAGCGGCAGATCGGTGAGGTCCTCGGTCTCGGTGTAAGCGAGCTGCCAGTTGGCCTGCCAGACCTTGAAGCTGTGTTCGCCGCGCAGCACGTTGTAGAACGTGGAATTCTCGTAGTCGCCTTCCTCGAATAGACCGGCGATGGGCACGCCGCTCAAGTCGCCACCGTCGAAATCGCGCGTGCCGGACGCGGCGCCGGCGAAATTGAAGGTGTACTGGTTGCGCAACTCGTCGTCTTTGAACTCCGTGTACAGGCTGGTGAAGCTCAGGCGATGGCCGGGCGCCGCCAGAAACTCGAACTTGCCCGAGTAGGCGTTGGTCTCGCGAATGGTCACGTACTTGGCGGCGCGCAGGCTGCGAATGCCGGTCGCGTCATAGGCGGGCTCGGCGTTGTCGGCCTGCTGCTCGAACTCGAAATGCGAGGCGGCGACTACCGCACCGAAGCGGCCATCGCTCCAGGCCACGCGGCCGGAGTAAGACTCCTGCGGACCGTCGGCCAGATCGATGTAGCCGTAACCGGCTTCGAGCTGCGTGTTCCAGCCCGGATTGTCCAGCGCCGAAAACGTATTGATGTTGACCCGACCGGCCAGCGCTTCGGAGGACATCTCCGGCGTCAGCGTCTTGCTTAGCTCCACCGAACCGATCAGTGCGGCCGGCACCGAGTCGAAGCGGAACACGCGATCCTGCGCGCCCAGCACATTGATGCCGTCAAACGACACCTGGGTCCAGCGCGCCGGACCACCGCGCACCTGGATGAAGCGCTCCTGCCCTTGGTCACGCTGCACCGCGATGCCGGGATGGCGCGCCAGCGCCGCCGCCGCGGTCTGATCGGGAAAGCGGCCGATGGTATCGGACTCGATGACATTGACCACGTTGACCGCAGCGCGCTGCGCGTTGATCGAGGCCTCAAGACTGTCGCGGATCGGCGTGGCGGTGACGGTGATTTCCATCACTTCGCTGGCCGTATCGGCCGCTTCGTCGGTCTGCAATTCGAGTGATTCGGCGGCGACGTCGGCTTCGGTCGTCTGCGCGAGTCCATCCTCGATCGACGCTTCGATCGGAGCCTCGACCGCGGCATCGTCGGTTTCAGCGGATTGCGCCATGGCCGGCGCGTGCAGGCCAGTGAAGCTCAAGGCCAGCGCCAGCGCCCAGTTGGACCGCACCCCATGTATTTCAGATTGATGACCCACCGACATCGCCACACTCCCCGTTCATTCAAGAACGGAAGTGTGTGGTTCAAACGCGACGCGCTGACGACACGCCAGTGACGATTTGGTTGCGGGAAGATAAGCGCGCTGCGGCGCTGGTGCTGCTTAGTGGCCGGCGCGCGCCAGCATCAACGTCGTCGAATAGCCCTGATGAAAATCCAGCACCATCACCCGCCCGCCGTTGGCGGTCACGGCATCGAAGCCGGCGATCTGTTCTGGCTTGTAGTCGCCGCCCTTGACCAGCACATCCGGCAAGACGCGGCCAATCAGACGCGCGGGCGTGTCTTCTGCAAACGGCACGACGTAGTCCACGCACTTGAGCGCGGCCAGCACACGCATGCGATCTGCACAGGTATTCACGGGTCGCGACGGGCCCTTGTTGAGACGGCGCACGGATTCGTCTTCATTGACCGCGACGATCAGTACATCACCAAGCCGGCGCGCGGCCTCCAGATAACGCACATGACCGACGTGCAGCAGATCGAACACGCCGTTGGTGAAGACCACGGTCTGACCGCGCGAACGCGCCGTGACCAGGCGCGCCAGCAGCTGGTCTTGCGTGACCAGACCATCTTCGCCGGGAGCGGGTTGGTGCAGCGCCAACTCCAGCTCCGCGCGCGAGGCGCTTGCGGTGCCGAGCTTGCCGACCACGATGCTGGCCGCGATGTTGGCCAGCCGCACCGCATCGCCCAGATCGGCACCCGCCGCGATACTCGCCGCGAGCGTGGCAATCACCGTGTCGCCGGCGCCGGTGACGTCGAACACTTCTCGCGCCACCGTCGGCAGATGCAGCGGCGGCTTGCCAGGACGCAGCAGGCTCATGCCTTTTTCACTGCGCGTCACCAGCAGGGCCTGCAGCTGCAAATCCGCGAGCAAGGTCGCGCCCTTGGCGACCAGCGTGGCGTCGTCTGGGCAAGGCCCGACCACGGCCTCGAATTCGCTCATGTTCGGCGTCAGCAAGGTGGCGCCGCGATAGCGCCTGAAGTCGCTGCCCTTGGGATCAATCACCACCGGCTTGTTCAGCGCAATGCACTGCGCGATCAATGCGGGCGCGTCATGCAGCGTGCCCTTGGCGTAGTCCGACAGCACCGCGACCTGCGCACGCGCCAGCGCCAGGGTGAAGCGCGCGATCATCTGTGCGCGATCAAACGCGCCGGTGCTGGCGTAGGACTCCTCGAAGTCCAGACGAATCACCTGCTGATTGCGCGACAGCACGCGCAGCTTGGTGATGGTGGGCAGCTGCGGCGATTCAAGGAAAGAGGTGGCAATGCCCACCGCCTTGAGCTGCGCAGCGAGCGTTGCAGCCGGCGGATCGCGACCCACCACGCCGAGCAATTCCACACTCGCGCCAAGCGCAGCCAGATTGAGCGCGACATTGGCCGCGCCACCGGGACGTGACTCGTCCTTGCCCACGCGCACCACTGGCACCGGCGCTTCGGGCGAAATGCGCTGCGTGGGGCCGGACCAGTAGCGGTCCAGCATCACGTCGC
>JBQTJH010000026.1:0-6498 GCA_052387335.1 Panacagrimonas sp. | reverse complement strand
CGCTCGTCGTCGGTAAGCACCAAGGCTGCCTTGGGCCGTCCAGTTCTCATCGGGTATCACTCCGTCCATGACAGTACCCAATTCAGTCGCACCACTTATGCCAGTTATTAACGGGACACCACACTAGTCCGGCCGTTCGCCGTCAATTTCCTCGTCCGGCAGCAGGCTCGCACCGCCGGCGCCGATGTTGGCCAGGCCCTTGAGCTGCAGCTGCAGGTACACACCGCTGTCGAAATCGCCGCTGGCGTCGCCGATGAAACGCCGATACGAGGCACGGATGGCCCAGCAGCAGGTGCCGTATTCCACGCCTACCAGATTTTCTCGGCTCTGGCTGTCGCGCAGGGAGAAGCGCGTGCGCGCAGCCAGCTTCCAGGCGCCGCCGATGGGCGTCAGGAAGGCCAGATCGGCCTGCTCCAGCAGATCACGACGATAGCGATACGACAGGTCGAACTGGCGGCGCTGGCCGGGTTCGCGATAGCGCAGGGCGAGCTGCGAGCGCTCGAAATTGTTCTCCTCCGGCGCCCATTGACCGGCAACAACGGCCATCCAGTTGGACCACAGCCGGTAGTCGAACTGGCCGACGAATTCGGTGGCGCCGCGGTCTGGCGGATCGAAGTCGGGAATCCCCACGCGCGGCGCCTCGAAGCGATATAGCTGGCCGATGGAGGCACTCCAGTTGGCGCGGCCGGTGATGGGGTCGAGTTCGCGCAGGGTCAGTGCGCCGGCCACGTGCTTGGCATCGGCCAGCCGGTCATCGCCGGAGAAGCGGTTGCGCGCAAACAGCTGCACGAAGTCGAAATCCGGCTCGCCGGTGTCGAACAGGGGCAGCGCGTCCTGATTTTCGAAGGGCACATACAACGCGAATCCACGCGGTGTCAGGGTCTGCAGCTTGCCGCTGCCAGTGACGCGTTCGAAACGCACGCCGCCCTCGGCGCTGAACACCGGCAGGCTGCGCTCCGGCGTGTCGGGCAGCGTGTCGCCGGTGCTGCTGAGCTCGTAGCGCGTGTAGTGCAGATCGGCCTGGCTCTGCACGTACCAGGCGGCGGACTGACGTTCGAAGCGCAGGTACGGCGACAGCATCATGCGCCCGCCTTCCACCGAATCCTCGCGCGCAAAATTGACGAACTCGGAACCCAGGCCCGCACGCGTGTGCATCCACGGTCGCGGCGTCAGCGCGCTGAAGCGGATCTGCGGCAGGCGCTTGTAGGGATCGTCCACCGCCAGCAGATTGCTGGCGATGGGCTGGAAGTTCTGCACCATCGCCGAGATGCGGTAGGTGGCGGGAGCCTGGTAGGTCAGCCGCGCGGTCTGTTCCAGATGCGTGATCGAGGAGCTGGCGAGCGTCCCGCCCAGATCCTCGAAGTAGCTGCGATCCGAGGTCTCGGCGTACGTCGCTTCCACGCCGAGCCGGTCATTGATCAGGCCCACGTGATTGAAGCGGAACTGGCTGCGGTCTTCGCCGAACTTGTCGTCGTCCAGATATTCGTAATGCGCCTGGCCCTGGCCACGCCCCAGCAGATAGCGAAAATCCAGACCGCCTTGCACGCCGCGCTCAGCCAGCACCCGCGGAGTGACCGTGGCGTCGTAGTTCGGCGCCAGATTCAGATACACCGGCCAGCGCATGTCGAAACCCGAGCCGCTCATGGAGCCGACGGTGGGGTAAAGCAGGCCGCTGCGACGGCGATCATCGATGGGGAACTGTAGATAGGGCACGTACAACACTGGCAGGCCCATGAAGCGCAGTCGCGTGTGGCGCGCCGAGCCCAGGCCCTCGTCGTGATCCAACTCGATGCGGCTGGCCTCCAGATACCAGGCCTTGGAGCCGGGAGCGCAGGTGGTGTACGACGCACCGCCGAGCTGCGCGCGGCCGTCGCTGGCCACCTCCAGCGACTCGGCGCTGCCGCGCGCGGAGCGGCTGGGTAGGGTGAATTCGGTGCCGAGGAAGGCGCCGGATTCGGCGTTCAGATCGAAGCGCGCCTCGCGACTCTTGATGATCAGTTCGCGGTTGCGGAACAGCGACTCACTGTTGACGGTGATGGTTCGGGTGCTGTTGTCGTAGTCCAGGGTCTCGGCCGAGAAGCGGGTTTCGCCCTGACGCAGGGTCACGGCGCCGGCAAGCTGCGACAAACCGTCCTTGTCCAGTTCGACCTTGTCGGCGTTCAGGATCAGGTTTTCGTCCAGCACCACTTCGGGTTGCTGCGGCATGTCCTGGGTAAATTGCAGCTGCGTGCAGCCGAGTTCTTCGATCACCCGCGACGCAGCGGTGGGCGACTCTGCCGCATGGGCGACGCCGAAACAGCTTAGGCCGAGCGCGAGCAGTACGCGGCAGGCGGTGCGGGACATTGCAGCGGGCACAGGTGCGAGAGTCGTGCGAGGTTCGATGAGAGACAGGGCGGGGACTCGGCGGAGGCCCGGCGCGTGGACGGTCGGAGTATCGCCGTTTTGCCCGCATTCGGTGCAATCGCTACGCTGAACAGCCACGCGATTCGCCACTGCTCTCACCGCCACTCTTGAACGCACTCTCTACCGCGCTAGACGCGCGCGCACTCGCTGCTCGTGACTGGGCGCTGCGCTGCCTGAATCTCAGTCATGCCGAATTCGGTGCCGCGTCGGCTGACGCCAGCTTCCGGCGATATTTCCGCCTGGTCAGCGCCGACGCCGCCAGCTGGGTGCTGATGGACGCGCCGCCCGAGCGCGAAAACTGCGAGCCCTTCATCCGCATCGCCGCGCTGCTCGCCGACGCCGGACTCAATGTGCCGCAGGTGCTGCATCAGGATCTGGAGCGTGGATATCTGTTGCTGAGCGATCTGGGTCGGCAGACCTATCTGCATGTGATAGATGCCTCTAACGCTGATGCGCTATTTGAAGACGCGATCGACGCGCTGATCCGCATGCAGCAGGCGTCCAAGCCCGGCGTGTTGCCCGACTACGACGCCGCGCTGCTGGCACGCGAGCTGGCGCTGTTTCCCGACTGGTTTGTCGCCCAGCATTTGCAACGCACATTCACTGTGGCTCAGGCCCAGGTCTGGGCGCAGGCCTGCGCGCTGTTGATCGACTCCGCGCTGGCGCAGCCCAAGGTCTATGTGCACCGCGACTACATGCCGCGCAATTTGATGCGCTCGGTACCCAATCCCGGCGTGCTGGATTTTCAGGATGCGGTCTACGGACCCGTCACCTACGACCTGGTATGTCTGTTCAAAGATGCGTTCCTGTCCTGGCCGGCGACGAGCGTGGATCGGTGGGTGGTGCGCTACCGTGCGCAGGCCGCCGAAGCCGGGTTGAACGAGCCGCAGGATTTCCAACGCGCCTTCGACTGGATGGGTCTGCAGCGGCATCTGAAAGTGCTGGGCATCTTCGCGCGCATCCGCTATCGCGATGGCAAGCCGCACTATCTGGAAGATGCGCCGCGCTTCATCCGCTATGTGCGCGAAGTGACGCAGCGCTACCCTGAATTACAGCCGCTGCAGGCTCTGTTCGACGAACTGGGCTTGCACGCATGACGCCCTCACCCCAGCACTCCCAGCGCGAACGAGGGACACCGGAGCGGCCCGGCAGCACGCCGATTCGCGCCATGATTCTGGCCGCGGGTCGCGGCGAGCGCATGCGCCCGCTGACCGATCACCTTCCCAAGCCGCTGATCGAAGTGGCGGGGCGCAGCCTGATCGAGCACGCCATCGCGCGACTCAAACACGCCGGTGTGACCGAGCTGGTGATCAACCTCGGCTACCTCGGCGCGACGATTCCTCAGCGGCTCGGCGACGGCTCGGCGCTGGGTGTGCGGATCGCCTATTCGGACGAAGGTGATCCGCCGCTGGAAACCGGTGGCGGCGTGTTCCGCGCGCTGCCGCTGCTGGGCACCGCGCCGTTTGTGCTGGTGAACGCGGACGTCTACGCCGACTACGACCTGGCGCCGCTGGTCCAGCGCGCCGCTCAATTGCCAGAGCAGGATCTGGCGCACCTGGTGCTCGTGCCCAATCCGGCGCATCGGCCGGAGGGCGACTTCGGCCTGCAGGCGGGACGGGCGTTCAATGACGGCGCGCCGCGCTACACCTTCAGCGGTCTGTCCATCCTTCGGCCCGAGTTGTTCTGCGCCTGCGAGGAGGGCCGCTTCGCGCTGGCGCCGCTGCTGCGTCAGGCTGCAGCCTGCGGCCAGTTGAGTGGCGAGTTGTTCACCGGACGCTGGTCGGACGTGGGTACACCGCAGCGGCTGGCGCAGCTCCAGGCCGATCTGAAATATCCCGGCTAGCCGGCAACCCTGCACCACATGACGGCGTGCACAAGCGGCTTATTCCGGCTCGATCTGGCGCCTGATCTGATCCAGCTTGGATTCCATGTTCTGCGTCGCCGCAGCGTCGGCTTCTTTCTGTGCCTTGCTGCGGCCGAAGCGCACCCGATTCTCGGCTGCCTGCTGCGCCGCCTGCTCGCGCGCCTTGAGCTTGCGAATCTTGTTGAGGTTGATGAGCTGGGCCATGGCCGATGTTAGCTCTGCGCGATCACAGCGCACAGTAGGACGTATGGCGCACCTAGACTGATTGGCCCGCACGATCTCTCAGGCTACGCCCGATGACGCCGACTCAGCACGCCCCCACCTCCAACACCGATCTGCTCGGTGGGCTGAGCTTTGTCGTGTTGTGGAGCACTGGCTATATCTCGGCCGTGTTTGCGCTGGAGGGAACCGGTCCGTTCACCCTTTCGGTGGTGCGTTTTGCCGGGACCCTCGCCGTGATCGGCGCTTGGTTGCTCTGGCGCCGCGCGCCGCGCGCGCCCGGTTCGGCGCTGATCCATGCCGGCATCGGCGGTGTGCTGCTGCAGGCCGGATTTTTCGGCTTCGTCTACGCCGGCATGCGCGCCGGTGTGCCGCCAGCGGCCGCCGGCTTGATTGCTGGTCTGATGCCGCTGACCACCGCGCTGTTCGCCGCGGTGCTGCTTGGCGAGCGGATGAGTCGCAGTGCGGTGCTGGGGCTGGGGATCGGTCTGTGCGGGGTTTTGTTCGTGGTGATTCCGGATCTGCAGCAGGCGGGCAGCGCACTGGCGTACACCTTCGTGTTTCTGGCGCTAGCGTCCTTGAGCCTGGGCACGGTCTATCAGAAGCGCCATGCCAGCGGCGTGGACGCGCGGCTCGCGCTGGTGGCGCAGGTGGGAGCGGCGTCTCTGGTGCTGATGCCTCTGGCCTGGTGGATCGAAGGTCTGGATCTGCATCTCACGCCAGCCTCGGTCGGCGGCATCGCCTGGGTGATTCTGGTGAATTCCTGCTGCGGACTGCTGTTGTATCTGTGGTTGCTACGACGGGGTGCGGCGGGGCGCGTCGCCAGCTTGTTCTTCTTGGTCCCGCCGATGACGGCGGTGTTGGCCGCAATCTTCCTGGGCGCGCGCTTCGGTCTGCATGACGCCGTGGGTGTAGCGCTAGCCGCGGTCGGCGTATGGCTGGGGCAGCGGGCCTGAACCCCGCTATCGCGTCTGGCCGAACAAGGTCTGGCGCGCCTGCGAATCAAAGCTACGGATCTGCAACGCCTTGCCCACGTCCAGTCCGCGTTGCACGGCTTCGCGCGACTTGATTCGGGAATACCAGCGCTGTAGCTGGGGGTAGTCGTCCAGGGTGATGCCCTGCGCGCGATGCGTGCGTATCCAGGGAAAGCAGGCCATATCGGCAATCGAGTATTCGCCAGCGACGAAGGCGCCAGTCTTTCCGAGCTGGGTGTCGAGTACACCGTAGAGGCGGTGCGCCTCGCGGCCGTAACGGTCGATGGCGTAGGGTAGGGGTTCCGCCGCGTAGAGCTTGAAGTGTCCGTGCTGGCCCAGCATCGGTCCCAGGCCGCCCATCTGCCACATCAGCCACTGGATCACGGTGTTGCGCTCACGCAGCGTTTTCGGCAGGAAGCGTCCAGTCTTGTCGGCCAGATAGATCAGCACAGCGCCGGTTTCAAACACGCTGAGTGGCCCTCCGCCATCGGCCGGGGCGTGATCGACGATGGCCGGAATGCGGTTATTTGGACTGATCGACAGGAATTGCTCGGTGAACTGCTCGCCGCGCCCAATATTCACCGCATGCATGCGGTAGGGCAGGCCGCACTCCTCGAGCATGATGGAAATCTTCCAGCCATTGGGCGTGGGCCAGTAGTACAGGTCGATCATCCGCCGTCCCTCGTGATACGTCAGCGCCGCAGCATATACGGACGAATGCGCATGCGAGCCGGACCCTAGGTATCGCACCAAATTTGACAGCACGGCCGTGCAGGGCAGATTCTGGACTGGTCAGTCCAGAATCCATACTCCATGGCCCGTAGCCGCGAGTTCGACGAGCAGACCGCCATTGCCGGCGCGATGCAGCTGTTCTGGCAGCGTGGCTATCAGGCCGCCTCACTCAACGACTTGCTCGAGGTGACCGACCTGAGTCGCAGCAGCTTCTACGAAACCTTCGGCACCAAGCGTGGCTTATTGCTTGCGAGCCTGCGGCACTACGCCGAATCGTCGATGGCCGGTCTGGTCGAAGCGCTGACC
>JBQTJH010000025.1:0-3370 GCA_052387335.1 Panacagrimonas sp. | reverse complement strand
TACTACTACGTTAAGTAAATGCTAATGTCTTCCTTTGCGGCAGGAGGAGGACGTGCATGGAATGGAACGGACGACGGTGGCGGCGGAGTGCGCATCGGCTGCGGCGGTATCTGGAACCGCTGGTGGTGGGGCTTGGGCGGCGGGAGCGGCGGGTGGCGGCTTTGCAGTACGTCAATGGTTTGTTGATGCCCGGGCATCGCAAATCGGTGGAACCGATGGCGTTGCGGCTGGGAGTGGATGTGCAGCGTTTGCAACAGTTCCTGTCCGACAGTCCGTGGGACGAAGCCTCGATTTGGCGTGGGATTCGGCAACAGGTGGTGCCGTTGCTGGGTGTTCCGGAATGCTGGGTGGTGGATGAAACCGGCTGGGTCAAGCAAGGAGACCGCTCGGTCGGAGTCCACCACCAGTACTGCGGCGCAGTGGGAAAGCAGGCCAACTGCCAAGTGTGTGTGCAACTGGTGGTCAGCGACGGCTATACCGCGCTGCCTGCGGGGAGCCGACTCTACCTGCCGCAGGCCTGGTGCGAGGACCCGGGTCGGCGACAGTTGGCGCGGGTTCCGGAATCGGTCTGCTTTCAGACCAAGCCGCAGATCGCTCTGGCCCTGGTGACCCAGGCCCTGGAGCAGGGGGTGCCTGCGGCCCCGGTTCTGGGCGATGCGGTGTATGGGGACAACGCCGAATTCCGGGCTGGCCTGCGGGCATTGGGGCTGGAGTACGCGCTGCATGTCGGGGGGCGACAAGGGGCCTGGTGCGTTGAGCCGACCTCCCAGCGTCCTGCGCCACAGTCTCTGCGTCAGATTGCCCAGGACCTGCCGACCGCCGCTTGGCATCCGGTGCAGTGGCGTGACACCGCCGGACGCCTCCAGCACACCCGTCTGGCCTGGCGGCGGGTATGGCTCAAGAGCGAAGCCGGTGACGATGTCCAAGGCCTGGCGCAGTGGCTGATCGTGGACTGGCCGCAAGGCCATGACGAGCCGCACCACGTCCTGCTGGCGCATTTGAGACGCCCGCCGGGCAAGGCACGCGCCTTGGCGTTATCGCGCTCGCGCTGGGTGATTGAACAGCAGTTCCAGCGACTCAAGGACGAACTCGGTCTGGATCATCTGGAAGCCCGTAGCTGGCGTGCGTTTCACCATCATCTGGCGCTGGCCGCACTGGCCTACAGCTTCGTCTTCACCGAGCACCTGCATGCCAAAAAAAACTTCAGCATCACCATTGACCTGGGAGAAGACGCTTCAGACGATTCGCATCTGGCTGACGAGACAACTCGACTGTTGTCCCTGCTGCCAGCGTGAAAACACCGATCCCTGGCCTTGGTCAGGATAACTTAACGTAGTAGTACTAACGCACGCTTCGTCGTGTTCAAGGGCCAGGATGGTTATCGCTGCGCCTTGCCGCTGGAGGATCTGCTGGCAAGCGACGTGCTGCTGGCCGATCAACTCGATGGTGAGCCGCTGGGCCTGGACCACGGCGCGCCGTTGCGCCTGGTCGCCCCGGCGCACTACGGCTACAAGAACGTGAAGCACCTCAGCGCCATCGAATTCTGGCGTGACGCAAGCGGCTATCGATTCCCGCAGCCCTATCCGCGCTTCATGGATCATCCGCGCGGTCACGTTGCCTTCGAAGAGCGCGGGCGACTGCCCGCCTGGTTGCTACGTCCAATCTATCGACTGTTGATCGGCTCCACAGTGCGCAATTTCCAGCGGGCACAGCAGCGATACGAAACGCGAAGCGCACTGAGGGCAACAAAAAACCCCACATCGCTGCGGGGCTTCTGGCTTCACATCCCTCATGAATGGTGCCGACGGAGGGACTCGAACCCCCACGACTTTCGCCGCTACCACCTCAAGGTAGTGCGTCTACCAATTCCGCCACGTCGGCCTTGCGCCTTCATGAGGGGCGCGAATCTTAACGACTCGCACAGGCTTTGTCGCGCCTGTGCTTATTGCCCCTTACTCGGGTGCCTTGGGCGTTTCGTCGGCAGCCTGCGGCGCAGCCGGTTCAACTGCGACGGGCGCATCATCGATACTCGCGGCCGGTGCCACAGCAGCCGGCACCTGGGCCTGCGGAGCCGCCTCGATGGTGTCGACGATGCTGCGCGATGACGTGGTGCGATTGGCCACCATGTACGCCAGAGCCAGGCTGCAGATGAAGAATGCAGCGGCCAGCCACGCGGTTGAACGGGTCAGAAAATTGGCCGCGCCGCGCGCGCCGAATACGGTACCGGAGGCACCACTGCCGAAGGCGGCGCCCGCATCAGCACCCTTGCCGTGCTGGATCAGCACCAGGCCAATCAGGGCTACTGCCACCACCACCTGAACCACCACAAGAACCGTATACATGATCTGACAACCTAAGCGAGTTGAGCCTGAGCAGCGCGACAAATGGCTAGAAAATCGCTGCTCTTGAGGGATGCTCCGCCGATCAGTCCGCCATCCACATCCGGGCAGGCGAACAGCTCCAAAGCGTTGTCCGGCTTGACGCTGCCACCGTAAAGAACCCGGACCGAGCCCGCAATAGTAGCACTGCAGCGGGCCATCAGACCACGCAGGAAGGCGTGTGCGTCCTGGGCCTGGGCGGTACTGGCGGTCCTGCCGGTGCCGATGGCCCAGACCGGTTCATAGGCGATCACGGCGTTAGCGAAGGCCTCAGCGCCAGCCTTGTCCAGCACAGCGCTGAGCTGGCGTTCGAGCACCGACTCGGTCTTGCCAGCGTCGCGCTCGTCGAGGGTTTCACCCAGGCACAGCACCGGCGTCAACCCCAGGCTCTGGGCCACGCTGAACTTGGCGGCGACCACCGCATCGGTCTCGCCGTACATCGCGCGGCGCTCGGAATGCCCCACCAGCGTGTAGCGACAACCGAGTTCGCCGAGCATGGCCCCGTGTACTTCGCCGGTGAATGCGCCCGGGCTGGACTGATCCGACAGGTTCTGCGCGCCCAAGGCGATGCGCTGCGCGCCGATCAATTCCGCGACCTGCTGCAGATACACCGCCGGCGGACACACCAGCACTTCAACCCCCGCGCACTGCCCAAGGCCTGCGGCGATGCCTTCAATCAGCTCGCGATTGCTGTCGCGGCGTCCATTCATCTTCCAGTTGCCGGCCACTAGAGGTTGGCGATTCATGCGGTTCTCTCCTGATCGTGATGTCGTTTTATGTCGCCACGGCTTTTACAGTGGCCGCGATACGTTCGGCCGCATCCTGGGTTTCCTGCTGGTCCTGCGCTTCGACCATCACACGGATCAGCGGCTCGGTGCCGGAAGCGCGCAACAGCACGCGTCCGCGCGCCCCTAGCGAGGCTTCCACCTGGCGCACCACGGCCTGCACCTGCGGCGCGGCCATGATGGCGTCTGCGCTCCCAGCAAGACGCA
>JBQTJH010000024.1:0-11471 GCA_052387335.1 Panacagrimonas sp. | reverse complement strand
AGGCCCTAACTGTTAGCCTTCTCCTGCTCGCATCTGATTTCGAACCATGACCGCTGCCTACAACATCGCCAAATCCCAGTTTCTCGATCCCGCCGGACTGAGCGAGCCGCAGCTCGACCAAGTGCTGGCGCAGACTCTGGCCTCGGGCGCCGAGGACGCGGATCTCTATTTCCAGTATTCGCGTACCGAGCACTGGTCGCTGGAGGAGGGCATCGTCAAATCCGGCAGCCATTCGGTGGAGCAGGGCGTTGGGGTGCGCGCCATCTCCGGCGAGAAACAGGGTCTGGCCTACTCCGAAGACATTCGTCTGGATACCTTGCTCGATGCCGCCACCGCAGCGCGCGCCATCGCCAGTGATACGCGCAGCGTGCAGCACGCGCCTATCAGCGTGGTGCAGGGTCGCAGCCTGTATCCGGCGGTTGACCCGCCGGGTTCGGCTGATGCAACGGCCAAGCTGGCCTTGCTGCGTCGCGCAGACGCCGCCGCGCGTGCGGCCGATCCGCGAGTCAAACAAGTGATGTGCGCGCTGGCCGCGCAATACGAGGTGGTGCTCATCGCCCGCGCGGACGGTCGTCGCGCAGCGGATGTGCGACCGCTGGTGCGCATGGACGTGACGGTGATCGTGGAGCAGAACGGGCGTCGTGAGCAGGCGCATGTCGGCGGCGGCGCGCGGGCGGAACTCGCGTTCTTCGCCGACGATCTGCCCGAAAGCTACGCACGCGAAGCCGTGCGCCAGGCCGTGTTGCTATTGGATTCAGTGCCGACACCGGCGGGCGCGATGACGGTGGTCCTCGGCCCGGGCTGGCCCGGCGTGCTGCTGCACGAAGCCATTGGTCACGGTTTGGAAGGCGATTTCAACCGCAAGGGCACTTCGGCGTTTTCAGGACGTATCGGTCAGCGCGTGGCTTCGGATCTGTGCACCGTGGTTGATGACGGCACACTGAGCGGCCGGCGTGGATCGCTCAACCTGGACGATGAGGGCAACCCCACGCAGTGCACGCGCTTGATCGAGAACGGCCAGCTCGCCGGCTATATGCAGGACTCGATCAATGCGCGACTGATGAAGGCCAAGGCCACCGGCAACGGTCGGCGCGAATCCTTCGCCAGCCTGGTGATGCCGCGCATGACCAATACCTACATGCTCGCCGGTCCGCACGATCCGGCCGAGATCATCGCCAGCGTGCCGCGCGGTCTGTACGCGGTGAGCTTTGGTGGCGGCCAGGTGGACATCACCTCGGGCAATTTCACGTTCTCTGCCTCGGAGGCCTATCTGATCGAGGACGGCAAGATCACGCGGCCGGTCAAGGGGGCGACCTTGATCGGCAATGGTCCAGAGGTGCTGACACGCGTCTCCATGGTGGGTACGGATCTGAAGCTCGACAACGGCGTTGGTATCTGTGGCAAAGAAGGCCAGAGCGTGCCGGTGGGCGTGGGCCAGCCCACTCTGAGGCTGGACTCGATGACAGTGGGCGGCACGCAGGGCTGAATCCGGTTTGGTCATGAGTCAGCGTGACGCAGGGCGGTTGCGCATCGTCGGCGGCGAATGGCGTCGTCGTTTGATCGCGTTTGATACAAGCGCTGCGGTGCGTCCAACGCCGGATCGTGTGCGTCAGACCGTGTTCGACTGGCTGGCGCCGCGTATCGAGGGTACAGCCTGCGTCGATCTTTATGCTGGCAGCGGCGCCTTGGGACTGGAGGCGCTGTCGCGCGGGGCGGCAACGGTTGAGTTCGTCGAGCGTGGCACGCGGCAGATCGCGGATATCAGCGCGGCTGTGATGGCGCTGGGAGGTATGGAGCGCGCTCGGATGACGCAGGCTGAAGTCCTGAGCTGGATCGGCAGACCGCCACTACGGCCCACGTTCGATATCGCCTTCGTCGATCCACCGTATGCAGCCGGCTTGTTGCTGCCCAGCCTGAGTGGATTGCGCCCCTGGCTCAAGAGCGACAATCGCGTCTACGTGGAATGGCCCGCCGACCAGACGCTTGCTTTGCCCGAGGGCTATCAGTGGCTGCGGGAAAAGAAAGCAGGTCAGGTAAGCTTTGGCCTGATTTCCTACACGCAGGGAGAGCGCGTATGAAAGTTGTCGCGGCGTATTCCGGAACCTTTGACCCGATCACGCTCGGGCACAACGACATCATGCATCGCGCGGCGCGGATGTTTCCCAAGCTGATCGTTGCGGTCGGTCATAACCTGGCGAAGAACCCGAAATTCAGCCTGGAGGAACGCTGCGAGCTGATTCGCGAGTCCACGCGCGATCTCAAGAATGTCGAGGTCAAGGGCTTCAGCGGACTGGTGGTGGATTTTGCGCGCGACAACGGCGTGACCGTGCTGGTGCGCGGCGTGCGCACTGTCGGTGATGTGGATTACGAGAAACAGATGGCGGTGATGAATCGTGATCTGTATCCGCATCTCGACACCATCATGCTCACGCCCTCGCCAGAATTCGCACACCTGTCTTCGAGTCTGGTTCGCGAACTCGCAGGACTGGGCGCCCCGGTGGAAAAGCTGGTCCCGCAGCCTGTGATTGAAGCCCTGCTCGCACGCTTTGGTCGCAGGCCTTGATGCGCATCGTTTCGCACACCTGTTCGAACACCGAAATCGTCTGCGCGCTGGGCTGCGCGCATTACCTGATAGGCGTGGATGAGGATTCGGATTTCCCGCCCGAGGTCGTCGCTACGCTGCCCAAGCTCGGTCGCGATTTGTCGCTGGATGTCGCCGCAGTCAAAGCGATGCAGCCCGACCTCGTACTGAGTTCTCGCACGCTACCGGGTCACGACACCTTGGTGGACCAACTCGAAGCCGCGGGCCTGCGCACCTTGGTGTGTGAGCCGGTATCACTGGCTGATGTGTATCGCGATATCCGCCATATTGCGCAGGCGCTGGATGTTGCGGCACGTGGTGAGACCTTGATTGCCGACATGAAAGCCGCAATGCCCGCGGTGAGCCGCAAGCCTGATGCACCTCGCGTGCTGATGGAGTGGTGGCCCAAGCCCGTGATTGCGCCAACGCGCGATTCCTGGGCCACCGATCTCATCGAACTCGCCGGCGGCTGCAACCCCTGGGCCGGGATTGCGGGCAAGAGCGTGCCGCTGACCGACGCGCAGGTGATCGATGCAGCGCCGGATATTGTCGTGATGGCCTGGTGCGGTGTGCCGCTGTACAACTATCGCGCCGACATCGTGCGCCGTCGCAGCGGATGGGAGACCGTACCCGCGATTCGTGCGGATCGAATTCACGCGATCACCGAAGCGTTTCTGGGCCGACCCGGCCCGCGGCTGGTCGATGGCTATCGGGCGCTGCGCGAACTGATTGCGGCCTGATGCAGACATGGCGCTGAAGATCACCGAGGAGTGCATCAACTGTGATGTCTGCGAGCCGGTCTGTCCGAATCAGGCGATCTTTCAGGGTATCGAGATCTACCAGATCGACCCGGCGCGCTGCACCGAGTGCGTGGGTCATTTTGCCGAGCCGCAGTGCGTGACCGTGTGCCCCGTGCATTGCATTCCGCTGGACCCCGAATACGCCGAGACGCAGGACCAATTGCGGCAGAAGTACCGGCGTCTGATTGGAGACTCGTCTTGATCAAGCCGTTCTTGCCGATGACCGTGACCAACTTGTTTCGTCGATGCGTGACCGCCCTGGTTCTGATCTGGCTGTTGGCAGGCTGGGCGGTTGCCGCCGACAAGCCTGGCGCGCACGCGGTCGCTAGCGCCCATCCCTTGGCGACCGAGGCTGGGCTGGAAATCCTCGTAGCCGGGGGCAATGCCTTCGACGCAGCTGTGGCCATCAGCAGCACCTTGGCTGTGGTCGAGCCCACCGGTTCGGGTTTGGGCGGCGGCGGCTTCTGGCTGCTGCATCGGGCCGAAGATCGCTTCGAGACTTTTGTTGATGGTCGCGAAACCGCGCCCGCAGCCGCGCATGAACGCATGTATCTGGGTGCCGATGGAAAAGCGGTGGACAAGCTGTCGCGAGACGGCGCCTTGGCCGCCGGCATTCCGGGTGAACCGGCGGCGCTGGACTATCTGGCACGCAGCTACGGACGCCTGCCGTTGTCACGATCACTGGCGCCGGCGATTCGCGCTGCACGCGAGGGCTTCGCATGTGACGACAAGCTGGCGGAAGCCTTCGAGCGCCATTGGAAACGCTTGTCGCCCGAGGCGCAGCGCGTCTTCGCCGTCGGTGGTCGGTCACCGCGTGTTAACGAGCGCATCGTGCAGCCGGACTTGGCGATGGTGCTGCAACGCATGGCTAAGAGCGGTGCCGCGGGATTTTATGAAGGGGCAACCGCCGAAGCTCTGGTGAAAGGCGCGCGTGCGGGCGGTGGCATCTGGTCGCTGGACGATTTGCGCGCGTACCGCGTGCGTGAGCGCGAGCCCACGGTCAGTTATTTCCGCGACGTGCGCATCGTGTCCGCGCCGCCGCCCTCGGCCGGCAGCATCACCTTGGGAACGACCTTGGGCCAGCTGGAAGCAATGGGCTGGCGCGGTCAATCGAGCGTGCAGGCCAAGCACCAGGTGATCGAAGCGCTGCGCCGCGCCTATCGCGACCGCGCGAGCTATCTGGGTGATCCCGATTTTGTGCGCGTGCCGACCTGGGCCTTGTTGTCATCCACGTATGCGCGTCAGCTCGCCGACAGCATTGATCCCCTGCGCGCGACGCCGAGCGCCAGCCTGGTCGCCGCGCCGTTGTTACGGCAGGGCACCGACACCACGCATTTTTCGGTGATCGATGCCGAGGGTAATCGTGTTGCGGGCACCTTGTCGGTCAACCTGCCGTTCGGTTCCGGCTTCATGCCGCCGGGCACCGGCGTCCTGCTCAACGACGAGATGGATGATTTCTCGGCCAGCCTGACCGCGTCGAACGCTTATGGTCTGATCGGTTCTGAACCCAACAGCATCCAGCCGGGCAAGCGTCCGCTGTCGTCAATGAGCCCGACCTTCGCAGAAGGGCCGCGTGGGCTGCTCATCATCGGCACACCCGGCGGAAGCCGCATCATCACCATGGTCCTGCATGGTCTGCTGGCCTGGACCGAGGGCGCCGACGCAGCACAGATCGCGGCGCTGCCGCGCTATCACCATCAGTATCTGCCGGATCGCGTGCAGTTTGAGCCGGGTGCATTCAGCGTCGAGGAACAGGCAGAACTCGTTCGTCGGGGTCACGTCTTGCAGGCGCTGGACGCGCCCTACGGCAATCTGCAGGCGGTGACCTGGCATCCGGCCAGCGGCAAGGTCGAGGCGGCGGCCGATCCCCGTGGCGTGGGCACGGCACGCGTGGTCGAGGTCAGAAACTGAAATGAGCAGCTGGCTGCAACTGGGTGGACCGGCGATGTGGGTCCTGGCGCTGATGTCGGTGGCGGCGCTGACCTTGATCATTCTCAAGCTCTGGGATTTTTCCGAGCGCAAAATTTCGCAGCGCGATTTTCTGAGCCCGGCGCTGGACGCCTGGGAACGCGGCCAGACGCTGGCTGCGTGCGCGGTATTGTCGAATACGCCGTCGCCCTTGGCGCAGGTGCTGAGCCAGTCGCTGATGCTGCTGGAGGACGCGCGCTACTCATCTGCGCAGGCACGCGAGCGCATCGAGCGTCTGGCGGTCGAACAGCTAGACGCCTTGCGCAAAGGCCTGCGTCCGCTTGATCTGATCGGCAGTCTGGCGCCACTGGTGGGCTTGCTCGGCACCGTGCTGGGCATGATCGAAGCGTTCCAGGCGCTGCAGGCGGCGGGGAATCGCGTGGAGCCGTCCATACTTTCTGGCGGCATCTGGCAGGCCTTGCTGACCACCGCGGCCGGCTTGTGCATCGCCATTCCGGCGGTCGCTGCCGTCAGTTATTTTGATCGCCGTATCGAGTCGCTGCAGCAGGCGATGGAATCCGCCTTGACGCGTGTGCTGACCGCGCCCAAAGGCGCCTGACGCATGCAGCTTGCTCTGCCGCCGATCCGTCGCTCGCGCATCCCACTGACTGCTCTGGTCGATGTGGTGTTCATTCTGCTGTTCTTCTTCATGCTCGCTGCGCAGCCGATGAACTGGCGCGTGATGCAACTGATGCTGACGGCACTACCATCCGCGTCCGTGCCTGCCGTGGAAACGCGCTTGTCGCCAAACAGCCTGACCATCGTGGTGCTCGCTGACGGCGGGCTATACCTGCGCGGCGAAGCGATTTCGCTTGAAGATGTGTTGGCACGACTTGAAACCGCTGCCGCACCGCGGACGCTGCGCATCGTGCCGGGCCGCGGCCTGAGCATGCAGCAGTTGGTGGATCTGCTGGATCGCGTGAAGCCCAGCGGCGTCTCAATCCAGCTGATGAATCCAGGGCTTGCACCGTGAAGCTGGCGCTGGTGCTTGCGCGTTCGCGTCGCAAGTCCGACGAGGCGATGTTGCCGCTGATCAATCTGGTGTTTCTGCTGATGGTGTTTTTCATGCTCGTGGGCGGCGTCGCCGCGCCCGATGCACTACAGGTCCAGCCGGTGCAGGCGCGACAGTTGAACGAGGCCGGCGCCGATCATCTGCACCTGCTGGTGAGCCACGAGGGTCAACTCGCGCTCGGCGGACGCGTGTTCGGTATCGAGCAGCTCAGGCCGCAGATCGAGGCCTGGCGTCAGGTGCATGGCGGGCGCAGCTTGCAGCTCAAGGCCGACGCGCGCGCCGAGGCGCAGTTGGTGGTTTCATTGCTGGAACAGCTGCGCAGCCTGGGGCTTGAGGAGGTGCAGGTCCTGACCGTGCAGGCCACCCCATGAGACTGTCGCGCGCCGCGGTGGCCTTGTACGTCGCGCTCGGGTTGCACGTGTTGCTGGCGCTGGTCATGGCGCTGAATTCGGCGCCACAGCTATCGCGCGGGGTCGACGTGGGTCTGAGCCGATCCGGCGAAGGCCTGGATGAGATCGATCAAGCGCTGGCACTACGCGAGATCACCGCAGCGAAAAGGCCTGTATTCGAGGTGAACCTCGCATCCGCTACGGAGCGCGTCTCCGAAGTGCAGAATCGCACCCGCGATGAATTCGACGTGCAGCCGCGCACGCGACGACTGCAGGCGAATCAGATCGGTGGCGGCGGAGAAGGCGGCTATCTGGCGCAGTTGCGCGCGCACCTTTCGGGGTTCAGACGCGAACTACCCGGTACGACACAATTCGCGCGTGCGCAGGTCGGCTTTACAGTGTCCGCTCAAGGGCAGGTCAGTGAGCTGCGCCTGGTGCAGGCTTCGGGACTGGCCTGGTTGGACGCCGAGGCCTTGAGTCTGATCCTTCGCGCGACGCCGCTGCCGCGACCGCCGCAGGGCCGCGCGACCCCACTGGTGGTGCCGGTGGAACTGGGAACGCGCTTGCAGCCTGATTAGCTCGCGTGTGCAACCGCGCTGTGAGCAGCAGCGCGAGGTGCCTTCTTGCGTGACAGCTTCAAACCCAGCAGTCGGCGCAGGGTCGGGGCGTCCACACATTGCGGACGCCGCGACAGCTTGTGGAACTGGCGCTTCTTGCCCAGGCGCGCGATCAGGCTCAGGTGCTGATGAATTTGCTCGACGTAAGGGTTGCGTCCACCGAAGTGCTTTTCCATGTAGCGATGCACCGAGCCGAAGTAGCCGTCCAGGCGGTCTTCCCACAGATGACGGTTGAAGTCAGGCGTGGTTTCCAGCAGGGATTCCACCGTGGGGTAACGCACCTCCACCGTGCCGGACTTGACGCTGCCGGCGATGCCGCAGATCTCGAATTCTCGAAACAGGAAGTCGCGGCATTTTTCCAGGTAGCAGCGATCCGAGGTCTGCGCCAGGATGTCGGCCGTGCCGAGCATGAAGCCGAGCATGCGATCCTTGGGATCATCCACCCGAATCTGATCGAGCGCGATTTCATAGCCGGTGAAATGCACGATGTGTCGTGACAGTTCCGCCTCGGCGGCGTATCCGACCGTGGGCAGAAAGTCACGCAGGAATTCGCCGCTGCGATGCACGTGGTTGAGCGTGAACTCGGCGCCGTTGGCGGCGGTGTCATCGCTGCGACGGATATAGCCGGCATCATGAAACAACGCGATGAGCACTCCCAAGATGCCGCGGCGCGGCCCGACGCGTTCGGACGCGGTCACGCTACGCTCGTACCCATCCAGCAGGCGCGTCATGGCCAGCGAACAGTCCAGGCTGTGCTGCGCATCGTGATACCAGGTATCACAGCCGACATAGCCGGGCATCACGCCAGCGTAGAGCTTGCCGAAGCTGTCGTAGGCCACGCGGATCGGCCGCAGGTCCTGTTCCGGATACAGCGCAGACAGGATGTCGGTGACGGCCGCAGCCACGTCACCGGGGTGCGAGATTCGCACCTGGTCGGTGATGTCGTAGTGGTTGCGACGCTTGAGACTCATCCGGGGGGCTCTTTTATACCGCTGGCTGGCCTGCAATATAGACCTAAGCTTAGGACCCGCAAAGGCGTAAAAAGTGCTCTTTCGCGGTTTTCGACCCCAGTCCGTCGCCCAGTTCGCCGCCGTTAGTCGGGTCCGAAGCAGGCCACCACGGGCGCGTGGTCGGACGGCCGCTCGCGTCGGCGTGGTTCAAGGTCGATCCGGCACTCGCGCAGTTCAGCGGTCAGGGCGGCGCTGCTCAGTACGTGATCGATGCGCAAACCCAGGTCGCGCCGAAAGCCGGCTTGCCGGTAATCCCACCAGGTAAAGCGGGTGCCGGTGGGGGGGCGCAGGGCCAGGCAATCGCTCAGGCCCAGGTCCAGTAATTCGCGGAAGCGGGCGCGTTCCGGCTCGCTGCACAGGATATGGCCCTCCCAGACCGCAGGGTCGTGGGTATCGGCCGGGCTGGGCGCGATGTTGTAGTCGCCAACGACGGCCAGACGGGGATGCGCCTGGGCCTCACCGACCAAGTAG
Organism: Panacagrimonas sp.; assembly: GCA_052387335.1. Taxonomy (GTDB): domain Bacteria; phylum Pseudomonadota; class Gammaproteobacteria; order Nevskiales; family Nevskiaceae; genus Panacagrimonas. The sequence goes on along the minus strand of JBQTJH010000024.1, from coordinate 2,623 downwards.
TCCCTGAGCGCGGCCAGCCAACGCAGCTTGTATTCGTATTTTTCCGAACCGACCGCCTGCCCATTGACCACGTACACGCAGACCACGCGTACGCCCTGCACGGTGGCCGCAATCACGCGCTTCTGCTCGTCCGCAAAGCCCGGGATGTCACGCACCACATCGCTGATGGGATGGCGCGAGAGAATGGCAACTCCGTTATAGGCCTTCTGACCATTGCAGACCGCCTGCCACCCGGTCGCAGCGAGTTCCGTATGCGGAAACTGCTCGTCCTGGCACTTCAGTTCCTGGATGCCGACTACGTCGACCGGATCGGTGGCGAGCCAGTCCAGCAGATGGGGTAGACGTACGCGCAGGGAATTGACATTCCAGGTTCCGATTCGCATGAGGGTCTCGTTCTCGGGCAGCGGGCCCGGCGCCGGGAACGATACCGGTCTTGCGAACCGCTTGCCGCGGTTTGTAACGCTGCCGCGCCCTGTCCATTCCGGGCGCGGCAGCGCTTTGACTCAGCTCATCAGCCGGGAAGCAGAACCTTGTCGATTACGTGGAGGACGCCGTTGGACTGGAAAATGTCCGCCTGACGGATCCGCGCGGTGCCACCGGTCGCGTCGGTCAGGATCACCGCCGGGCCGCGCATGGACGCGGTCAGGGTGCCGCCGGCGACGGTGGTCAGACTGAGCTTACCGCCGTCGCTCTGGATGGCAGCCGCCAAGCTGTTGTAGTCGGTCTGACCCGCAACCACGTGATACGTGAGCACCGCCGTGAGCTTGTCCTTGTTCTCCGGCAGCAACAGCGTATCCACGGTTCCGGCAGGGAGCGCAGCGAAGGCGTCGTTGATCGGTGCAAACACGGTGAACGGGCCGGCGCTCTTGAGCGTATCCACCAGACCTGCAGCCTTCACCGCAGCCACCAGGGTGGTGTGGTCTGCCGAGTTGACCGCGTTGTCGACGATGTCCTTGGTCGGGTACATCGCGGCGCCGCCGACGATGGGTTCGGCGGCTATGCCAGCCTGCATGGCGAGGCACAGTGACAAGGCAGGCAATAGTTTTGCTGTTTTCATATTCATCTCCGATCGCATGCCGTCTTTGCCGGGGTGCAAAGCTGCGGCACACAGATACTCAAGAGTGCTTACGCGAAGCGAAGAATCACCGACGCTAGAGCGGCGCTGCAGACTTCGACGTCATGGAAACAGCGTGTGTGAAAACGCGTAGCGGGCCCCGATGGCATAGGTCTGCGTGTCCGCATTGGAGTCCAGCTGTACGCCGCGCAAGGCCGCGTAGGTGGTGAAACCTGGCGACACCTCGTAGAAGGCGCCGAAGCTCAGGCCTTCACCGTTAATGCCGTCCGGATTGGCTGCTGCATTCGGCACCACGTCTCGGAGCACCCCCAGGCTGCTGGCCAGCGTGAGCTTGGACCGGATGGTGTAGCTCGCCGACAGGATGGCGTACTTGCGCGGATCGGCTTCGTTGTCGACATCCACCTGTTCGAACGACGCACCCACGCCGAATGCATTCCAGCGATAGCTGCCGTAGGCGCGGACCGCGTCGAAAGCCACCCGCTTGCCGACTCCGAATACCGCATCACCGCCGCGGCTATCGAGGTACTCGACACCGGCACTGAGCGGGCTGTCCTCTGGCGCGTAGCGCAGACCAAGGCCGTAGTCCTCGTCTGCGTCACCCGCGGCATCCATGAAATACGAGGCGCGCAGGCTAAGGCCACCGAACGAGGGCGAGGCATAAGCCAGCGTCTCCTCATTGAAGCCGTTGCTGAGATTGGACAAGCCGTAGCTCGCACCCTCGGCAGCGAACGCGCCGTTGAAGCCAACCACGGATGAGTCATGGAAGGGATCTACTTCGCGTCCGGTCTTGCGATAGAAGGATTCCTGCCGACCATAGCCCAGCGTGCCGTAGGGCGTGGACAAGCCGCCGAAGAACTCGCGCTCACGATCACCGGCTGGAGCGTTTGCAATCGATTCATTGAAGCGCTCAAAGCCATATTGATAGACCAGGAAAGCGCGGTAATCTGCCTGTGTCGCCGACAGCGAGATCCCCGCGTACGAGCCGTTGCTATGGGCGTTGGAATCGTCTCCCTCGACGTCGGACGAATACTCGCTGGCGGAAAAAGCGAGCAAGGCCTCGATATCGGCTTGGTAGTCGATGGCCAGCGCCGGGATCGTGATCGCAGAGAAACACAGAGCGGTGAGTGGTCGGGCGGCGGTGGTTGGTCGCATGCGGCTTCCTCTTCGGAGTAATGGATGATCTGCAGTGTGTCCGCATACGGCATTGGGCAGCGGACGGACGCCTTCGCCGCATCAAGCCGACGATCCGGTTTGTTGGCTGCACGGCAAGCGCTTAGGCTTGCCGCATCACGTTCAAGACTACACCGGGGATATGGACAGACTGCTGCAGGATTTGGTTGAGGTGCTCAAGCTGGAACGGCTGGAGCTGAACCTGTTTCGTGGTCCTTCGCGCAACCTCGGCGGTCGCAGCACTTACGGTGGGCAGATCATCGGGCAGGCCATGGTCGCGGCCAGCCACACGGTGGAAGGCCGCGAACCCCATTCCCTGCACGCCTACTTCCTGCTGCCGGGCGACATTAATCTGCCGGTGGTCTATGAAGTGGATCG
>JBQTJH010000023.1:0-5873 GCA_052387335.1 Panacagrimonas sp. | reverse complement strand
GATCCGCGCCGGCGCCATCGGCCTCAAGCTGCACGAGGACTGGGGCTCCTCCCCGCACGCCATCGACACCTGCCTCGCGCTGGCCGAGGAGGAGGACATCCAGGTCACGATCCACACCGACACGCTCAACGAGTCGGGCTTCGTCGAACACTCGGTGGCCGCGTTCAAGGGCCGCACCATCCACACGTATCACACCGAGGGCGCGGGCGGCGGCCACGCGCCGGACATCATCAAGGTCTGCGGCGAGCCGAACGTGCTGCCGTCCTCGACCAACCCGACGCGGCCGTACACGGTCAACACGCTCGACGAGCATCTCGACATGCTCATGGTCTGCCACCACCTCGACGCCAGCATCGCCGAGGACGTGGCCTTCGCCGAATCGCGCATCCGCAAGGAGACCATCGCGGCCGAGGACATCCTGCACGACCTCGGCGCGTTTTCGATGATTTCGTCAGACAGTCAGGCCATGGGCAGAGTCGGCGAAGTCATCACGTGCACCTGGCAGACCGCGCACAAGATGAAGACGCAGCGCGGCCACCTCCCCTCTCCCCTTGCGGGAGAGGGGCCGGGGGAGAGGGGTCGCCACGACAACTTCCGCGTCAAGCGCTACATCGCCAAATACACGATCAACCCGGCCGTCGCGCACGGCGTGTCGCACATCGTCGGCAGCATCGAGGTGGGCAAGTGGGCCGATCTGGTGGTGTGGAAGCCAGCGTTCTTCGGCGTCAAACCGGCGCTGATCCTCAAGGGCGGCGTCATCGCCGCGGCCGCGATGGGCGACCCGAACGCCTCCATCCCCACGCCGCAGCCGGTGCACTACCGGCCGATGTTCGGCAGCGCGGCGGGCTCGCTCACGCGCAGCTCGCTGAGCTTCGTCTCGCAGGCCGCGGTGCGGGCGAAGGTCGGCGAACGCTACGGCCTGCGCAAGCCCACCGTTGCCGTGAAGAACTGCCGCCATATCGGCAAGCGCGACATGGTGCACAACAACCTGATGCCCGCGATCAGCGTGGACCCCGAGACCTACGAGGTCATCGCCAACGGCGAATCGCTGACCTGCGAACCCGCTACCGTGCTGCCGATGGCGCAGCGCTACTTCCTGTTCTGAGAGCCGGTTCCATGCTGCGCATTGCCCTCAAGCGCGAAGCCGGAGATACGCCTTGCGCCCCGGCCCGCCACGTCGTTCTTCCGTATGCCGAGCGCTGCAAGAGCCGCCTGCGCGTGCGGCTCGACGATGGTTCCGAGGCCGGCCTGTTCCTGCCGCGCGGCACCGTGCTGCACGGCGGCGACGTGCTGCTCGACGACGCGGGCGGCGAGATCCAGGTCATCGCCGCGGCCGAGGCGCTGCATGAGGTGCGTGCCGCCGATGGCGCAAGCGACCCGCACTTCGATCTGATGCGCGCCGCCTACCATCTCGGCAATCGCCATGTGCCGCTGCAGCTCGCCCCGCGCGCGCTGCGCCTGGAGCGCGACCCGGTGCTGCGCGACATGCTGCTCGGGCTCGGCGTTGCCATCCACGACATCACCGCGCCGTTCGAACCCGAAGCCGGTGCCTACGGCGGCGGCCACCGTCACGATCACGATGCCAGCGGCGGCGTGATCGGCGAGCTGCTGTCACGCGAGGCACATGCGCGCACCGTGCCAGATTTTTCACGTGCGCAGTTCCGCGCCTCGTCGTGAGCGACGCGCGCGCGCTCGCGGCCCTGCTGCAGCTGGCCAGCCCGACCCAGCCGGTCGGCGCGTACAGCTATTCGCAGGGGCGGGAGAGCGCGAACGACGCCGGTATCGTGTGCGACGAATCCAGCGCCGCGCTTTGGATCGAGGATGGCTTGACCCTGGTGCTCACGCGCTACGAAGCGCCGCTGTGGTTGCGCCTGCACGCCGCGAGTGCGCAGCAGGATCATGCCGCGCTCGCACACTGGAACGAGGATTTCCTCGCGACGCGCGAGACCGCCGAGCTGCGTGCCGAAACCGTGCAGATGGGCTACTCGCTGGTGCAGCTGATGCGCACGCTGGGTCACGCGCCGCCGCTGGACGTTGAGGAGATCGCCTATCCCACCGCGCACGCCTGGGCCTGCACGCTCTGGGGCGTCGACGCGGGCGATGGACTGCTCGCCTATCTCTACGCCTGGGCCGAGAACCAGGTGATGGCTGCGCTCAAGGCGGTGCCGCTCGGGCAGAGCGCGGGCCAGCGCCTGCTGCTCGGCCTGCGTGATCCGATTGCGGATGCGGCACAGCGCGCGGCCACGCTTGCTGACGAAGCGCTGAGCACGCAGTCGCCGATGCTCGCGATTCTCAGCGGCGCACATGAAACGCAGTATTCGAGACTGTTCCGGAGCTGATTCGTGACCGCAATAAAACTCTCCAACGCAAAGACGCAAAGCTTGCAAAGAAAGCGAAACGCGCAAGCGTCCGCTGAGGCTTGTTCTGCTCTGCGTCCTTCGCGCCTTTGCGTTGATTTTTTGTGCCGAGGAGCCGTTCGATGAACAACAGAAACCCCTTGCGTGTCGGCGTCGGCGGCCCGGTCGGGTCGGGCAAGACCACCCTGGTGGAGGTGCTGTGCAAGCGCATGCGCGCGCATCACCAGCTCGCTGTCGTCACCAACGACATCTACACCAAGGAAGACGAGCGCCTGCTGGTGGCGGCGCAGGCGCTGCCGGCCGAACGCATCATGGGCGTGGAGACCGGCGGCTGCCCGCACACCGCAATCCGCGAGGACGCCTCGATCAATCTCGAAGCGGTCGACCGCATGAGCAAGCGCTTCCCGGACCTGGACCTGATCTTCATCGAGTCCGGCGGCGACAACCTCGCTGCAACCTTCAGTCCGGAACTGTCCGATCTCACGCTCTACGTGATCGACGTTGCAGGCGGCGAGAAAATTCCACGCAAAGGCGGCCCAGGCATCACCAAGTCCGACCTTCTGGTGATCAACAAGATTGACCTCGCGCCCTATGTTGGAGCCTCTATCGATGTCATGCAGCGCGATGCGCTGCGCATGCGGGGGGAGCGTCCATTTGTTTGCACCAATCTCAAATCCGGCGCCGGGGTGGATGCCATCATCGACTTCATCGAACAACGCGGCATGCTGATATGACGTGCAAAAAACGCCCGGGTTGATCCCTAGGCGTTCAGTTAATCTGTTGATATTCAATTGAAGTGGCGTCCGACCCCCAGTTCCTATGAGGATCTGGGGGTTTTTCTTTGGGCTTTTGGATTTGAGCGGGGAAAGATGAGGCGAGCCGCGGCTGCCACTGGGTTCATACGAGCATAGTCTGTGTCGATTGACGCACAGATTGAGTTGAGCGAAACTCAGCGCGCTACGCGAGCGACGAGCCCATGACCCTAGGACGTGTTTTCAGGAGAGCCGCATTGGAGGCAGCGCTGGAAGCTCCGCCGCATCTCCTGCGGCGATGGGTGAGTGAGTTGGAACCCTTCGCGACTCGACCCACCGAGCCTCGGTGTGCAAACGAATACTCGGTTTCAGACCTCGCCTTCTTGTTCGCTGTAAAAATGCTCATCGCGTCGGGTCTGAGCATCGAAACGATCAAGCCTGTGTCAGCTGATCTGTACAAGACGATCGCACGGCCAGCTCCTGCAGGCCATCGCCGACCTGTCTACTTGCTTTTCGATGCTGGCTGGAGCGTTGCTGATAGGCCGACCGACGATGCGATCAGCATTCAAGTTCCGATCTGGAAGGCTTGGGAGTCCGTCAATCGCATCCTCAATGTTGAAGTGATACCGCTGCAAGGCGAGATGAAGCTCGGTCTCGCGGACATTGCGCGCCGTCCCCGGGCCGCAGGCAGGCGATCATGAACAAGACAGCACTGGAAGCGGATCTTGCAGCATTCGGCGCGAGTGCAGCCTCTGTTCGCTGGCTTGATTCGTCCGGTGCGGACAACATCGATTATCGCGATCTGATTCACGGCGTCAGCCTGGATTGGGAGCGGACACAGAAGATTTCGTTGTCGGCAGTGATCGAGTTTGATCAGCGGCCGCTGATGTACGTGATTCGCGCGGACGCTATGTCGTCTGCATTAGACGTTCGGTCAACGCAGTTGCAGGCGCTCCGCAAAAAGCTCGCATGTCGTGGAGATCGGGCTTGGCTTGCCGTCATCACCCCAGGGCAGTTGTCGATCTACCCGGTCGGGCTGTCGACGACTCTTCCGCCCCCTGTGGCGATCAGCCGCAGTGACAAGGATGCGCAGCTCTTCCTGCAAGATCTCATTGTCGGTCGGAGAAAAGATCTGCAGCGCGGGGCCGAAGAGACCTCGTTTCACGATCTATTGTTCAAACTGGTGACCAAGGCCAGTCGAGACCTGCTGGCGCTTCCTCCGTTCAGGGCAAAACCCGACCCAGTGCTATCGTTGGTCGGCCGAGCTTTGTTCGCGCGGTTCTTGATTGATCGCGGTCTGATGAACCGAAAATCGTTCCCGACTTTTGAAGGCGATTTCCAAAGCTGCTTTTCAACGCCGGACAAAGCTGCGCTGGCCTGCAACTGGCAGGACAGTACATTCAACGGCGAGTTATTGCCGCTCGCTGACAAGAGCTACCGGACGTACTTCCGCGAATTGCATCGCGAAGCACCCGAGATTTTTCAGGTGCTCTCGAACATCCTTTACCACGCACCAGATGGCCAGCTGCTTATCAAGGAGACTTGGGAGCACGTCGATTTTGCGCATGTGCCGATCGGGCTGCTCAGCGAGGTCTACGAACAATTTGCTCACGAGCATGGGCCGTTCGAGGACTCAGACAAGCCTGATGCTGAAAAGGTCGATGAGTCCAAGAAGAAAAAGAAGAAGAAATCCCTAGCCGACCTGGAGAGCATCCACTACACGCCACGAGCGATCGCCGCCTACATGCTCGACCAGGCCTGGCCAGCTCTGAAGTGCAAGCCGCATGAAGCGCATCTGCTTGACCCAGCGGCAGGCGGGGGCGTTTTTCTCGGTCTGGCGTACCGCAGGCTGGTAGCGGAATTTTGGAGGGCGAAGAAGCGCGCTCCGACCCGGAAGGAACTGCGTGGAATTCTGTACCGCCAGGTCCGAGGCATGGACATCAATGAAGCTGCCCTCCGTCTCGCGGCACTGTCTTTGTACCTCACAGCGCTCGAGCTGGATCCGAGTCCGCAGGATTTCACCGACATGGCGTTCGATCCCATGATCGGTGAGGACAGCGTTCTGGTCCTGGTAAGAAAGCCGCACGAGCGTCACCCCAATCCACACATTCTCGGAAGCCTGGGGGACTCCGTGCCCACGGCGTTCAAGAACCGCTTCGATCTGGTCGTAGGGAACCCTCCATGGACATCCTGGCCCGATGGCGCGAAGGGTGCTGGTTTGAACAAGGCTGCTCAAGCCGAAATTCGCCGCATCGCGAATCAGCGCGCGTCGATGTCGGCCGTCCCCGACAAGCTCAAAGCGGTTGCCGCGAGTTACCGAAATCCGGATCGGGTACCCGACCTGGCCTTTGCCTGGAAGGCCACGGAATGGGCGAAGGCCCAGGATGGCGTCATAGCGCTCGCGATGCACGCGCGCTTGCTGTTCAAACGGCAGGCTCACGGCGCCGCCGCCAGAGACGCGCTCTTCAGTGCGGTACAGGTGACCGGAGTTCTCAATGGCGCGGCGCTGCGGATGCAGGAGGTCTGGCCCAATGTCCAAGCGCCGTGGTGCCTCATCTTTGCGCGCAATCGCGTTCCCACCATCGACGATGCTTTCTATTTCATAAGTCCTACGGTTGAGCGGAAGCTCAATAGCGCGGGGTTGATGCGGGTCGATTACGAAAGCGCTGCACCCGTTTCCCTTCGGGCGCTGCACGGCCAGCCGTTGCTTCTCAAAACCCTCTTCAGAGGCACTCCCGCCGACGTAGAGGTGATGCAGATTCTC
>JBQTJH010000022.1:0-7525 GCA_052387335.1 Panacagrimonas sp. | reverse complement strand
AGGTGCGCGAGGCCGCGGCGCGAATCAGCGCGCGGATTGATCGTCTGCCCAGCTCGCTGAGCGCGGCCGTCGGCGAGGGTGTGGCACAGACGCGCGAACATGTTCTGCTGGCACGTCAGACTCCGGTGCCGGCGGCGAGCTGCGACGCACAGACCACCGAAGTCGCGAAAGCCACCTGCGAATGCAAGAGTGAAAGTTCCGGTCTGGGCCTGACGGCGTGCATTGCCGCGAAGCTGCCCGAGGGCACGGCGCAGACTCGCGAACACATCCTGCTGGCACGCCAGGTGGGTCTGCTGCCTTCGGACACATCGACCAAGATGCCGTCGCCGACCACGCCGATCAGCGGTCCCAAGCCGACTTCGAAGTAAGACGCCTCGGTAGGAGCGGCAGGGCTGCGACCGCCCGCCGCGCAGCGGCTGAGCCGTCATTCGCGCTACGCGCGGGTCGCGGCGCTGCCGCTCCTACAGATGGCGACGGTGTTTGACATCATGTTTCAGTCACTCGAAACCGGCGAGGACAGGTACGGCGCTAGGCTAGGCCCACCCGTCCTGCCGGTTTTCGCGATGAATGAGCCTTCCGCCCCCCAAGCACCCCGTGATCTGAACCGGCTCGGCGCGGAGCGGTTTGATCGCGCCGCGCAGGAACGCCTGATGACTGACCTCGCCGAGTCTCTGCCCGGCGCGGTGTTCCAGCTCGAATCTGACAAACAGAATAACGTGCGCTACAACTTCGTCAGCGGCCGTGCGCGCGAGGTTCTGGGTGTGGAACCGCAGGCGATTCTTGATGATCCCTTGCTGCCTTCCAAGCTGGTCATCGCACAAGACTCGTCGATCCTGTTCACCGCGTATCGCGATTCGGCGCTGCAACAGCGTGAGGTGAATGCAGACGTTCGCATCATCAAGCCTGACGGCGCGCAGCGCTGGATTCGCACCTTCGCCACGTTTCGCAAATTCGGCGAGACCTTCCTCTGGGACGGTTACTGGAACGATGTCACCAACGAGATCGAGGCGCGCACGCGACTGGCCGCCTCCGAGGCGCGACTGCGCGACCTCACCGACAGTCTGCCCGGCGTGGTCTTTCAGATGGTCTACGGCAGCGATGGCTCCGCGCGTGTGGCGCACGTCAGCGAGGGCATGACGGCGCTGACCGGCATCGAACGCGAAGCGGCGATGACGGATTTATCCGTGCTGATCCAACACGTCTTGCCCGAGGATCGCCCCGAGGTGATCGTCCGCACTCGCGACATGGCGATCAACGCGGGCACCCTGCACCTGGAGTTTCGCTTGCGCCATGTGCGCAGCGGTGAGATTCGCTGGATTCTGGCGCGCTCGGCCGGAAGAAAAATGGCGGATGGCAGCGTGGTATCCAATGGGTTCTGGCAGGACATTACCGGGATCAAGACGCTGGAAGCCGAGTTGCGCGAGGCGCGCGACGTCTCGCAGGCCAGCGCGCATCAACTGCGTCTGGTCACGGATTCCTTGCCGGGCATGGTCTACCAGTACCACGTGGCCCCGAATCTGACCGGCACCTACACCATGGTCAGCGATCAGGGCACCGAGATGTTCGGACGCTCGCGCGAGTGGATCACTGGTACGCCCAACAGCCTGCTGTACATGGTGGTCAAGGACGATCAGCCCAAGCTAATCGGCGCCTTCATCGAGGCGGTGCGCACGCAGGGCAACGTCGACCACACCTATCTTTCTGAATTGGCCGGCGGCAGAGTCGGCTGGCTGCGCACGCGCGCGCGACCGATTCCGCAACCGGACGGTGGCGTTGCCTGGAGCGGCTTCACCATGGAAGTCACGGCGGAGGTCGAGGCACGCGAGGCGCTGCTGATCGCCGAGCGTCGGCTGCTGGAAGAGGCACAGGCGGCAGAGCGGCGTGTGCGTGAAATCACCGAGTCGCTACCGGGTGTGGTGTATCGACTGGAGACGGTCGGACGCAATCCCACCCGCATCACCGACATGACCGACGGCGCCCTGGCCATGTACGGCTATACCCGCGAACAGATCATGGCCGACTCCAGCCTGATGAGTAACGGCGTGCATCAGGATGATCGCGTGGCGATGCGCGACGAGATGATGAGTGCGGCGCGCGCCGGCCGACAGGCGCAGATGAAGTTCCGCTTCCATCGTCCGGATGGCAGCTACCGCTGGCTGCGTACCTACGCTGCGGCGCAGTTGATCGACAACGGTGTCGCCTGGGTCGGCTATACCGCCGATATCACTGCGGAGCGCGAGGCGCAGGACCGTGCGGACGAGGCCATGCGTCAGCTCACACTGGCTCGCGATGCAGCCGAAGCTGCGCAGCAACGCCTGCGTGCGATCTTCGATCACACCAAGATCGGCCTGGTCATGATCGACGAGAACCGGAATTTTTCGGATGCCAATCCGTCGCTGCGTGAATTGCTCGAGATCGACGATGAGCAGGACTTCACGCGCGATTTCCCCGCGTTCTCACCCGCGTTGCAGCCTGACGGGCGGCCGTCGATGGAGAAGGCCGTGGAGGTGATCGAATCGGCATTCACACGCGGCTACAACCGGTTTGACTGGATGCACCAGACGCGCGCCGGCGAACCGCGTCCCTGCGAGATCGCGCTCACACGCGTCGAACTCGGTGGCAAGCCGACGATCTTCGCCACCATGACCGATCTGCGTGAACGCATGCGCTACGAGGCTGAACTCAGGAAAGCGAGCGACGTGGCGCAGGCCGCATCGCGCGCCAAGACGGACTTCCTCGCCAACATGAGCCACGAGATCCGCACGCCGATGAACGCCATCGTCGGCCTCACCCATCTGGGTCTGACCGGGGACGACCCGGCGCGGCTGCGGGATTACTTGAGCAAGATCGACACCGCCGCCAAGTCGCTGCTGCAGATCATCAACGACATTCTCGACTTCTCGAAGATCGAGGCCGGCAAGCTGACCTTGGAAGCCACGCCCTTCGACCTCTACGGGGTGCTCGACACGCTCTCCGACCTGCTCAATCTGCGCGCGGCGGAGAAGGGGCTGGAGCTGCTGTTCGCGGTGGAACCGGGTCTGAACGCGCAGCTGGTCGGCGATCCGCTGCGGCTCGGTCAGGTGCTGCTCAATCTCACCGGCAACGCGGTCAAGTTCACCGAGGCTGGGCAGATCGTGGTGCGGGTCAAGACCGCCAAGAAGGGCCGCGACTTCGTACGCTTGCGCTTCGAGGTGGCCGACACTGGCATTGGCCTCACGCCGGAGCAGATCGAAAAGCTGTTCGAGAGTTTTTCGCAGGCCGATACTTCCACCACGCGACGCTACGGCGGCACCGGGCTGGGGCTGGCGATCTCGCAGCGACTGGTGGACCTGATGGACGGCGAGATCAGCGTGGAGAGCACGCCGGGCAAGGGCAGCAGCTTCGCGTTCAGTGCGCGCTTTGGCCTGGCGCCGGCCAGCGCCAAGCGCAGCGCCACGCCCAATGCACTGCGCGGCATGAAAGTGCTGGTGGTGGACGACAACCCCACCGCGGTGGCCATCCTGCAGGCCTATCTGGAATCCTTCGGCTTCACGGTGGAATCGGCCAACAGCGGCGCCAAGGCCGTCGAGCGCATCCAGGCGGTGGCGGCGCCGGGCTATCGGCTGGTGCTGATGGACTGGCAGATGCCGGGCATGAACGGCATCGAGGCCGCGCGGCGCATCCGCGCGCTCGCCAGCCCCGAGCCCACGGTGATCATCATGGTGACCGCGTTTGGTCGCGAGGAAGTCGAGCGTCAGGCGCTTGGCGCGGGCCTGGATGCCTTCCTGATCAAGCCGGTGAATCCTTCGGTGCTGCTCGACACCATTCTCGACGCCTTCGGCAGCGCCGCGGTGCTGGAGACCACCGCCCGGCCCGCGCTGATCGAGGCCGCCAAGGCGCTGGCAGGCCTGCGCGTCCTGCTGGTGGAAGACAACGAGATCAATCAGGAGGTCGCCCGCGAGCTGCTGCAACGCGCCGGCGTGACGGTGGATCTCGCCGTGAACGGCGCGGAAGCCGTCGAGCTGGCCGCGCAGTCGGATTACGACGCGGTGCTGATGGACGTGCAGATGCCGATCATGGACGGGCTGGAGGCCACGCGCCGGATTCGCCGGCTCGACTCGCCGCGCGCCACGGTGCCGATCATCGCCATGACCGCCAACGCGATGGCGGAGGATCGCGCGCGCTGCATCGAGGCCGGAATGAACGACCATCTCGGCAAGCCGGTGGACGTGACACGCCTGCACGTGGTGCTGGCCTCACATGTTGGAACGGCACCGCCGCGACCCGCGCGCAGCGCGAACGATGGCCCGGTCGTGACGCAGCAGGCGGTCGCGGCGACGCCGCTCCCACAGGATGGCGCAGACGACTTCGCGTTCGAGCTTGCGATCCAGCGCATGGGCGACAGCCTTGCGCTGTGGCAAAAACTCGCGCGCCGCTATCTGGAATCGGCAGCGCCAGCGGCGCAGATCGCCGAACTGCTGAACACCGGTGAGCGCGAATCGGCGCGACGCAACGCCCATTCGCTCAAGGGCGTGGCGGCTACCCTGGGCCTGCTGGCGCTGGCGCGCGCGGCGTCGGCGCTGGAGCAAGGCCTGATCCAGGACGCGGCGGCTGACGCAGCGGAATTGGCGGCGCTGGAGCGGGCCGACAAGACAGCCCGCCGCATCATCGGCGAGCATCTGGAAAATTCCTGAGAGGTTCGACGTGAAATCCCGAATCGCCGTGGTTGATGACGACGCCATGCTGCGCGAGCTGGTGGTGGAGTATCTGAGCGGCCAGGGTTTCGAGGTGCAGAGTCTGGACGGTGGGCCGGCGCTGCGCGCCGCGTTTGCGGCCAGCCCGCCGGACTGCGTGATTCTGGATCTGGTCATGCCGGGCGAAGACGGCCTGTCGGTGCTGCGCTGGCTGCGTGGCGGTTCGGACGTGCCGGTGATCATGCTCACCAGCAATGACGCGACGGCAGATCGCGTGGTTGGGCTGGAACTGGGCGCGGATGATTACGTGGCCAAGCCGGCTGATCTGCGCGAACTGCTGGCGCGGGTGCGCAGCGTGTTGCGACGCCGGCCCACCCCCCAGATTCAGCCCCTGGCGGCCGTGCCGGTGGGGATGGTGGAACGACGGGGGATGCCGGGCGAGGTGTGGTTCGGTCGCTGGAAGTTGGATCGTGCGCGGCGACGCATGGTTGACAGCGGTGGCGAAGTGCTGCCCATTACCGGCGCCGAATTCGGCCTGCTCTGCGTGTTCGCCGATCATCCCAAGGTAGTGTTATCTCGGGAAAAATTGCTGGAACTGTCCGGCACGGATCCAGGCGAGGTGTTTGACCGCGCCATCGACCTGCGGATCACGCGCCTGCGGCGCAAGATCGAGCCGGTGCCCGGCGACCCGACGGTGATTCGCACCGTACGCGGTCATGGCGGTGGCTATGAGTACATTCCGTCCGAGGGGCCGAATTACGGGCGCTGAGGGATGGCTCCGGCTCGGCTGTTTGGAACCCTCCAACTCGGCTGGAAATCCTCAAGCGAATCGCTACAATACGCGCCCTCTCAAAGCCGCCCGGCCACGAGACTGATAGAGATTCCAAGCAATGGTAACGATTCGACTGGCCCGCGCTGGCGCTAAGAAGCGCCCGTTTTATCACGTGGTCGCGACCGAAAAGCGCAATCCGCGCGACGGCCGCTTCATCGAGCGCCTCGGCTATTACAACCCCAGTGCCCGCGGCGCCGAGCAGAAGCTCGTGCTTGACGTGGCCAAGGTGAAGGACTGGCAGAGCAAGGGTGCGCAGGTCTCCGAGCGTGTGGCCTATCTGGTCACCACGGTTCCGGCCGCAGCCTGAGCGCCGTGATTCGCCGGTTGACGCTGGGACGCGTCGCCGGGGTGTACGGGGTGCGGGGCTGGGTCAAGCTGGTGTCCTTCACTCGGCCGATCGAGACGCTGTTCGACTACAACCCCTGCTGGATTGCCAAGGGGGAAGGGTTCGAAGCACGGATACTTGAAGGCAGGCTGCACACGGGTGGTCTGGTGGCGCGATTGACCGGTCCGGACGGACGGCTGATCGAGGATCGCGATATCGCGGCCTCATTGATCGGTTCGGAGATTCAGGTCGATCGCAGCCGCTTGCCGGAGCCACAGGATGGCCAGTTCTACTGGTTTGATCTGATCGGGCTTGAGGTACGCAATCTGCAGCAGCAGACGCTGGGTAAGGTGGGCAGCCTGACCAGCAACGGCGCGCAGGATGTGTTGGTGGTGATGGACGGTGACACGGAGCGCCTGATTCCGTTCGTGCAGGGTCCGATCATCCACTCGGTGAGTCCGAAGGACGGCGTCATCGTCGCGGACTGGCAACTGGATTATTGAGGGTCGTTCGTGGGGAGCGGCGATGAAGATCAAGGTCATCACGCTGTTTCCGGAACTGCTTGAAGCGGTCACGCGCAGCGGCATGCCGCGAGTGGCAGTGGAGCAGAACGCGCTGGAGTTGAGTTGTATCAACCCGCGTGACTTTGCCCAGAACAAGTGGCGAAAGGTGGATGAACGGCCTTTCGGTGGGGGGCCCGGCATGGTGATGCAGGCCGAGCCGCTGGCGCAGAGCATTGAGCATGCGAAGTCGCAGCTCGGGGCTGCGACCCAGGTCGTGATGATGTCGCCCCAGGGCGAGCGCATGAACCAGGCCTGGTTCGAGCGTCTGAGCCGAGAAGCGGGGCTGATTGTGTTGTGCGGGCGGTACGAGGGCGTGGATGAACGACTCGTGGCGGCTGAGGTGGATGTGGAATTGTCGCTCGGCGACTTCGTGCTCTCCGGAGGCGAGTTGGCGGCGATGGTGCTGATCGATGGCATCGCGCGGCTGTTGCCCGGGGTGCTCGGTCATGCGGAGTCGGCGGGGCAGGATTCGTTTTCCAACGGCCTGCTCGACCATCCGCACTATTCGCGGCCGGAAGTCTGGCGCGAGCAGGCGGTGCCGGAAGTGTTGATGAGCGGCAACCATGCGCACATGGCACGGTGGCGGCTCAAACAGGCCTTGGGGCGGACGTGGTTGCGTCGCCCGGACCTGCTGGAACAAGTGGTAGAGGATCTGGATGCGGAGCGGCAGGAATTGCTTCGTGAAGTCATTGCGGAATTTATTGCGGAACACAAGGTGGGTGGGTCATGAGCAACGCGAACAAGATCATTCAGTCGGTGGATGCCGAGCAGATGAAGACGAACGTCCCGACGTTCAATCCCGGCGACACGGTCGAGGTCAAGGTCAAGGTCAAGGAAGGCGACCGCGAGCGTCTGCAGGCCTTCGAGGGCGTGGTGATTGCCAAGCGCAATCGCGGTCTGAATTCCGCGTTCACCGTGCGTAAGGTCGCCCACGGCGAAGGCTGCGAGCGTACCTTCCAGGTGCTCAGCCCGCAGGTTGCCGAAATCGCGGTCAAGCGTCGCGGCGATGTGGCGCGCGCCAAGCTCTACTACCTGCGTGATCTGGCCGGCAAGAAGGCGCGCATCAAGGAAAAGCTGAACTAAGACTCGCTTGCGGCGAGGCCGCGGCTCAAGCCGCGGCATGATCGAAAAG
>JBQTJH010000021.1:0-4357 GCA_052387335.1 Panacagrimonas sp. | reverse complement strand
TGTGCAGCGCGGCGCTCAGCGCAAAGCCGATGCCCCCTTCCATCTGTGCGCGGATCACGTCGGGGTTGATGGCCAGGCCGCAATCCACCGCGCAGACCACGCGATCAACCTTCAACTTGCCGTCGGTGATCGTGATCTCGACCACCTGCGCCACGATGCTGCTGAAGGATTCCTGCACGGCGATGCCGCGACCGCGCTTGGCCTGTGCGCCCGCGGGTTTGAGCGGGCGGCTCCAGCCGGCCTTGTCGGCGGCGAGTTCCAGCACCGCGCGATGACGCGGGAAGTCTTTCATCATCTGCCGACGGAACTCGAACGGATCAGCGCCGACCTGTGCGGCCAGTTCATCGACCATCGATTCCTTGGCAAAGGCAGTGTGCGTATGACCCACCGAGCGCCACCATTGAATGGGGACGCCGACCTTGGGCGAGTGCAATTCGATATGCACGTTCGCGCAGTGGTAGTGCTCGAAGCAGCCCTCGACCGAGGCGGCGTCCACACCGTCCTTGACCATGAAGGTTTCGAATGGACCATCGGCGGCGATGGACTGGCCGACCAGGCGTTGATCCCAGGCCAGCACGCCGTCTTGCTTGGACGCTGCAGCGCGCACGCGGTGCAGGAACATCGGCCGGAAATAGCCGGAGCGCATGTCGTCCTCGCGCAGCCACACCATCTTCACCGGAACCTTGTGGCCCTGCGCCTGCGCGGCGCTGGCGATATTCACCGCCTCCATCACGTAGTCGCTGTGCGTGTTGGCACGACGACCAAAACTGCCGCCAGCGTAGAGCTGGTGGATGATGACCTGCTCGGGCTTGAGGCCGAGGCGTGCCGCCACATTGCCTTGGTCGATGGTCTGCATCTGCTCGCCGTTCCAGATCTCGCAGCCGCCGTCGGCGAGCTGCACCAGGCAGTTCATCGGCTCCATCGCCGCGTGCGCGAGATACGGAAACTCGTACTCGGCCTCGATCACATTCTTGTTCTTGGCCAGCACCGCGCTCGCATCGCCCTCGCGCTTGGCGACCGCGCCCGGCTTGGCCGCCAGTTGCTTGAACTCGGCCATGATCTCGCTGCTGGATCGTGTTTCGGCGCCGCTGTTGTCCCACTCCAGCACCAGCGCATCGCGTCCCTGCTTGGCGATCCAGGTGTTCTTCGCCAGCACCGCGACACTGCCGGGATAGCCCTTGCCACCCTCATAACGCACCACGTCGACCACGCCGGCAATGGCCTTGGCCTTTGTCGCGTCCACGCTCTTGAGCCTGCCGCCGAACTGCGGCGCACGCGCCACCACGGCCACCAGCATGCCGGGCAGCTTCATGTCCTGGGTGAATACCGCGCTGCCGTCAGTCTTGCCGTCGTTGTCCTTGCGCGACAGCTTCTGCTGGCCGATCAGGCTGAAATTTTTCGGATCCTTGAGCACCAGCGTCTCGGGGATCGCCTGCTTGCCGGCAGCTTCGGCCAGCGCACCGAACGTGGCCTGCTGGCTCGACCCCGCGTGCGTGATCACGCCCTTGCTCACGGTGATTTCGCTGGCGGGCACCTTCCATTGCGCGGCCGCAGCCGACACCAGCATGGCGCGGGCGGCGGCGCCGGCGCGGCGCATCTGCAGGTGCGAGTCGGCCATGGCATTGCTGCCGCCGGTGCCCTGCATGCCGCCCATCTGCTGGTTGCCGTAGCGTGTGTTATCTGCCGGCGCGCCTTCAACGCTGACCTGCGCCCAGTCGGCGTCGAGTTCCTCGGCCACCAGGGTGGCCAGGCCGGTGTAGGTGCCCTGGCCCATCTCCAGATGTTTGGCCACCACGATCACGCGGTTGTCTGCGGTGACGCGGACGAAGGCATTGGGTGCGAAATCCGCAGCGGCAGCGGTGCCGCTGCCGGCGGCAGCCGGTGCAGAGGAGTCAGTCTTGGCGCCGCAGGCGCTCAACACGGGGCCAATCACCACGCCGACGGCCAGACCACCGACGCCCTGCACGAACTGGCGACGGGTCAGATTGATCGGCACTGGCAGTGCGTCGGCGTTCAGGCGCGCGGCTGTTGGACCAAAGCGTTCGATGATGCGCATGGTCAGCTCCTTAAGCCTTCAGCGCCGCGCTGGCGTCATGGATCGCGGCGCGGATGCGCACATAGGTGGCGCAGCGGCACAGGCTGCCGCTCATGGCGCTGTCGATATCGGCGTCGCTGGGCGTCGGGTTGGACTTGAGCAGGGCGGTGGCCGCCATGATCTGGCCCGACTGGCAGTAGCCGCACTGGACCACGTCCTGGGTGCACCACGCGGCCTGCACCTTGGCGCCGACCGGATCGGCCTTCAGTGCCTCGATGGTGGTGATGGTCTTGCCCGCAGCGGCGGACACCGGCAGCACGCAGCTGCGCATCGCCTGACCATCCAGGTGCACGGTGCAGGCGCCGCACAGGGCCATGCCACAGCCGAACTTGGTACCGGTCATGCCGGCCTCGTCGCGCAGAAACCACAGCAGCGGCATCGTCGGATCGCCGTCAAAACTGTGCTCGCGGCCGTTGATGTTGAGCTTGATCATGTGGATCTCGAATAGGGGTCTGGAAATGCTGCCTGGACATGCGGTTCCAATCGGGATGGTACCGATCCGCATCGCCGGTGGCGACGCGGAATAGCCGCTGTCCAGCCGATCAGCGGCGCAGCCTGCCGGACGCAGGCGCCGCGCGGTCGGTCCAAACCGCGGCGTTCAAACCGGCGCCGACATAAAATGCCGCCCGGGACTTCACGGCGGGCGTTCAACTACATGTGCGGAATCGTGGGAGCGGTATCGCAGCGCGATGTCACGCCGATCCTGATCGAGGGTCTGCGGCGTCTGGAATACCGCGGCTATGACTCTGCCGGTGTCGCGTTGCTTACGCATGACGGCCAGCTGGTACGGCGGCGCGCACAGGGCAAGGTGCAGCAGCTGGCAGACGCCGTCGTCGCGGCACCGGTGCAGGGTCGGCTCGGCATCGCCCACACGCGCTGGGCCACGCACGGCGTACCCAGCGAGCGCAATGCCCATCCGCATTTCTCGGAAGACCAGATTGCCCTGGTTCACAACGGCATCATCGAGAACCACGAGGCTCTGCGTACGGAGTTGCGTGCGAGCGGCTATGTCTTCACGTCGGAAACCGACACCGAGGTGGTGGCGCACCTGCTCAATGACCGCTTCAAGCAGACCGGTGATCTGCTCAAGGCCATGCAGCAGGCCATCAACAAGCTGCATGGTGCCTACGCCATCGTCGCGCTGGACCGGCGCGATCCCAAGCGCCTGATCTGTGCCCGCGCCGGCTGCCCGGTGGTGCTCGGCGAAGGCGACATGGCGTTTTACGTCGCATCCGACGTGCAGGCCCTGCTGCCGCAGACGCGCAACTTTCGGTTTCTGGAAGAAGGCGATGTCGCCGATATCAGCCTCGCGGGTCTGCGCGTCTATGATCGCGACGGCCGTGTGGTGGAGCGCGCGCTCAAGCAGTCCGAGCTGTCGGCGGATGCCGTTGAACGCGGCGACTACGCACACTACATGCTCAAGGAAATCTTCGAGCAGCCGCGCGCGCTGGGCGACACCCTGAGTGAGCGCATCGCCGGCAATCGCATTCTGGAAGCCGCGCTCGGCCCCAATGCACAGACGCTGCTGCCACAGATCAAGGGCGTGCACATCGTCGCCTGCGGCACCAGCTTTCATGCTGGCCTGATCGCGCGGTACTACATCGAACAGGGCGCGCGCCTGCCGTGTACGGTGGAAGTGGCGAGCGAGTTCCGCTATCGCCGACCGGTCGTGCCGCCGGGAACCCTGTTCATCGCCATCTCGCAGTCGGGCGAAACTGCCGACACCTTGGCGGCCCTGCGTTATGCCAAGGAACTGGGTTACGTCGCCACCGCCGCGATCTGCAACGTGCCGGAGTCGTCTCTGGTACGAGAAGCCGACATGGTGCTGATGACGCGCGCGGGCCCGGAGATTGGTGTGGCCTCGACCAAGGCCTTCACCACGCAGCTCGCCGCCTTGTCGCTGCTCGGGCTCGCGCTTGCGCGGCACAACGGCATGGATGCCGAAACCGAGGCCATGTACGTGCGCCAGATCGCGCACGTGCCCGAGATGGTGGAAAAGACCCTGGCGCTGGAACCGCAGATCCGCGAGTGGGCCAAGCACTTCGCGGACAAGCACCACGCACTATTTCTCGGCCGCGGTCCGACCTTCCCGGTGGCCATGGAAGGCGCGCTCAAGCTCAAGGAAATTTCCTACATCCACGCCGAGGCCTATGCCGCCGGCGAGCTCAAGCACGGCCCGCTGGCGCTGGTGGACGACGACATGCCGGTGGTGGCGGTGGCGCCGAACAACGCGCTGCTCGAGAAGCTCAAGAGCAACCTGCA
>JBQTJH010000020.1:0-13368 GCA_052387335.1 Panacagrimonas sp. | reverse complement strand
GAACTCGTTACCCAGATCGTAGTGATGCTCGATGTTCTTCTTCGCGGTCTTCTTGGTGTTGGCCTTGCGCCGGTGCTGCCAGTAGCCGTACAACTGCCCCAGCCAGTTCTTCTCGAACGGACCCTTGTAGTAGGGCTCGTTGAGATAGAGCACTTCCAGCAGGCGTGCGAGATCGGGTGAATCCCAGCAGTCGTCCAGATAGGAGTCGCCGATGCCGACTTCGCCGGACGCCAGCACATGCCGCATCAGGCCGGCGGAGTTCTTGATGCGCCAGACGCCGTGAGGGCCTTTCTGTGGCCCCTCGAAATGACGAACAGCGCCGTTGGGCAGCAGCACGTCCAGCGAGCCCCTCTGCATGCCCGACAGCATGTACAGCACCAGGCGCATGGCCCAGCCCAGGCCCTTGAGATCGCCGCGCGATGTCAGGGCACTCGGCAGGTCCGGCGAAAAGCCATCCTGATTCATGGCGCCGCCAGGTCGTGCGTAACCACGCGATTCATCTGAATTCTGCTTGTTGTGTGTCATGTGACCTCGGCTTCCGGCGGCGGCGGCTTCTTGTGAAAGCGCCCTCCTCGCAGCCAGATTTTCAACGCTTCCCAGTGGATCCCCGCCACTACTTTGAGGGTCATGAAGGGCATCCGCAGCACTTGTCCAACAATGGCGATATCGCTCAGCGCGCGGCGTTCGGCCGCCAGGGTCGCGTCCAGAATCGGCACACCCTCACGCGACTCGTGAATCACCACGCGCAGGCGCTCGCCCGGCTCACTCAGCAGGAAACGGTAGCGCCCCACCAGGTCGAAAAACGGCGACACGTGGAAGCACTTGTCCTTGTCCTGCGCCTGTTGATACGCGATTGGCGCGCCGCCGGATGCCAGGACATAGCTGTGTTTCTCGCCAAAGGTATTGCGCACCTCGGCGATGACCGCGCGCAGCGAACCGTCGGCGTGCTGGCAGTACCAGAGGCTGATCGGATTGAACGCAAAGCCGAACAGCCGCGGCATGCACAGCAGGCGGATGCGGCCGCCATCGAGCTCGATGCCCTGGGTGGCCAGCATGTCCTCGGCCCAGCGGCGCAGGCCGCCGATCTGGCCCTTGCCGTGATCGCGATCATGAACCGCCAGCAGGTTGAACCGGTTGTGCGAAAACAGGCGCGTGCCGCGCGTCGCCTGGGCTATGCGATCCACGTCCAGCAGCAGGTAAAACACGCGGTAGACAAAGCGGTACAGCGGCGCAATCCGTCGTCTGTGACTGACCCGCGCGGGATAGAGAAAGCCGGGCGACTCGCGTGCCTGCTTCTCGTCCTGCGCTTGCATCACAACACCGCCCACGCCGGCAAACAGCCCGGATCCAGGCCGCGCACCACGCGCAGCCCGGACTTGAGGCCGTCCTCATGGAATCCGAACTGGGTCCAGGCGCCGGCAAACCAGACGCCGCGACGATTCTGGATATCGGGCAGCCGCGCGTGGGTCATCACGCTGTCCGGACCGTAATGCGGATGGTGGTAGTCGGTCTGGTACAAAATTTTGTCGCGCGCAATCTCGCGTGTGGGATTGAGCGTGACGATGTAATTCACCGGGCCCGCAATGCCCTGCAGCTTGTTCATCCAGTAGCTGCCGGAGATGGGGCGGTCGTGCACCTCATTGGCCTCGTTCCAGTGGACGCCGTCCACGGCGTCGTTGATGTAGTTCCACGAGGCCCAGGCGGCACGGCGTCGCGGCAGGAAGGATTCGTCGGTGTGCAGCACGCAGCGACTCAGGTTGTACGGAATGCCGCCCAGCACGCTGCGCTCCACCGCATCGGCGTCCTTGAGCAGGCGCAGCGCCTGATCGGAATGGGTGGCGCAGATCACCTGATCGAAACGCTCCTCGCCGGCGTCCGTTGTCAGACTCACGCCGCTCGGATCGCGCGTGATGCCGCGCACGGGCGTGTTCAAGCGCAGGCGCCCCTTGAAGCCATTCAGCAAGGGTTTCAGATACTGGTGCGATCCGCCGATTACGGTGTGCCAGGTGGGTTGCTGGGTGGCAGTGAACAGCGAGTGCGAGTCGAAGAAGCGCATGAAATCCGCCGCCGGATAATCCATCGCCTTCTTCGGCGAGCAGCTCCAGATGAGTCCGGCCATGGGCAGCAGGTAGCGGCTGGCCAGCTCCCTGGACAGACCCGACGTGGCCAGAAAGTCGCCCAGCGTGCCGTCCGGCAAGACGCCGGACTTCAACAAGGCATTGCACTTCGCGTTGAGTCGCAGGATGTCGATCAGCATGCGCAGGTGCGACCACTTGAACAGGTTCGCCGGCTGCGCGAATACGGTCCAGAACTGATCGCTGCCCATCCACTCGTAAGCGCCCTTACCCAGGGACACGCCGAAGGACATGCTGGTCGGCCGTGTCTTGACCGCGAGTTGCTGGAACAGCGCGGTGAGATTGGGATAGTTGATGCCGTTGTAAACGATCCAGCCGGTATCCACCGGCTGCACGCCGCCTCCGGCCAGCGGCACTTCGATGGTGTTGGTGTGACCACCGACGCGACTGTCCTGCTCAAACAGGGTCAGGCTGTGGTGCTGCGACAGGAAATAAGCAGCAGAAAGCCCGGAGATGCCCGAGCCGATGACGGCGATATTCATGGAGGGAGTATGGCAATTGCCCGCGTCATTACGTCACGCGCCTGCCCGCGGATGCCGCCAAGCTTAGGGGCGCGCTGTGCAGGCCGCCACGGGTTGTCGGCAGATCAACCTGACGCCGTGGGCATCGGCGCTGACGGGACTCAGTGCGCGGCGAAGAACTTCACCACTTCGGCCGAGGTGTCGTACTCGTCGGTGTTCTTGCCCAGGATGCGCGGCAATATGGTCTTGCCGCCGGCCCATTGGTGGCCCACGCCGTCCAGACCGCACCAGGACACGTCCTTGCCCGCGGCACAGCCCTTGAGGGTCATGCAGGTGACCACGCCCTGCTTGCGTGTGACCACCTCCTGGCTGCTGCACTGATTGCGCGTGCGCAGGCTGGCGACGATTTCCTTGATCGAAGGTCGATAAGTGCCACTGAACGTACCGCCGTCCCAGAAGATGCGGTCGTCGGCGCGGCCCTGCACCAGCAGCACTGCAGGCGCGGTCTTGGCCTGGCACTCGGGGACCATGATGCCGCCGGATACCGGCGCGATGGCGGTGAACAACTCGGGCGCCTCGCAGGCCACGCGATGCAGCAGCATGGCGCCGTTGGAAAAGCCGGTGCCATAGATGCGCTTGGAATCGACGCTGTACTTGCTCTTCACGTCTTCGATCAGATTGCGCATGAACAGCACGTCGTTGACCTGCTTTTCCATGGGATCGCCGCAGCAGCTGCCGGCGTTCCAGCCGCGACCGATGCCATCGGGGTAGGCCACCAGCATGCCCGCGCGATCCGCATCGTCACTCAGGCCCGCGTGCTCGGCCATGACCTTGCCGGTGCCCAGGCCGCCGTGCAGGGCAATGATCAGCGGCGCCGGTTTGTTCTTCTGATAGCCGCTCGGGATGTATAGGCGATAGTTGCGCTTGAGCACGCCCGAGCGCATCTCCACGTCCACCGTCTGGCCCTTGCCCGCGGCCAGTGCGCAACCGGAGCTGAGCAGGCCGCCCAGTCCCAGCGCGAGGGTCAGCGTAAGGACAGACAGCAGCGCGTGCGGCGAACGGAGCGAAGGCATGGCAGACCTCATTCAAGAAAAGATTTACAGGCCGGGCAGTAGACCACGCGCAGCCTGACAGGCGATGAACGTGGCCTCGGCGCTGAGTTGTTGCGTGCGGGCGCTATCGAACACGGCTTGCGAACAGTAGGTCGCCACCGGCATGTAGGTATCGCGATCCAGCGCCGTGTTGCGTGTGCTGGCCTTCTCGATGGACTTGGCGAACTGCGGATGCGCCAGCAGTTCGCGCACGGTCATCGCGCCCTGCTTCTCGGTGCCCATCGGTAGCCAGGCAAACGACGTGGGCAGCGTGGCGGGGCGCGCCGTGTGCTTGCTCAGCACCACGTTGTAGTAACCGTGCTCGTCCAGCGGCGTGCTCTGATCGGCGACGCAGGCCACCACCTTGGTGCTGGCTGCGCCGCTCTGGCACAGCGACCAGTAGCGCAGCTGCGGCGTCGGGTCGGGTTGATCCTGAGTGGTGTAGGTGGGTAGCTGGCCGCGCACCAGCACCATGTCGCCGTAGGCCAGATCGGTCTTGGCGGCGAGAAAGCCGTTGTGCGGATTGAAACCCACACCCAGACCGGTGGCGTTGAGCAGCGCGCCGTCGAACTTCTTGAACACTGGAATCGCTTCCGGGATCAGCGGCTGCAGCAAGGACACCGGCAGACTCACCGCGGCCACTGCGAACTGCGCCTGGATGGCGTCGCACGTGGGCTTGTCCACGGCCGGCGACAAAGCCCGCGCGCCCTGCGGCGTGAGCAGGGTGAGCTTGGGCAGATCGACACCCCCGGTGTTGTCGCCCTCCGCCAGATAGGTGCGATAGGCCAGCGCGGTGCGTTTCTTGACCTTGCTGTCGAATAGCGCCGGCGCAGGTCGGTACAAGGTGTTGGCCGTGCGGATGGGCGGCTTGCTCTGGCCGATGTTGACGTAACCGGTGTAGGAACCGCCGGTGGGCAGGTCGATGTCACGGCGCGTACGGTCCAGGTTGCGATTGACGCTGCCGGGATCGGGCGCGAATTCGTTGTCGCTGAGCGCGTCATGTACGAACAGATTGCCGTCATGCACGTGCAGCGCGGAGTAGCGCGCGTCGGGGTACCGCCCCTCGATCTTCAGACGCGAGCCGGCGGGCACCGTGTCCGAGATCACCGCCACCCAGTAGCGCGCATGGGTCTCGGGAAAGGCGTAATTGCCGCGATCAGGAATCGTCGAGTCGTAGGCCAGGATCCAGTCGCAACCCACCTGCAGCGTCTGCGGCGCCAGCAGCGACTGCAGCTGCGCTTGCACGACGCCGCCGGACAGACTCAGCAGGCCCGCCGCCAGCCAACGCCACCCTCTGATTCCATGTACACGCATTGCTTGATCCCCGGTGCGCCGCGACCGCATGGCCGTAGCTCTGACATTACCGTCAGCTCACGCGGGAATGTACACACCGCGGATGACGCTGACGAGACTGCGTGTCGTTATGCATACGGCTCAGGCGTCGATCAGCTCGATGAGCAGGTCGCGCGCGTTCACCGGCGTACCGGACTTGATATGCACCTTGCTGACCTTGGCGTCACGCGGGGCCGCGATCACGGTCTCCATCTTCATCGCCTCCAGCACCACCAGCGGTTCACCCTTGGCCACGCTCGCACCTTCGGCGACGGCGACGCGCACGACCATACCGGGCATGGGCGCGCCGATGTGATTGGCGTTGGTTTCATCGGCCTTCGGCCGTTCGAGCTGGGCGGCTGCGGCGCCGGCCTTGGGCACACGAATCTGCCGCGACTGGCCGTTCAACTCGAAGAACAGCTTGACCAGACCTTCTTCCGGCAACTCGGTGCTGCCCTGCAGTCGGATCACCAGGGTCTTGCCCTGGTCGATGTCCACGCTGATCTCTTCCTGCTCGCGCATGCCGTAGAAAAACGTGGGCGTGGGCAGCTCGGACAGATCGCCGTAGAGCTTGCGGCCTTCGGCAAAATCCTTGAACACTTTGGGATACATCAGGTACGAGGCCAGGTCGCGATCATCGAGCTTGTAGCCCACCGCCTTCTCGCCCTCGGCCCGCGCAGCCTCCAGGTCCACCGGCGGCAGGTGATCGCCGATGCGACCCTGCACCGGCGTCTTGCCCTTGAGCACCTTGGCCTGCAGCGCAGACGGCCAGCCATCAGCGGGATAACCGAGTTCGCCGCGAAACAACTGCACCACGGATTCCGGGAAGTCGATGGACTTGTCCGGATCGGCGACCTCGGCCGGCGTCAGATTCTGGCCCACCATGAACAGCGCCATATCGCCGACGACCTTGGATGAAGGCGTGACCTTCACAATGTCGCCGAACAGCTTGTTGACGTCCGCATAGGCCTTGGACACCTCGGCCCAGCGCGATTCAAGACCCAGCGAGCGCGCCTGTTCGCGCAGATTGGTGTACTGCCCGCCCGGCATCTCGTGGTTGTAGACATCGCCGGTGCCGGAACGGATATCGGCTTCGAAGGGCGCGTAGAACTTGCGCACACCCTCCCAGTAATCCGACAGCTCGCGCAGCGCGCCCAGATCGATGGCGGGGTCACGCTCCGAACCCGCAAGCGCGGCAGCGATGGACCCGAGATTGGGCTGACTGGTCAGGCCGGACATGGCATCGAGCGCGCCATCCACGGCATCGCAACCCGCTTCCACCGCGGCCAGCACCGAGGCGGCGGCGATGCCGCTGGTGTCGTGGGTGTGGAAATGCAGCGGAATGCCGACCTCATTCTTCAGCGCCCGCACCAGCTCGCGTGCCGCGCGCGGCTTGCACACGCCGGCCATGTCCTTGATGCCCAGGATGTGCGCGCCGGCCTTCTCCAGTTGTTTGGCCATGTCGACGTAGTACTTGAGGTTGTACTTCGACCGCGATGCATCGAACAGATCGCCGGTGTAGCAGATGGTGCCCTCGCAGACGCCACCGGATTCGATCACGGCGTCCATCGCGACGCGCATGTTCTCCACCCAGTTCAACGAGTCGAACACGCGGAAGATATCCACGCCAGCCTCAGCCGCCTGCTTGACGAAAAATTTCACCACGTTGTCGGCGTAGTTGGTGTAGCCCACCGCGTTGGCCGAGCGCAGCAGCATCTGGAACGGAATGTTCGGGATGTGTTCGCGCAGGCCCGCGAGCCGATCAAACGAATCCTCTTTCAGAAAGCGCAGCGCCACGTCGAAGGTGGCGCCACCCCAGCATTCCAGCGAGAACAGATTCGGCGCCATGCGCGCGTAGTACGGTGCGATCGCCAGCATGTCCTTGCTGCGCATGCGCGTGGCGAACAGCGACTGGTGCGCGTCACGCATGGTCGTGTCGGTCAGCAACACGCGCTTCTCGCTCTTGAGCCAGTCGGCGAAGCCCTTGGGACCGAGCTGCTTGAGACGGTCGCGCGTGCCGGTCGGGATCGGCGTCTTCAAGGACAGCGCTGGACGCTTGGGTTCAGGCAACAGACCCTCAGGCGGCTTACGCCCCTTCATCTCCGGATTGCCGTTGACGACGACCTCGCCAATGAAGCGCAGCAGCTTGGTCGCGCGATCCTTGCGCGGCGTGAACACGAACAGCTCTGGCGTGGTGTCGATGAAGCGCGTGGTGCACTCGCCACTGGCAAACAGCGGATGGCGGATGACGTTGTCGACGAACATCAGATTCGTCGCCAAGCCACGGATGCGGAACTCGGTCAGCGCGCGGTGCATGCGCGAGATCGCTTCGTCCGAGGTCTGCGCCCAGGCGGTGACTTTCACCAGCAAGGAATCGTAGTAGGGCGTGATCACAGCGCCGGCGTAAGACGTACCGCCGTCCAGGCGAATGCCGAAACCCGCGGGACTGCGGTAGGCGATGAGCCGTCCGTAGTCTGGGGTGAAGCCGTTTTCCGGATCTTCGGTGGTGACACGACATTGCAGCGCGTGGCCATCGAGCCTGACCGTGTCCTGTGTCGGCAGCTTGGGCATTCCCTTGTCTTCGGGATCGCCGATGCGCGCGCCTTCGGTGACGCGGATTTGTGATTTGACGATATCCACGCCGGTCACTTCCTCGGTGACGGTGTGCTCCACCTGCACGCGCGGATTGACCTCGATGAAATAGAACAGGCCGGTATCCGCGTCCATCAGGAATTCGACGGTGCCGGCGTGGCTGTAGTTGACGCTCCTGCACAGGCGCACCGCCGCACTGCACAGCTCCTCGCGTTGTTCTTGTGTGAGATAGGGCGCGGGTGCGCGCTCCACCACTTTCTGATTGCGCCGCTGCACCGAGCAGTCACGCTCGAACAGGTGCATCACATTGCCGTGCTGATCGCCCAGGATCTGCACCTCGACATGGCGCGCGCGGCGCACCAGCTTTTCCAGATAGCCCTCGTCGTTGCCGAACGCGGCCTTGGCTTCGCGCCGCGCCGATTCCAGCAGACCGGGCAGCTCGGCTTCCGATTCGATGGCGCGCATGCCGCGACCGCCGCCGCCCCAGCTGGCTTTGAGCATCACCGGATAGCCGATCTGCGCGGCGATCTTTTTCACTTCTTCCACGTCCAGCGGCAGGGTGCCGGACGCGGGCAGGATCGGCACGTTCGCCGCCATGGCCGCGGCGCGCGCGGCGACCTTGTCGCCCAGGGTGCGCAATACCTCGGGCTTGGGCCCGACAAACGCGATGCCGGCGGCAGCGCAGGCTTCGGCGAAGAGGGGGTTCTCGGACAGGAAGCCGTACCCAGGATGGATTGCGTCCACCTGCGCCTCGGTGGCGATGCGGATGATGTCCGCGATGTCGAGATACGCCGCGATCGGCTTCTGGCCCTTGCCGACCAGATAACTTTCGTCGGCCTTGAAGCGATGCAGCGCGAAACGATCCTCGTGCGCGTAGATGGCGACGGTGCGGATGCCCATTTCGGCGGCCGCGCGCATGACGCGGATGGAAATCTCGCCACGGTTGGCAACGAGCAGCTTCTTGATGCGCATCTGGGATCCTCTCTCGATTCTGCTCTGGCGTCTGTTGGATGCACGCGCCGTGCCGCAGGGACCGAAATCGTATGCGATGTGGGCGAGGTTCGGGCCCACCCGTGGGTATGGCCCTCGGTATCGCCCCGGTCCAGTGTCCTGCTTCAGTGTCCTAGTCCAGCGCCAGCAGTCCTTGCAGCACCAGATCGGGTCGTAGGTCCCAGTTCTCGCCCAGAAACGGCAGCAGCGTCTGCGCGTCGCCGCCGGTGATCAGTCTTTGTGCGGCGGGCATGCGCGCGCAGGCGCGATCGATGGCGCCGAGCACCGACAGCATCGCGCCCTGGCGCACGCAGGCCTCGGTATCCAGCCCAAGACCGGCGTGATTCTTCAGCGGCGTGTCACGCGTCGGGAAGCGCGTGGCGCCGAGCACGGCTTTTTCAGACGTATGCAGGCCGGCGGCGATCAACCCCCCCAGATGCTGACCCTGCGCATCGATCACATCGACGGTCAGCGCGGTGCCTGCATCCACCACCACGCAGGCGGAACGCTGCGTGGTCCAGGCCGCGAGCATGGCAATCCAGCGATCCACGCCCAGCCGCTGCGCTTGCGCATAGCCGTTGCGTAAGCCCTGGCACTCGCGCTCGGCGTGGGCAAAGCGCGCGGGCTGCTGCCAGCGCGAGCGACATAGTTGATCCACCGCGCGTTCGGTGTCGGCGCCGGTGACATTGGCGATGCGGATGGCCGTGGGCGCGGCCAGATCCAGCGCGGCCAGCGCCGCTGCAGGATCGCCACCGTGCATCACGGCACCGCCCGGATGCAGCTGGCCTGCATCAATCTGAGCCCATTTGAGCCGCGTATTGCCGATGTCCAGCAACAGCATCACGCCGGCCTCAAGGACACATCGCCGGCGTGGATCGCGCGCAGACCCTCGCGTGTTTCGATCAGGAACGCGCCGCTGGGATCAATGCCGCGTCCGATGCCGCGTAGTCGCTCGTCGCCGGGCACCTGTACTTCGCGCTCGCGCATGGCGTCCAGTTGCAGCCACTCGTCGCGGTACGGGCCAAAGCCCATGACGGTGTAACGCGATAGACATTCATGCAGGCCGTGCAGCAGCGCACCGGCGAGTTGCGTGCGCGACGCGGGCGGGCGACCGGACAGGGCGAGTGCCTCGTCCACCGTGATCCAGGCCTGGTCGATGTGGCCGGCCTGGGCCTTGTGCATCGCCACGTTGATACCGACGCCGACCACCACGCGGCATAGGTCCCGCGACTCACCGCGCTGCTCGATCAGGATGCCGCCGAGCTTGCGACCGTCCACCCATAGATCGTTCGGCCATTTCAGGCGCACCCCATCCACACCCGCGGCGTGCAGCGCGCGCGCGCAGACCACGCCCACGGCCAGCGACAGCGCCGGCAGTTGCGGCGGCCACAGCGGATAAGTCCAGGCGATGGACAGATACAGATTGGCGCCGAAGGGCGAGCGCCACTCGCGGCCGCGGCGGCCACGTCCGGCCGATTGGTACTCGGCCAGCAGCGCCTGCGGATCGGCGTCGGGATTGGCGTCCATCAGCACGCGGTTGGTCGAGTCCACCAGCGGCTGCACGTCCACGCTCAGGTCATGCGGCAGCACCGCGCGCAGAGGGTCCACATCCAGCCGCTCCAGCGGCCGCGCCAGCCGGTAGCCCTGACCGAACTTGGATTCAATATTCAGCCCCCATTGGCGCAGGTGCGCGATGCGCTTGGCCAGGCCCGCGCGCGTCAGCCCGGCTGCGCTGGCCAGCGCCTCGCCCGACTGCCACTGGCCCGAGGCCAGCGCGTCGACCAGTCGCAGCAGATCTTCGTCGCTCAGCGGTCTAGCCATCGGCCGATCACGCGCAATTTCTCGAAACGACTTTCCTCGCCTGCGATCAGGCGCTGCACATTGTCGCGATGCTTGAATAGCACCAGCGCCGCCATGAAGGCAGTGAAGGCGCCGGCATCAGACCAGGCGCCGCGCGCATCGATGCAGGCCACGTACAGACCAGCGAGGGCGGTGGCGACCAGGGTCGCCAGGCTGACGAAGCCGGTCAGCATCACCACCAGCACAAAACCGGCAAGGATCAGCGGCAGGCTCCAGGGCAGCAGAGCGCCGAACACACCGGCCAGCGTCGCCACGCCCTTGCCGCCCTTGAAGCGCCACAGCGCCGGATAGCAATGGCCCAAGGTCACGGCTGCGCCGCAGACAAAACCCAGGGTGCCAGGGTCGACAGCGGTCCCCGACTCGACGATGGGCAGCACCGGAATCAGCAGTGCACCGGCCAGGCCCTTGGCCACATCGATGGCCAGCACCAACAAGGCAAACCCCTTGCCCTG
This sequence comes from Panacagrimonas sp., assembly GCA_052387335.1. GTDB lineage: Bacteria > Pseudomonadota > Gammaproteobacteria > Nevskiales > Nevskiaceae > Panacagrimonas. The sequence goes on along the minus strand of JBQTJH010000020.1, from coordinate 2,455 downwards.
GGTGCGCAGTGCATTGGTGGCGCCAATATTGCCGCTGCCGACGCTTCCTAAGTCCACGCCGCGCAGTCGCCCCACCAAATGCCCGCCCATGAGATTGCCGAGCAGGTAGGCCAGTGCGGCCTTCACAATCAATTCAGTCATCCCGCTAGTGTCGAGCTTCCGTGATCGACTCGCTAGCGGGTAGGTCGGCGCCTGGGTTCGCGCTTAATCCAGTCCGGGCAGCGGCGGCAGCTGACTGACGACGCCGGAGAACACATCGGCGAATAAGGCGACACCGTCCGACAGCGGCTGCGCAACTGGCTTGCCGAGTGCGGCGAGTTTGGCCGCGGGTTCGTCCAGGGCCAGATACAGCGGCAGCAGCGCGTCGTAAAACAGCAGGAACTGCTGCTCGGCCGCCAGACCCAGGGGCGCCAGTGGCGTGCCGTCGGTGGCAATGACGGCAAAGCCGCTGAAGCCATTGCGGCCGGCGGCGAAGCCCGGCGTGACCTGACCGGCCAGAAACAATTGGCCCGCTGCAGCCAGACCGCCGGGGAACTGGGTGTTGCCGGACACCAGGGTGCTCAGCGAAGAACCGATGCGGCTCTCGGCCGAAGCACTGCTCGCAACGGCAAGCAGGGCGGCCGCCATCAGGATACGTTTCATGATTGGACTCCTTGGAATGATCCGCGTCCGTCAATTGCAGACGCGGGACCGTGAGGCTAGCGCGTGTCGGGTGCAGCGCGAACCTTGTTCAGCCTCAAGCCGGCACGTGGCGGGTGGTCACGTCTGCGATCAGGCGCCCATCGGCGCCGGTGACTGTGGTGCGCACCACCGACAGGCGCTTGCCTTTTTTCACATACACCGCGGTTGCGCGCAGCACGCCGTCGTTCTGGTTGCCCAGCAGCTTGGCGTCCAGGCTGATGGCCAGCGGAAAGCCTGCAACACCTGCCGACATCTGCGCGCCGCCAAACGCGAGCACGGTGGCGCAGACATCGGCAAACCACAGCGTGGCGCCGGCGTGCACGGTGCCGAACGGATTCAGGATGCCGCCCTGAACCGGCATCTCGCCCACGACCTTGTCGGCGTTTTGTTCAACGACGGAAAACTCGATGTTGCCCTTGACCTGCATGTTGTCGGTATCCGGTGTGCAAAGGACCTATCACAAAACCGTAGCGAGCGAAGGCAGGTCGCGCGTCGCCGGAGCGCAGGAACCGCAGCGTAGCCATGCTCTGGGAAATCATGCGCAGCCCGGCCTTGGCCGCAGCGAAATGGGCGAAGCCGGCCTTGCCGCGCAGGCTGCCGGAGGCGCCGGTAAAGAGCACCGTGCCGCGCCCCAGCGGCAGCAGCCGTCGCGCGGCTTCGCAATTTTGAAGTGAATACACCATGCCCCGTTCGGACATTGGTCATCAGGATTGTCCTGTGGCGCGCAGCATTGACCTCGTCGGTGATTCCTGGACGTTGATGGTGCTGCGCGAGTTGTTTCTGGGTAGTCATCGCTTTGACGAGCTACTGGTGCGCACCGGCGTGTCTCCGCATCTGCTGAGCCTGCGCATGCGCAAGTTGCAGGACGCCGGCATCGTGGAGCGCCACGCCTACCAGGAGCGCCCCACGCGCTATGAATACCAGCTCACCGCCAAGGGCCTAGACCTGTGGCCGGTGATCATGGCCTTGCGCGCCTGGGGTGATCGCTGGCACGACTGGCCACAGGGCAAGCCGGTGAAATTACGCCACCAGCGCTGCGGCAAGCGCAGCGAGCCCCGGATCGTCTGCAGCGGCTGCGGCGAGCCCATGGGCCCGCGCGATGTCAGTATCGAAATATCGAAGGCCGCGGCCGCCGCACGCGCGCTGAGCTAGGCGTCGCGCCGACGCATCAGGAATTCCACCACCGCGTTGTTGAACGCATCGTTACGGTCGCCGGCCACCATGTGGCCGGCATCCCGCAGGTTGAATACTTCGAGTTGCGGCAGGTGTGCGCGGAATTCTTCCACGCCAGCGTCGCTGACGATATCGCTCTGGAGGCAAAACCCTGAGGGTTGGCGCGCATGAACTGGCCGATGTTGTGGCCGCCGGCGCTTTCGATCCGCGGCACGATGTCCACCATGACCAGCGCGCTGGCCAGCGCTGTGGGGTGATTGCCGAGAAGGTATAGCGCCGTGGCGCCGCCCATGGACGCGCCGATCAGCGCTGGCGGCGAGGGCAGGATGGCGATCACCGCGCGCAAGTCGTCGGCGAGCGCGGCCAGGGTGTAGGTGCCGTCCGGCGCCCAGTCGCTATCGCCGTGGCCGCGCGCTTCGGGATTGATCACGTGAAAGCGGTGCGCCACCAGACCGCGCTGCGCGCCACGGTGTAGCGGCGGGTTTCGATGGCGTGGTTCATCAGTGAAAGGCTAGGGTCTGTTGTCATATGAATGTTCGCTGCGGCGGAGGTCGCTTTTGCGCAGCGGAAGGAATGCGCGGCGAGGTGTGCTTGAAGTACA
>JBQTJH010000019.1:0-22205 GCA_052387335.1 Panacagrimonas sp. | reverse complement strand
CAGAAAAATATAGCTACGCCGTCGCAGACGGCGAGCGCTTTCTGGACTCTCCATCAGGTTTTCCCCGCCTTCCGCACCGCACCCTCGGGACTGGCCAGAAAATCCTGGGCAAAGGCATCAAAACGCTGCGCCTCGATTGCGCTGCGAATCCGCCGCATGACGTTCTGGTAGTAGTGCAAGTTGTGAATCGTGTTGAGCCGCGGTCCGAGCATTTCGTTGCAGCGATCCAGATGATGCAGATAGGCGCGCGAGTAGCGCATGCAGGTGTGGCAGTCGCAATTCGGGTCCAGCGGCGCCGGGTCTTCGCGGTGCTGCGCGTTGCGCAGCTTGACCACGCCCTGCGAAGTGAACAGATGTCCGTTGCGCGCGTGACGCGTGGGCATCACGCAGTCGAACATGTCGATGCCGCGTCCCACCGCCTGCACCAGATCGCGCGGCGTGCCCACACCCATGAGGTAGTGCGGTTTATCTGCGGGCAGATGCGTGCCGATGGCGTCAAGCACGTGCAGGCGCTCGGCTTCGGTTTCCCCCACGGAGAGTCCACCCAGGGCGTAGCCGTCGAAGTCGATCTCGGTGAGTCTTTGCAGCGATTCACGGCGCAGGTCTTCGAGCATGCCGCCCTGCACGATGCCAAACAGCGCGCCGTGGGCGTCGCCGTGCGCCTGTTTGCAGCGCGCCGCCCAACGCGCGCTCATCTCCATGGACTTGCGCACCTGCTTTTCGGTAGCCGGATGCGGCGTGCATTCGTCGAACTGCATGATGATGTCGCTGCCCAGCGCGTGCTGGATGCGGATGGAATCCTCCGGCGACAGGAACACGCGATCACCATTGATGGGCGAGGCAAACTTCACGCCCTCTTCGGTGATCTTGCGCAGGCCGCTCAGGCTCCACACCTGGAAGCCGCCGGAGTCGGTGAGGATGGGGCCGTCCCAGTCCATGAATTTGTGCAGGCCGCCGAGCTTGCGCATGGTCTCCGCGCCCGGCCGCAGCATCAGATGAAAGGTGTTGCCGAGCAAAATCTCGGCGCCGGTGGCGCGCACCTCGGCCGGACTCAGGCCCTTGACCGTGCCGTAGGTCCCCACCGGCATGAAGGCCGGCGTTTGGACCGTGCCGCGGGCAAAGTGCAGGCGGCCGCGGCGGGCGGGACCATCGGTGGAGATCAGCTCGAATTGCACAGTCACGAAACGGCGCTAGACAGGGAGGGCGGCGGATTGTCAGGCTCCCGGCTCGTGCAATCCAGCCAAGCCCCGCGTCCATGACCCTGCAAACTCGCTTCGCGCACGTCTCGCCACGCACCGTGCGCTTCTGGGCCATGCTCGATTCCGGCGTGTTGTCGCTGGCCCTACCGTTCACCGCGGTGCTGTTCCTGGACGCGATCTACTGGCTCAACGGCCTGTTCGGCGGCGTCGCCACGGCGCCGGAATTCGGTGCGCTGCAGATGTTCTTCGTCAACCTGTCCGGTGTGCTGGTGGGCGTCTGGGTTGCCGCCCGACTGCTCATGCCGATCGGCCTGCTCGCGTTCATCGACGTCATCGGCCGCAGCGCGGTGGCGCTGCTGATCGTCTGGTTCGTGCTGGCACAGGACGCACCGCCGGTGTTGTGGCTGTTCGTGTTCACCGAGGGGATCGGTGCCCTTGCCCAGCTGCGTGCCTGCCTGACGGCGCCGCGCGACTAGGCGCGAGGCGACTGTTACATTCTGGCTTGCATGGATCATCCAAAGGCCACGCCAGACCCCGCCGACGCACTGATCGCGCGTCTCTACCGCAACGCGCTTGGCGTGCCGCCGGAACGCTACCGCGCCTGGGCGCTGCAACAGGTGGCGCAACTGATTCCCTGTGACGGCGCGCTCTGGGGCAGCGGTACCGCCGCCAATCTGCGCTTCCACACGTCCACTGTGATCGGCCTGCCCGCGGATTTTCCGCAGCAACTGGAGGCCACCGCGGCGATCAATCCGCTGCTGCCGCGCATCCTGGCCAGCCTGGAAGCGCCGGTGGACATGCGCAGCGTGCTGTCCGATGCGGAGTTCCACGCCTCGGAGATCTACCGCCGGGTGTTCGCGCCGCAGGGCATCGAGCGGATTTTGTCCACCGGCCATCGCGACGAACGCAGCGGTTTGTATTCGCTGGTGACGCTGTACCGGCGTGATGCCGCGCGTCCGTTCAGCGATGCCGAGCGCGCCTGCCAGCAACACATCACGTTTCACCTGTTCAACGCCGCCTCGCACAGCTTCTTCCTGCACCTGCTGCGCAACACCGACTCGGTCATCGGTCGCGGTGCCGCCGTCGTCGACAAGCACGGTCTGGTGCACGAGGTGCAACCGCGGTTTCTGGATCTGATTGAAGAACATTTCCCCGGGCATCGCGCGCGCCAGGGTCTGCCATTTGACATGCCCGAGCCGGGCCAGAGCGTGACGCGCGGCAAGCTCAGCGTGCAGTGCGCTGCGCTGGGTGATCTGTTCATGCTGCAGATCTGGAAGTCCGGGCCGCTGGACCGGCTCACCGCGCGCGAGCGCGAGATCGTCACCGCGGTGTCGCAGGGCATGTCGTTCAAGCAGGCCGCGCGCAAGATTGGCGTGGCGCCTTCAACTGTGGCCAATCACCTGTATCGCGTCTATCGCAAGCTGGGCGTCAGCAGCCGCACCGAGCTGGCCGGTCTGATGCATCCGCAGAGTTGAGGCGAGCGCGGCCCACGTCGCAACACCAAGCACGGGCCCCGCGTAGGGCGGCCCGTGGCCGCCGCGGTCGGAAGAGAATAAAGGTCAGACGGCGGGCGCGGCCCGCCCTACGCGCGGTGATAGGGGTGATTCGCGGTAAAGCTCCAGGCGCGATAGAGCTGTTCGGCAATCAAGACGCGCACCAGCGCGTGCGGCAGGGTCAGTTTCGATAGCGACCAGCGTTCATCGGCGAGCTGCGTCACCGCAGCGGAGTGGCCATCGGGACCGCCGACCAGGAAGGACACATCGCGGCCGTTCTGCATCCACTGTTGCAGACGCATCGCCAGATCGGTGCTGGTCCAGGCCATGCCGCGTTCATCCAGCACGACGCGATGGGTGTTGTCGGAGCGCTCGATCAGCTTGTCGCCTTCGGAATTTTTCGCCCGCTCCAGATCCGCGTTCTTGCCGCGCTGTGCCAGCGGCAGTTCCACCAGTTCGAGCTTCAACTCACGCGGCATGCGCGCGGCGTAATCCTCGAAGCCGGTCGCGACCCAGGCCGGCATGCGCTGGCCGATGGCGATGAGCCGCAGGTGCATTTATTCCACGGTCTCCACATCACCGAGCACCGGCACGCGCACGCTACCGGACACCTGAATCGCCGGCAGCAGCGGATTGCGCGCGACGATCACCGGGTACTGCGGCAATGACTGGCCAACCAGCAGCAGTTCCAGCCGATCCCCCGGATTGAGCTTGATGCCGATGCCGTTCAGATCCAGCGTCTGCGTGCCGAAGCCGCGCACCGGTCGCACCTGATCGTCGACGATTTCCAGCTGCGCCGGGATCAGGCCAAAACGACTGACGCCGAGCGAGACGAACACGATGGCGTCGTTCAGATCGATACCCAGCGGCAGCATCAGCGGCGATTCCGGCAGCGCCAGCGGATGCGTGAGTGTCAGGGTGATTTCCGGAATACCGGCAACGACGGTCGGAATCTCGGCGGTGAACAGCGGCACGCTGACCGGCAGCGGCAGCAACTGCGCGACCAAGGTCTGCGCAATCGGATAGCCGACGCCGCCGCGTGGAACGCGATCCAGTACCACGCCCTGGCCATTGGACTCCAGCACCAGACAGTGTTCGGGGAAGGCATTGACCGCGGACTGCGCGGCGGCATCGCGCTTGAGCTTGGCGTTGAACCAGGTCAGGGTCATTTCGCCGGCGATATACGGACCGCAGCGGGCGAAATCAGCCGGCGCCGACAGCCCACCCGAAATCAAGCCCGTGCCCGAGGGCAGCACGTGGCCGATGTTGTAGCTGAACAGGCGCACGTCGCCACCGGCGCGACTCTGGCATTCGTAGTTGGCCACGGCCTCGTTGAGGTTGAACAAGACGTCGTGCATGCCCTGGAAGAACAGCGCGTCCACCGCGCGCGGTGCGCTTGCCGCGCGTCGGCCGGGCTGGCTGTCGCCGTCGCAGAAATAACGGTTGCTGCGGTAGATCAGGCGCGCCTGTTCCTCATCACTGAAGCGGTTGTTGGCCAGGCCGTTGATCAGTAGCCGTCGCACCTCGTTGTCGAGATTGGCGATGCTGCCGACCTCACCCACCGCGGTCAGCGCCACACCGTAGCCAGACTTGAGCACACCGCCCGGCGACAGGCTGTAGCTCAGGTCATTCCAAGTGATGCTCGGTACGATGGCGTCCAGACGCCGCCGCGGATCGATGTTGTTGAGCAGCAGCTGATACCCGCCGCCGTACGAACCGCCGTAGGCGCCCAGCACCATGTTGCCGTCGCGGTACTGCAGCCAGTCCAGATTGACCTGCGCCCAGTCCACCAGGGCGATCAGACTGGCGCCGTCGCGATCCGGGTCCATCACCGTCACCGTGCCGCCGGACGCGCCGAAGCCGCGCTGGTCGAAGGACAGCACGCCGTAGCCGGCGTCGAGGAATTGCTTGACCGTCTGGATGTCCGCCAGCGGTGTGCCGACCGGCGCTTCCAGCCCGCGTTGCAGGGCGTTGACCTTGAACAGGCCGAAGCCGTGACCGTGCAGCAGCAGGGGATATTTCTGCCCGCCGACCATCTGCGTGGGTTCATGCACGGTGAAGCTGATGGGGCGCCCGTCCGGCGCATCGATGAACAGGTTGTAGCTGCGTCCGGCGCGTGTCTGGCCGGCAGCGGGGCCGGGTTCAGCGCGCGGATCGGGCGCCGGCAGCGGCGGCAGACCGCCTTCCTCGGCGTTCGGCGAGCGGCTGCCGCCGCATGCGGACAGCAGACCGACGCATATACACAGGACCACCGCAGCGACGCTCTTCATCAGGGGTTCTCCTCACACCAAGCCGCATCATCCGGCCGGGTGCGGGGCGAAACGAATCGCCGCGCGGCCAGCGCGACGCGCGCAACAGTCACCTCAGCCGGCGGCGGCGCGGACTTCCTTCATGTCCCACAGCTTCTCCAGCTGGTAGAAGGCACGCGCCTGGGTCTGCATGGCGTGCACCACGACCTCGCCCAGGTCCACCAGCACCCATTCGGAATCGTCCATGCCTTCGACGCCGGTGGGTCGATAGCCTGCGTCCTTGCATTTCTCAACCACCGCCTGTGCCAGCGAGCGCACATGCCGCGTGGAGGTACCGGTACAGATGATCATGGTGTCGGTGATGGTGGTCAGACCGCGTACATCCAGCACGGTCACGTCCTTGCCCTTGAGATCGTCGATGGCCAGCAGCGCCAGGTCGATCAGGCTTTCAGTTGCTTGCGGGGTCTTCGTCATGGGTCAGGAAGTCGATGTCCTCAGCGGTGAATGAGTCGATGACGGCCTGCGGCACCAGGCCGCGGACCGAGCGGCGCGCCTTGAGCAGGCGACGCACGCGAGTGGATGAGATCGCCAGCGGCGGCAAGGTGGCGTTCATGAACAGACCAGCGGGCGGTGTGCGCAGCTGCGCGGGGTCCTGACGGAGCCGGCCGTCCATCAAGTCCACCAGCGCCGGCGCCAAGGCCGCGGCAGGCGAGTCCAGCGGCCGCTGCACCAAGACCAGGTGCGCGAGCTGCGGAATCTCCTGCCAGCGATGCCAGGTATGGAATTGATGCGCCGCGTCTTCGCCCAGCAGCAATAGCAGGGAGGCATCCGGCATTTCCGCGCGCAGGCTTGCCAGCGTGTCGTAAGTGAAGCTGCGACCCGGACGACGGACTTCGCGATCGTCCACGTACAGACCCGGCTCGTCGCCGCAGGCAAGACGCACCCAATTCAGGCGACGCTGCGCCGAAATCGCAGGCGCGTCCCGATGGGGTGGCTGACCGGAGGGAATCAGGTGGACGCGATCGAGATTCAAGCGCTCACGCAGTTCAATCGCGAGCCGCAGGTGTCCGTGATGGATCGGTGCAAAGGTGCCGCCGAAGATGCCTACCAACATGCTGTCGGTGGCCAGCGGCCGCCGGCCAACGTCCCTCGCCCGCGCAGCGGGAGAGGGAGGGACTGCTCGCGGAGCGAGCGGTGGGGTGAGGGCAGCGCGATCATTCGCGCCCGGCGTCAACGCACATTGCCGTCGCCCAGCACGATCCACTTCTGCGAGGTCAGACCTTCCAGGCCCACCGGGCCACGCGCGTGGAATTTGTCGGTGCTGATGCCGATCTCGGCGCCCAGACCGTACTCGTAGCCGTCGGCGAAGCGCGTGGAGGCGTTGACCATCACCGAGGAAGAATCCACCTCGCGCAGGAAGCGGCGCGCGCGCGTGTAGTTTTCGGTGACGATGGAATCGGTATGCGCAGAGCCATAGCGCGTGATGTGGTCGATGGCCTCGTCCAGCGAATCCACGACCTTGACCGCCAGCACCGGCGCCAGATACTCCTCGCGCCAATCCGCCTCGGACGCAGGACGCGCGTTCACCAGCAGCGCGCGCGTACGCTCGCAGCCGCGAATCTCGACGCCGGCCTCGTCATAGATGCGGCCCAGCTGCGGCAGTACGCGCTCGGCGATGGGCGCATCCACCAGCAGGGTTTCCATGGTGTTGCAGGTGCCGTAGCGCTGGGTCTTGGCATTGACCGACACCGCGATCGCTTTTTCCAGATCCGCGTCACGGTCGATGAACACATGACAGACGCCGTCCAGGTGCTTGATCACCGGCACCCGCGCGTTGTTGGAAACCGCCGCCACCAGACCCTTGCCGCCGCGCGGAATCACCACGTCAATGTATTCGGGCATCGACACCATCTGGCCGACGGTGCCGCGGTCGGTGATGTCCAGCACCCGCACCGCGTCTTCCGGCAAACCGGCCTGGCGCAGCGCCTTCTGGATGCAGCGGGCGATGGCCTGGTTGGAATGCATGGCCTCGGACCCGCCGCGCAGAATGGCCGCGTTGCCGGACTTCAGGCACAGGCTGGCAGCGTCGGCGGTCACATTGGGACGCGACTCATAAATAATGCCGATCACGCCCAGCGGCACGCGCATCCGGCCCACCTGGATGCCCGACGGACGCAGACGCATGTCGGTGAGTTCACCGACCGGGTCCGGCAGGTTGGCCACTTCGCGCACGCCTTCGGCCATGGCGGTGACACGATCTTCGTTGAGTTCCAAACGATCCAGCAGCGCCGCGTCCAGCTTGGCGGCACGGCCGGCGCGCATGTCCTTGTCGTTGGCGGCCAGGATATTGCGCGTCTCACTGACCAGGATCTGCGCCAGCGCGAACAGGCAGGCATTCTTGATTCCGGTATCGGCGCGCGCCACGGCGCGGCTGGCGGCGCGAGCGCGCTCACCCTTCTCGCGCATGTAATCGGCGATCTCGGTCTTGGCAGCAGCGGAAGTCTTTGCAGCGGAAACGCTCATAGCCCCATGGGTCTCACCACGCGGCGCCCGGCGGCCGCTAACACCAATGTTAGCAACTCCTCCCAGGCCTGCTCTTTTCCGCCGGTGGATTTGGACAGCTGGTCCACCACCGCGGCCTGGCGCAGCCAGCCGTACAGCTGGGTCATGCGCGTGCGCGGCAAGGCTTTGCTGAAGGCTGGAATGCGCGCCCGCGCGATGCGCGCCTCAGCGCAGGCGCGTGCGGTATCGCCACTGCGCTCAAAGATCGCTTGCGCCTGTGCCCACTGGCGCAGGATCCAGGCCAGCGGACCGAGCACGGCCAGCGCGTCCAGGCCTTCCTCGCGCAGGCGCATCAGGGTGCGCGCAGCACCGCTGGCATCGCCCAGCAACATACGGTCACCGAGGTCAAAGGCATCGAAGCGAGAACTATCCGCCACCGCTTCGCGCACCTGCTCCGCGCTCAAGTCGCCGCCCGGATGCAGCAGGGCGAGCTTGTCGATGTCCTGCTTGGCAGCCAAGGCATTGCCCTCGGTGCGTTCGGCCAGCACTTCCACCGCGTCCGCATCTGCTTTCAGCCCGGCGGCACGCATGCGCGCGGCGACCCAGCCCGACCATTGGTCTGCCGGGATCTCGGCGGCGTAGATCGAGGCGCCAGCGTTCTCCAGCGCCAACACCCAGGCCGCCTGTTGCTGACGATAGTCCAGCTTGCCGGCGGTGACGATGAGCAGCGTGTCGGCCGGTGGTCGCTGCGCGATCTCGATGAGCAACTTGGCGCCGTCCATGGAACTGCGTGTGCCGTCTTCGCCCGATTCGCCGTCCTCGTCCTCTTCGGCCGCTTTGGTACGCCCCGGATTAGGGCCCTTGGGCATACGGATCTCGAGAATCTTGCGCGTGGCGAACAGCGACAGACTGCTGCAGGACTCGATCACCCGGCCCCAGGAGAACCCACGCTCCACGTCAAACACTTCACGCTCGACATAAGCCTGGGCGCGTGCCGCAGCCCGAATCGCGTCCAGCGATTCCTCGATCAGCAGGGGCTCTTCGCCGGCGACGAAATAAACCGGCAGTAAGGATTTACCGAGATGCGTGGCCAGCTGTTCGGGACGCAGCTTCATGCGCGCAGGGTCTCGGCATCCTTGCGCGCGGCGCGCAGGTCCGGCACCAGCAGCGCGAGCGGCATGCGACGGCGCAGCACATCGTCGGCGGACAGCGCCATCTCGTCGCGGAACCCGAGCTTCACTTCGGCACGAATGAACGGCGCGTCGGCGTGTACGCGCTGCGCGAGCGTCGCGTCCTTCCTGATCAGCTTGAGCAGCTCGTCGACGCGCGTGCCGTGGCGATGCGCCGCGTAACTGGCGGCCACGCCGTCGAGCCCCGCACCGGTCAGGCGCTTGGCGGCGGCCGGTAGCCAGGTATCGAACTCCTCGGCATCCGGCGCGCCCGGCAGGCGCTTGAGGTGCGTGCTGGACCGCGTCTTCTTCTGGCCCAGCGCCTTCTGCACCTTGTCCACGATCTCCACCGCGTCACAGCGCGAGGTCGTGTACTTGCCGCCGATGGGCAGCACCAATCCGGGCTCGGGCTCCACGATCTCGAACTCGCGCGACACCGCGGACAGGCTCGCCGCGTCATCGGCCTGCAAGGTGCGCACGCCGGCATAGCGCGCGATCACGTCGCTCTCGGTCCAGCCCAGCCCGGGCAAGCCGCGGCGCACGCCGTCGATCAGATAGCTGGTTTCCTCGTCCGTGGGCTGCACGCCGTCCGGGCTGTCCACCGTGGACTCGGTGGTGCCGACGAGGGTCTTGCCGTACCAGGGAATGACGAAGAACACGCGCCCGTCGCGCGCGGTGAGCAGGAAGGCCTCGGTGCAGCCCTGGATCGCCGGCAGCAGCAGATGCGTGCCCTTGATCAGCTTCACCTTCGGCGCCTGCGGCCCGAGCAGGCTACGCGCCCAGGGCCCGGCGGAGTTCACCACGCAGCGCGCGCGGATCTCGAAATTCGTGCCGCCCTCGACATCGCGCACCTTGGCGCCGGTGATCGCGCCGTTCTCGCGCAGCAGCTCCTTGGCCTCCATGCGATTGGCGCACAGCGCGCCGGCGGCCTGTGCGGCGGCGACCACGGTCATGGTCATGCGCGCATCGTCTTCCTGGCAGTCGCCGTAGCGGAAGCCGCCGAGCAGGTGATCCGGATCGACGTAGGGATAGTGTTTGAGCAGGCTCTTGGGCCGGAAATGCTTGTGCGGCTTCACCGGCCCGCTGCCGAACGCGAGCGCGTCGTACAAGGTGAGACCAGCCGAGAGCTTGAGCGGCGAGGCGCGCGGGCCTTTCCACACCGGCAGGATGAAATCCAGCGGACGCACCAGGTGCGCGGCGATCTTCGACAGCACCTTGCGCTCGCGCAGCGCGTGGCGCACCAGCGCGAACTCGTAGTGTTCGAGGTAGCGCAACCCGCCGTGAATCAGCTTGCTCGACGCCGACGAGGTGCCGCTGGCCCAGTCGTTCTTCTCGATCAGCGCGACCTTCAGACCGCGCACGGCCGCGTCATACGCCGTCCACGCGCCGTAGATGCCGCCGCCGATGACGAGCAGGTCAAATTCGGCGGACAGACCGGAGACATTGCGGATCAGCGGAAAAGCTTTTGCCATTTCGTTCCTGCTTATTTTCTTTTCGCCCAATACCCGGGCCGGCGTCGATGATGTGCGATGGCGACAACAATGATCTTCGCTTCGGTGACGCGGTAGACGAGGCTGAACGGAAACTGCGGGAAGAAGTACCGTCGCGTGCCGGCCAAGTAGCGGGGCCAGCGATCCGGATCATCCGTCACGGTTCGCATCACCGCGATCAGTTCGGTCAGAAAGGCGCGCGCCGCGATCAGGCTGCGTTCGGCATACCACTGGCGCGCCTCGCGCGCTTCGACCGCGGCATCCGGGTGAAACTCAAGGCTTCTCGGCATGTTCCGCGGCGATCAATTCCGCCTTGACCTGCTCCCAGGGAATCAGCTTCGCGCGGCCCTCGTCGAGTTCCTTCACGCGCCGCTCGATCTCGCGCGCCCAGGCCGCTTCGACATCCGGGTCTGCGGGCCCTTCAATACTTTCCAGCAGCAAGCCGGCCAAGGCCGCACGGTCGCCCTCGCTCATCTCGACTGCCTGATCGAACAACTGCACGACTGATCTGCCCATGAGCTGACCCTCCGACCCGATTGTAACGCCGCCTCAAGCCGCCTCGGTCAAGCCGTTGTGCCGCAGCAGCGGCTCGATGCTCGGCTCGCGGCCGCGGAATTCGCGGAACAGTTGCGCGGCTTCGCGCGAGCCGCCGCGCGACAGGATGCCTTCGAGAAATTTCTTGCCCGTCTCGCGCAGCTTCTCGGGTGTGAGGCCCGCTTCCTCGAACGCGGCAAAAGCATCGGCCGACAGCACCTCGGCCCACTTGTAGCTGTAGTAGCCCGAGGCATAGCCGCCGGCAAAAATATGGCTGAAGCTCCAGGGCATGCGATTGAATGCCGGCGGCTTGAGCACCGACACCTCGTCGCGCACGCGTTCAAGCAGCGCCAGCACTTCAGCGCCGCGTGCAGGGTCGTAGTCGCGGTGCAGACGCAGATCAAACAGCGCGAACTCGATCTGCCGTACCGTGCCGAGTCCGGTCTGGAACACGCGCGATTCGCGCAGCTTGGCAATCTGCGCATCCGGTAGCGGTTCACCGCTCTGCCAGTGGCGCGCATAGGTCTTGAGCAGCGCAGGTTCGTAGCACCAGTTCTCCATGAATTGGCTTGGCAGCTCTACCGCATCCCATTCCACGCCGTGGATGCCCGATAGAGCGCTTTCTTCAACCCGCGTCATCAGCAGGTGCAGGCCATGACCGAACTCGTGGTAGAGCGTGACCATCTCGTCGTGCGTCAGCAGGCCTGGCTGATCACCGACCGGTGGGCGGAAGTTGCATACCAGATATGCAACCGGATGCTGCAGGCCCTCGGCGGTGGCGCGACGCCCCGCGTATTCATCCATCCAGGCGCCACCCCGCTTGTGCTCGCGTGCATAAGGGTCCAAATAAAAGCGGCCAAATCTCTGACCGCGCTCGTCTTCCAGCGCATACGCCTGCACCTGCGGATGCCAGACCGAGACGCCGTCTTCTGCCACCACGCGCACGCCGTACAAGCGATGGATCAGACCGAACAGGCCATCGAGCACGGCCGGCAGCGGAAAGTACGGACGCAGCGCATCCTCGTTCAGACCCAGACGCGCTTCCTTGAATTTTTCCGAGTAATACGCCAGGTCCCAGGGTTCGAGCTTCGCGGGACCACCCAACTCGCAGGCGAACGCGGCGAGCTCTGCCACCTCGGCCTGCGCTGGCGCACGCGCGCGCTGAGCCAGATCGAGCAGGAAGCGCTCCACCGCGTCGGGCGACTCGGCCATCTTGGTTGCGAGCGATAGCTCGGCAAAATTTTTGAACCCCAGCAGCTGGGCTTCTTCGTGCCGCAGCTTGAGGATTTCTTCCATCAAGCCGCTATTGTCGAACTGCCCGGCCCGCGGCCCCTGATCAGAAGCACGGGTGGCAAACGCGGTGTGGATCTGCTGACGCAGTTCGCGATCATCGGCATAGGAAATCACTGCGTCGTAGCTGGGAAAATCCAGGGTCAGCAGCCACCCGTCGAACTTCTTTTCGCGTGCCTTGGCCGCAGCTTGTTCAAGCGCCGACGCGGTCATGCCCTTGAGGCGTGCGGCGTCGGTGATGTTGAGCGACCAGGCCTGGATGGCGTCCATCAGGTTTTCTTCAAATTTGGTCTGGATTTCCGACAGCCGCATGGAAATGGATTTGAAGCGTTCCTTGTCCGCCTGCGGCAGACCGATTCCGGATAGGCGGAAGTCACGCAGCGCATCGCGTATCACTTTCTGCTGCGTTGGATTGAGCCGGGCAAAGCCGGCGGACTCGGACAACTGCTTGTAGGCCTGGAACAGCGACTCGGATTGCGACAGCTCCAGACTGTATTCAGTCACCTTGGGCAGCCCGGCGTTGTAGGCCGCACGCCATTCCGGCGTCGAAGTGACCATGAACAGATGCGACACCGGCCCCCAGGCGCGTGACAGGCGTTCACCCATTTCCTCCAGCGGCGTGATCAAACGCTCCCAGCTCGGCTGCTCCAGTCCGCTCAGCAGTTGCTCAAGCTGCGCGCGGTTGTCGGCCAGGATCTGATCCAGCGCGGGCTCTGCGTGCTCCGGACGAATCGCGGCGAACGGCGGCAAGGCATTGAGCGGACGGGGATCGAGCAGTGGATTGGTCATGGGAACACACGCAAAAAATAAAACCAGGACAACTCAGTATGGAGTTGTCCGCGCAGGGATCAAGCCGACAGCAGCCCGCGCGCGATCAGGGCCAGGGTAGTACCCGCGCCGCCGAGCACGCCGAGGGCGATGCAGGCCAGACCGGTCCAGCGCAGGCTGGAGGTGAGTTGCGCCTCGGAGCGCGTCGACAGAATGAAGGGGCGGCGATCCTTGGGTTGATTCAGGATATTCAGATCCGGCTGTATCGAGCGCTGTACCTGCTCGCCGCGTACCTGCTGCACCGCCTCGCGTCGCGCCACCGCCCACTCCTCCAGATCGATCTGGCCGTCGCGATCCGTATCGAAGCGTTGCAGCAGTTGCGGCCGATCCCGCTTCCACGCCGCCATGAGGTCAGCGACGTCGCGTGATTCGTTGTCATCGCGCGATGCAATCTGGGTCTGGAAATATCCGATCACGTACAGCGGATCGCCAAACTGAATCAGGCGCTCGTGATAGCGGAAATTGCCGACGTGAAACCAGGTGCGCTCGCGCGGCGGGCCCTGCGGTCTGGGGTGATAGCCACGCCAGCTGCGCTTGAGACTTGGGATGACCTTGGCACCCACCGGATCGATTACACATTCGCCGCTGCCGTCGTCGAGCAGGAACAAATCGTCGGACGTGCCGCGGTCAATCACCACCCACTCGGTCCGGCGCTTGCCGCCGCGCGTCACCGTGCGTCGCTCTTCGACTCGATACTCCCACCAGCAGCAGCGCTGACCCGAAAGCGGCGCCGTGATGTCCGGCCCAGGCAGCAGACGCGCATGGCCGTGCAGCTCCACATAGCCCTGCGCCGCCGAACGCAGGCGCGAGGTGGGAAGATTTTCCAGCAGGCGCGCGCGTGAAAACTGCACGAACCCGTAGATCAGGGCCGCCACGCCAAGCACCGCCATGCAGGCGGTGGCGAACCAGAAATGGGTGGGTTTGGCGCCTGCCAGCTCGCCGAACAGGGCCAGCGCGACGTCCAAGATTAATTGCGCGGCTTGAGCCCGAACATGCCGCCGAGGCGGTTGGCCAGGATATCGGCGCTCTTGTTCACCGCCGAGGCGTAGCCCTCGACCATCGCGCCCGTCTGCGTCTCGCGCAGCGCGTCCTGAAACCCGAGCTTCACCTGTTCGCGCAAGGCCGGCAGCAGTTCCTCACCCGCGGCGAGCACGCCCGACTTCACCCGCTGTTCAAACTCCTGCTGGATCTCGTCCAGCGTCTTTTCCAGCTCCGAGGCCACGCGCCGCGTGTAAAACCAGTACGCGACCGCCCAGGTCAGCGCTGCCGACAGCAACGCCGTAAGCACCACATTCACACCCAGTGCCGCGATCATGACCGACCTCCCCTATGCGTAATGCGCGCCGGCTCGCACCACCTGCCCGTCGGGTCCGAAGAAAAACACCTCCGCCGCCATGCCACGCGCACCGCGGTAGTAGATCGTCAGGCTCTGCGCGCCGACCAGGGTAGCGACATGCTCGAAATGCAGATCAGGCATGCGCTGCAGGGCGGCCGCCCAGTACGCGCCGACCGCCCGCTTGCCGCGCAGCACGCCGGAGGGTTCGTTGGCGATCTGCGCGATGTAGGGCGAGGCCATTTCGAAGTCCTGACTGTAATGCGACAGGATCTGCTGCAGATCGTGGCTGTTCCAGGCCGCGATCCACTCTTGCGCAAAGTGATCGGCAAATTCACGCGTGATCATTCCCATCAGCTCCTGAACAGGGCAGGCACATCGACGTCGCCGATCTCCGCCGCCTCGAACTCCAGCAGCTCGGCGGCCTTGAAGCCGCCGATGCGCGCCACGATCACGTCCGGGAATTGCTCGATGCGCACGTTATTGACGTTGACGCTCTCGTTGTAGAACTCGCGCCTATCGGCAATGGCGTTTTCCAGACCTGTGATGCGGCCGAGCAGGGTCTGCAGCGATTCGTTCGCGCGCAGTTCCGGATAGGCCTCGACCGTCGCGGTGATATTGCCCAGCGCCGAACGCAACATGGATTCCGCCCCACCCACACCCTTGACGTCGCCCTTGTCCGCCGCGGTCTTGGCACCACTGCGCGCCGCCATGACCTTCTCAAGCGTCGCGGCTTCAAACTGCATGTGCTGCTTGCACACTTCGACCAGCTTGGGCAGCTCGTCGTGCCGCTGCTTGAGCAGCACATCGATGTTGCTCCAGGCCTTGGAAGCGTTGTGCTTGAGCGCCACCAGACCGTTGTAGATGACGATGGCGTAGATCAGCGCGACGGCCCCAATCGCCAAAAAGATGTAGGTCCCCATTTGCCCTCCCCTTCAGTTGCCATTCAGTCTAGCGGCCAGATCGTCGGTTCGGCGCGTGGCTGCGGTAACATTTATGTTGCAGTGCGGTCCCTTGCGCTGCATCGACCCCAAAAGAGGATTCACCCGTGCGGCTCATGTTGACTGGCCTTCTGGCCCTGTTCGTACTCACTGGCTGTTCCGGCCGCCAGGTTCTCAACTCGCTGACCCCCTCGCGCGGCTACGCGCTGGCGAGCAATCTGGTCTACGACCAGGGCAAGAACCTGCGCCTGGACATCTACTCGCCGCGCGAGGTCAAGGATGCGCCGGTGGTGGTGTTCCTGTACGGCGGCCGCTGGAGCGAGGGCTCCAAGGACGAATACAAGTTCGTGGGCGAGGCCCTGGCCTCGCGCGGCTTCGTCGCCGTGCTGCCGAACTACCGCCTCTATCCGGAAGTGCGCTTCCCGGCTTTTGTGGACGACGCCGCCGCCTCGGTTGCCTGGCTGCGCAGCAATGTCGGCACCTATGGCGGCGACCCCGACAAGATCTTCATCATGGGTCATTCAGCCGGCGCGCACAGCGCGGCCATGCTGGCGCTCAAGGAGGAATTCATGGCTCGCGCCGGCGGCTCGCGCAGCTGGCTGCGCGGCATGATCGGCCTGGCCGGGCCCTACGACTTCATGCCGATCACCGATCCTCAACTGCGCGACATCTTCAGCCCACCGGAGAAGTTCGAGCTGTCGCAGCCGATCCTGTTCACCGAGGGTGACAACCCGCCCATGCTGCTGATGCACGGCGAGGACGACGACATCGTGTTCGTCAAGAACACACGCAACCTGGCCAACGCCGTGGTCAAGGCCGGTGGCCCGATGGAGACGGTGATCTATCCCAAGATGAGCCATCGCTTCATCGTCGCCTCTCTGGCCAAGCCGCTGCGCGGCCAGACCGACGTGATCCGCCACGTCGCCGATTTCGTTGATCGCTGGTCCAAGGCACCGCGATCAGCGGCGCGGCCGGTCAATGACGACGCCGGTGTGCAGACTGTGCCGCTGCCGATTGACTGATCGACGCCGGCCGGTGATCCGCTCCTACCAGAACCTTGTGCCCACGCTGGCCGCGGGCGCTTACGTCGATGAGCAGGCCTGCGTGATCGGCGATGTGCATCTGGGTGAGGACGCCTCGGTGTGGCCCTTCGCCACGGTGCGCGGCGATGTCAACCGCATCCGTATCGGCGCGCGCACGAACGTGCAGGACAACTCGGTGCTGCACGTCACGCACGACGGGCCGTATTCCCCGGGCGGCGCCGATCTGCTGATTGGCGACGACGTGACCCTGGGTCATGGCGTGATCCTGCACGCCTGCCATATCGGCAATCGCGTGCTGGTCGGCATGGGCAGCCTGCTGCTGGACAAGGTGGTCGTCGAAGACGACGTCTTCATCGCCGCCGGCAGCCTGGTGTCGCCGGGCAAGCGTCTGCAAAGCGGCTGGCTCTATGCCGGGCGCCCGGCCAAGCCGGTGCGGGAACTGAAGCCCGAAGAAATCGAGAACCTGCGCTACTCGGCCGCGCATTACGTGCGCGTCAAGAATCGCTATCTGAATCCCTGAAACTAAGGAACCCTCATGCCCACCCTCGTTCTTCTCCGCCACGGTCAGAGCCAGTGGAATCTCGACAACCGCTTCACCGGCTGGGTCGATGTGGACATCACCGAGGCCGGGCGCCAGGAAGCGCTCAAGGCCGGCGAGATGATGCGTGCCGAAGGCCTGCGCTTCGACGGCGCACACACCTCCGTGCTCAAACGCGCGATTCGCACGCTCAACACCGCACTCGATGTGATGGATCAAGCCTGGATTCCGGTCGCGAAATCCTGGCGTCTCAACGAGCGTCACTACGGCGCGCTGCAAGGGCTGGACAAGGCTGAAACCACGGCCAGGCATGGCGAGGCGCAGGTCAAGATCTGGCGCCGCAGTTACGACGTGCCGCCGCCGGCCATGGACCTGAAGGACCCCGGTCATCCGGCCAGTGATCCGCGCTACGCCAAGCTCGATGCGTCCTGCCTGCCCGGCACCGAGTCGCTCGCCACCACGCTGGATCGCGTGCTGCCCTATTGGCACGATCAGATTGCGCCGCAGTTGAAGAGTGGTCAGACCGTGCTGGTAACCGCGCACGGCAATTCGCTGCGCGCGCTGTACAAGTACCTCAATCATGTCTCCGAGTCGGAGATTCTCGAACTCAATATTCCGACCGGCATTCCGATCCGCTTCGAACTGGATGCCGCGCTCAAGGTGCAGCGTTTCAATTATCTGGGTGACGCCGAAGCCGCCAAGCGCGCCGCCGAAGCGGTCGCCAATCAAGCCAAGGCTGCGAAAACCTGACCGGAGATGTAGCCTGATTTCGCGCCAGCGAAGCCAGGATGAAACAAGCGAGTAACCCGGCTCGGCGAAAACCGCCGAGCCGGGTTACGCACGTTACGCGAGCGCGCTCAGCGGGCCTTGCGCACGAAGCCGACGACCACCAGCACCACGATGGCGCCGATCACCGCGCCGACGAAACCTGCAGTCTGTCCCGGCGCGTACAGGCCCAGGGCCTGGCCACCGTAGGTTGCCGCGAATGCGCCGGCAATGCCGAGCAGCGAGGTCATCACGATGCCCATGCCATCGTCGCCCGGCTTGAGAAAGCGTGCGATCAGGCCGGCAAAGAACCCGATGATCAGCGCGCCAACGATTCCGCCAATGCTCATTTCATTCTCCAAGGTGTGTACGCCCGACCGGCGCCGCAGCCACGCTACGGCGCCGGACCGCCTGCTAGCTGAACAAGGCTATTCCAGGCGCCACTCCAGGCCCGCCACGACCGAAGCACCGGGCAGCGGCGCAAAGTCCTTGATGAACGACGTGTGCCGCCGTGCGTCTTCATCCAGCAGATTGCGTCCGCGCAGAAACAGCCGCACCGATGCGCCGGACAGCGGCAGTTGGTAATCCGCATCGACGGACAGCATGGAATAACCGTCGGTGCGCGTCTCCAAACTTGCTACACGATCCTGCGCATCGACCCGCGTCAGATCCAGGCTCGTGCTCCAGGGCCCGCGATGCGCGTGCAGACCCAGGCCGACGCGTGCCGGTGTGATGCGCGGCAGATTGCCACCCTGATCCAGACGACCGCGCGCCAGATCGCCAAACGCACGCGCGCGCAGCTCGGTTGCGCCCACCTGCCACGCGTACGTCAGTTCGCCCTCTGCACCCCAGAAGCGCGCATCGGCCGCGCGGTAATCCAGCAACAGCAATTCGCCGTCGGGATCGAACAGACCTTCTTCGTCCACACGATCTGCCTCGCCATCCGACGCGGCCGCGCCGCTGCCGTCAGCGTTGAGGCCGGCATCCACTTCGTTCTGCACGATGTATTCGGCCACGTCCTGCCGGTACAGATTCACGCGCCAACCCAGCGGACCGCCGTGGCGATCAATACCGATCTCGAAGTTGCTCGCGGTTTCAATATCCAAGGCATCGTCGCCGCGCTCAAAGCTCGCGGTGGCCAGATGCGGGCCAAAGGAATACAACTCCTCGCTCACTGGTGAGCGCTCAGCGCGCGTGACGTAGAGCTTCAGGTGATAGTGGGCGTTGAGTTCAAACAAAACGCCGGCCGACGCCGAAAACGGCGTGAAGCGCCGATCCGGATTCACGCCGTCCTGCGGTTCTGCACGATCCCGATCCGTGCGCAGCCCCAGCTCCACGCGACCAAACGAGGTCGCGCGCTCTTCGAGCAGAAACACGCCCAGCGCGCGCGTATCGGTGGACGGCACAAAGGCTTCCTCGCCTATCGCCTGAAATTCGCGGTCGCGCGTCTGCACGCCGAGCACGCCGCGCCATCCTGCGAGCGGCGCGTGCACCAGCTCGAAGCGCGCATCGGTCTGGTCGTTCTTGAACACCGTACCGGGCTCGCCGGGCGCTTCGAACTCGGTGTGCTCGTAGTCGCCACGCGCCGCGCGCAGGCGCAGCGAATCCACGCCCTGGAACGGCCGCAGCCAACGCCCCTCCAGATCGATGCGCTCTTGTTCCAGATCGATGAAGGCCTCCTCTTCCACCGGCAGGCCGTATTCGGTCTCGTAGCGCGCGTAGCTGGCGGCGAGCGAACCGGCCTCGCCGAACCGCGCCGCAGACACCGAACCGGAGGACTTCTCCACCGCGCTGTTCAACAGCCGACCATCGTTGCCGCTGCCGTCCACCGCGGAGTTACCGTCGATGTCGTAGTCGTCCGCCTCCAGAAAGGCTCCGTCCAGATGCAGCTGCGTGCCGCCGAAACCGTAGGCCAGCCGACCTGCCGCGCTGCGTTCATCGGCATTGCTGCCGAAGCTGCCGCGCAGGCTGGAGGCCAGACCCTCGGTGACTTCGCTGGGCAGGCCACCATCAACCACATTGACCACGCCGGCCGACGCGCTGCTGCCGTACATCAGCGTGGCCGGACCCTTGAGAATTTCGATCTGCTCGGCGTGCGCCGGATCGATGCTGACCTCGTGATCGGCGCTCACGTCCGAGGCATCCATCGAGGCGATGCCGTTCTCCAGCATCAGCACACGCGGCCCGCCCTGGCCGCGAATCACCGGCCGGCCGGCACCGCGACCGAAGTCGGTGGACGAAACGCCCAGCTCGTGTTCCAGGGTTTCGCCCAGAGACGCTCCGCGACGACGATCCAGCGCTTCGCCGCTGAGAATTTCTGCGGGCTGCACCAGTTCGTCGGCGGTGCGCGCAAACGGGTCAGCGGTGATGGTGATGGTTTCAAGCACAAGCGGATCAACCGGCGTCGGCGGCGAAGTTGCGGACGCAGGCTCGGCTTGCTGGGCAAGGCCCGCAAAAGAACAAGACAGGAGTGAGAGCGCAGCGACGGCAACAGGGCCGCGCCGCAGAGGCGGCCGAAATTTAAGGGACACGATGAGAATCCTCGCAAGCAGGAACGGGCGCGTGATGCATACGCGACACAGGGTTCACAGCAGAAAAGAGCCGCGTGCGCCGCTAAACAGGCGCAACTCAGCTCAGGCGAGATTCAGGGGCGGACCGCGAACGCGAACGCGCGCGCGCGGCGCGGCGTAAATGACGGGCCGAGACGGCAGGCTAGTCGCGGACGGTGCGGGCTGAGCCAGCACCAGACTCGCCGCGGCGCTGACGGCACCGTTGCCCAACCCCTGCGAGAACACACAGACGACGCAATCATCAACATGCGCGAGCGCTACATGGTGATCGGGTCCGTGCGCAGCCGCGGTCCACAGCCCGCACAACAGGCTGAAAACCAGTAACAGAGAGGTACGCGAGGACCGCATCATGCGCAGAGTGTAACGGCTGAACTTCAAGGACTCATCAAACCTGCTGCACTCAGCCAGCATTGAGCGTCGTCGCTATCGCCTGCGAACCACGCCTCTGCGCTGCCCAGAATGAAGTGATAGCCCCAGGCGTCCATGTCGGCGAAACAACGCTCGCGCGAATATCCCGCCAGTTGATCGGCCAGCAGACATTGCAGATAGCAGACCGCATTTTCCTCCGTGTCCGTACCGCCGGCATCGGTATGCAGCGCGACGCGACGCGCGGCATCCATGCACAGGAAATGACAGGCTTCGTGCAGCGCCGAGTGCACCGGTGTGTCGGCACGCAGGTACAGGTTCGCGCCGATCAGCCCGGCTTCCGACTCGCCCCAGTACGAACCGGGAATCTCGTCGCCCTCGCTCACTTGGACCAAGCTCAGCCCGTATGGCGACAGCAGCGCGCGCAGCGCCGCAAAGCCGCATTGGTCAACACGCATCACCGCTGGCACAGCCGAATTCATCGGCAAATTATGCGGCCACGCGCCGCCGGACGAGAATGCCCGCATGCGCCCGACCCCGATCTTCAAGGACCTGCGCCTGGGCGCACTGAGCGCCGGCAATTTTGTGATCGGCACCAGCATGTACATCGTCGGCGGCCTGCTCAACGAACTCGCCGCGGAATTCCAGGTATCGATCGCCAAGGCCGGTTTCCTGATCGCGGCGTTTGCGCTGACCAGCGTCGTCGCCGCGCCAGTGTTTGCAACGCTCAGTGCGAAGCTGGACCGCCGCACGCTGCTCACCGCCATGCTGCTGGTCTGCGCGCTGGCCAATGGCCTGGCCTGCTTGGCGCAGACCTACGAGCAATTACTGGTCACGCGGCTGATCGGCGCCATCAGTTCCGCCGTGTTCACGCCGCAGGCCGCGGCAATTCTCGGATTGCTGGTCTTGCCCACACAGCGCACTCAGGCTACCTCGGCCATCATGATTGGCTGGAGCATCGCCTCGGTGCTGGGCATTCCCTTGGGCGTGTGGATAGGCCATGCGCTGGGCTGGCGCATGACCATGGGCCTGCTGTCCGTCGTCAGCCTGTGTAGCGCGGCGTTTCTGTGGACTGCTCTACCGCGCGGCCTGCATGTGCCGCCGATCAACCTGCGCAGCTGGCTGACGGTGCTCAAGACCCCGGCCCTGGTGTTGCTGATTGCCACCAGCTCCATCTTCGCTGCCGGCAATCACGCCTTCTTCAGCTACTACGCGCCAACCATCGTCGCCCTGCGGCCGGATGATCCGGGCCTGCTGTCCAGCCTGCTGCTGACCTACGGCGCAGCGGCGGTGTTGAGCAATGTGTTGGCCATCGTGCTGATGAATCGGCTTGGCCTGGAAAAGATGGTGCGGCTGTGGGGCCTGATTCCGATTCTGGTGTTCACGCTGTGGCCGCTGCTGTCAGGCTGGCTAATCGCCTTGTTTGCGCTGCAACTGCTGTGGGGCTTCGGTGCGGCCGGCTTCAACGGCCTGCAGCAGGCGCGGCTGGTCAGCGTGGCACCAGCCTTGGCCAGCGCCTCCATCGCGCTCAATTCCTCGGCGTTCTACCTCGGCCAATCCAGCGGCACCCTGCTCGGCGGCGTCGCCTGGGACGTGATCGGCGGGCGTTATCTGCCTTGGGTCGGGTTGGTGCCGCTGATCATCGCAATGCTGCTGTCGCGCAAGGGCCGGCATGCGGCGCGCAAGCTGCGGGTCGAAAATCTTCCCATCAGTCCAGCGCCTTAAAAAGTCGGTGAGTCTGAACCGGAAGGCGGGTTCCGGCTTGCGCCTAATACTACTACGTTAAGTAAATGCTAATGTCTTCCTTTGCGGCAGGAGGAGGACGTGCATGGAATGGAACGGACGACGGTGGCGGCGGAGTGCGCATCGGCTGCGGCGGTATCTGGAACCGCTGG
>JBQTJH010000018.1:0-1969 GCA_052387335.1 Panacagrimonas sp. | reverse complement strand
GCCTGCAGCCGCCGTCGAGCCTCTACACCGTGTTGTCCCAGCTTGGGACCATCTACTACTTCGCGTTTTTTATCGGCCTGTTGTTCATGCACAAGTTTGAAACAGCCAAGCCGGTGCCGGATCGGGTGACCGAATGATGTCCGCCAAGCTGATGAAGAAGTTCGCGCTCGCCACGCTCGCTCTGTCGATTTCGGGCACTGCCTTGGCCGCGGGTGGCCATGCGCTGCCGTTCGACTACAAGGCTGATGTCAGCAATCTGCCGTCGGTGCAGCGCGGTGCGCAGGCCTACATGAGCTATTGCTCGGGGTGCCACTCCATGCAGTTCATGCGCTACAGCCGCGTGGCGCAGGATCTGGAGATTCCCGAGGACCTGCTCCGCGCCAACCTGATGTTCACCAGCGACAAGACCGGTGACGTCATCACCTCGTCCATGCCCAAGGACGCGGCGGCGAAGTGGTTCGGCCAGGCCCCGCCCGACCTCACCTTGGAAACGCGCGCGCGCGGCGAGGACTGGGTCTACAGCTATCTCAAGAGCTTTTACGTGGATCCCGCACGTCCGCTCGGTGTGAACAACACCGTGTTGCCGGGCGCGTCCATGCCCCATGTGCTGTGGGAGCTGCAGGGCTGGCAGGTACAGGCGCCCGCTGACGCCGAGCACGCGGAAGGTGGTCACGGCCACGCTTCGCCGTTCAAGCAGGTGCAGGCCGGTTCGCTGTCCGAAGAGGGTTACGACAAGTTCGTTGGCGACCTGGTGAACTTCATGGCCTATGCCGCCGAGCCGGGTCGCTCAGATCGTCAGGCGCTCGGCATCAAAGCCATTACCTACTTGCTGATCCTGCTGGGCTTCGCCTACCTGCTCAAGAAGGAATACTGGAAGGACGTGCACTGAGTTGCGGTAGCCGATTCAGTCTTGACGTGTTCGCAGTAAGAAGCCGGTCGAAAGACCGGCTTTTTTATTGCCCCCGGCACGGGCGCATGGCCAAAAAGTTGCCAGCGTGACGCGGCAGGTGCACATTCGACGCTGATCCCTACCGGTTTTGGCTCGGTCCATGGCCCTGCGCAGCAAGACGAAATACGTTCCCGCCGCCAAGCAGGCCTCCAATGCCGGAGTGCGTCTCTACTGCAGCGCCACCTCGATGGGATGTCACTGGATTCGTCTGGTGCTGGCCGAGAAGGATGTGCCGGACGCGCGCATCGAGATCCAGATTGCGGGCCGTCCGAGCGAGGATCTGGCCATGCTCAATCCCACGCAAAGCCTGCCCACGCTGACCGATCGCGACGCCGTGATCTATCCGGCGCGCCTGATTGCCGAATTTCTCGACGAGCGTTACCCGCATCCGCCGATGATGCCGCCCGAAGCGGCGCTTCGTGCGCGCCTGCGCATGGTCATGGCGCAGCTCGAACAGGACTGGGCCGGTCTGATCACCACCATGGAAAGCGGCCCGGCTGCGCAGGCACGCAATGCGCGCAAACAACTGGGTGAGCATCTGGCGGCCAGCGCGCGACTATTCCCTGCGCGCGGCTGGTTTCTGGGCATGGAGTACGGGCTCGTGGATTGCGCCTGGACCGCGCTGCTGTGGCGCCTGGCCTCGCTGAAACTGCAACTGCCCAGTGGCACCGAACCGATCCGCCGTTACGCGGAGCGTGCGTTCGCGCGGCCACGTTTTGCCAAGAGTCTGGTCGAGGCCCAGCGTTCCGCGGTGAGCCGGCAAACCGCTTAAACTTCGTGGCGATGAGTACGATCTCCCGACGCCCTTACCTGATCCGCGCGATCTACGACTGGGCTACCGACAACAGCTTTACTCCGCATCTGCTGGTCGCCGCCGACGTCGAAGGCGTGAGCGTGCCGCGCGAGTACGTGCAGGAAGGGCGCATCACGTTGAACATCAGCCCAATGGCGGTGCAGAGCCTGGATCTGCAGACCGATCCGATCTGGTTCTCCGCGCGTTTTGGCGGGCGCGCCTGTGAG
>JBQTJH010000017.1:0-9502 GCA_052387335.1 Panacagrimonas sp. | reverse complement strand
AGACCTTCGAGTGCGGCGTCTGCTGCAGGGATCATCACGACAACAACAGCTGCGACCCGATCAGTGACACCGGCAAGAAGGGGTGTTACGACCCTCTGCGACCCTCGGCTGACTACTTTGGCGCGAGCAAAGATCACAACCACTACAACGCGAATCAGCAACTCGCCAACAACGTCGGCGATGTTTATGTCGAATCCTGCAGATTGGAACGCGTAGACGGGTTCCTGCGCGTGGCGCAGGACTGGAATTTAGTAGCGCTACACGCAATACCAGAGAGTTTCTTTGCGCCTAACGGCGCTCCCAGCACTGCCAACATCGCGAACTACGGCGAATTCGTAAAGGATGTAGTTCTGGCATCGCTGTCAGGCGGTACGCAACCCACACCGATCTGGTCCTCCAGTGAAGTCGTCGCTAAGAACACGTCCAAGCAGATGGTTGCGCGCGGCATCTACGTGGACTACCTCGACAGTACGACTAAGGCCAGCTACGTAACGC
The DNA here is from genome assembly GCA_052387335.1 of Panacagrimonas sp. Taxonomy (GTDB): domain Bacteria; phylum Pseudomonadota; class Gammaproteobacteria; order Nevskiales; family Nevskiaceae; genus Panacagrimonas. Next base: position 9,007 of record JBQTJH010000017.1, on the reverse strand, counting down.
GGATCGGGGGGGACGATCCTAAGGTATTCCAGGAAATTCCATTCTATGAAGTCAATCTCACCAAATTAGCGCAGTGGAGTTCTGGCGCACCAACAATTGCCACAGTGAGCAATGCGCAGCTCGTGACGGAAGCAGCGGGTGAAGATCTCTACAGCCGCGGGCTGGTTAGGGGTATCAATTCAGGTCAGACCAACGCCGTGGCAAGAGCACGTGTGGGCAACACGGGCGTCATTAATGAATTCGTCACGACGGACCCTCATGACGGCACACTCAGCCTGAGCTCTTTGATCGCTATTGCGGTGCCCGGCCAAATCGTCACGGCAAGCGGAACCGTTTCCGACGTACCGAGCGCGGTGAAAGTTGTGGTAACTGCCACAGGCGCCGACGGCAGTCCCAATGTGACTTGTGACTACGACACATCCAACGGCAGGTTCAGCTGTAGCCTGCCCGTTGGTTGGTCAGGGTCAATTACACCGAGTGCCTCGGGTTACACCTTCACCCCGGGGATCGCGTCGTTATCGAACTTACAGGCTGACGACGCTAATACTGTTTTTGTCGGTACCGTCGGGCAAGGCAGCTACTTCATTAACGGCACGATCTCACCCCGTCTAAGCGCGGCGATCGTTACAGCTATTAGCAACAAAAGCACAGACGACGACATTGGATGTGCCTACATTCCACTATCCGGTACCGTCCGCTGCACGGTCCCTGAAGGCTGGTCGGGGACCGTTGTCCCGTCTGCGCCCGGCTTCACCTTTACTCCTGGATCAACGTCTTTCACTAATATCGCGAGCGATCAAAACGTCTACTTTACTTCGGCGGCGGCCACTGACACGAACTACACCATCAGCGGCGTGGTTACTGCGCCGCCAACCGTCGATGTGATGAGTATTGCACCCGCTGGTAGTGGCGCGGCTACTTGTACCGCCATCAGTGCCGGTGGCAACTACGCCTGCACCGTGCCGGCGGGTTGGACCGGCAGCTTGACGCCCGTGGTCGCGCAGAGCGCTACTTCTGCTGGTATCAGTTTTAGCCCAGCTCTTTACACCTACAGCGCAGGAGTCAGCAGCAACATTACTGGACAGAACTTTGGCAGCCTTTACCGGATTTCCGGTGGCGTGTTCCAAAGCACGGGCACGACGATCGTCACCGGAGTGAGCTTCTCAGCACTGGGGTCCGGCGGTAGTGCGAATGGCGTGTGTGCGGCCTATAACGATGCGAACGGCACCTACGCCTGTACCGTGCCCGGGCTTTGGAGTGGGTCCATCGTGCCCAGCAAGAGCGGCAGCTCTTTCCTGCCCACGGTGCGCAGCTACAGCAATGTCACCAGTGCGTTCACCACTGAGAACTACACTGCCGCGACCACAGCCGCCATCAACTACACCATCACGGTCAGCATCTCTGGCCTGAGCAACAACAAGGCGACCAATGCCAGCATCCAGGTAGTGACGGGACTCAGCTGCGGCACTTCGGTCGTCAGCGGCAGCGGCAATAATCGAACGGCGACCATCGCCTGTACGGTGCCCAGCGGCTGGAACGGCAGCATCACGCCGGTTGTTCCTCTGAGCGGCAACCAGGTCGCGACGTTCTCTCCCGCCTCGCGCAGCTATACGAATGTGGGTAGCGCTCAGACTGCAACCTTCAGCTGCTCGGGCGGCGGCTGCTGAGCGAGCCCGGTGTCTTCGTCAAAGTCCGGTGGAACTATCTGCCGGACTTTAGAAGTCGCGTCACGCGCTCCACGTCTGGCGCGGTGATGACACCGCGTTCGCACACGATCGCATCAATCAGCGCTGCCGGTGTGACGTCGAACACCGGGTTGCACACGTTCACGTTTTCCGGCGCGCAGACACGCCCCTGAACCTCGATCAGTTCGCGAGCACTGCGCTCCTCGATAGGAATCGCCTCACCGCTCTGACAGTGCAGATCAAACGTGCCGCTGGGCGCCACCACCATGAACTTCGCGCCATGATGCCGCGCGGCGATGGCCAGCGCATAGGTCCCGATCTTGTTCGCGGTATCGCCATTGGCGGCGATGCGATCTGCGCCCACAATCACCCAGTCGATCTTTTCGCGCTGGATCAGATGCGCCGCGGCACCGTCCGCGATCAGGCGCGTGGGAATGCCGTCACGCATGAGTTCCCAGGCGGTCAGGCGCGCGCCCTGTAACCAGGGGCGCGTCTCGGTGTTGTAGACCTGCGCCAGCTTGTTCTGCGCCCAGGCGGTACGGATGACACCCAGCGCAGTGCCGTGTCCGCCGGTGGCGAGCGCGCCGGTATTGCAGTGCGTGAGCACGCGCGCGCCGGGCGACAGCAGCGCTGCGCCCAGTTCGCCCATACGCAGGTTCTGCTCCAGGTCTTCGCGATGAATCAACAGCGCCTCGCGCAGCAGGCTGACCGCATCGTGCATGGGCAGTGCGCGCATGCGCTGCAGCGCCCAGCGCAGATTGACCGCGGTGGGACGCGATTCCGCCAGCACGCGCTCGGCCGCGTCGTAATTGCGCTGTGCCTGCGCGTCCAGCACCAGACCGTAGGCCGCGGCGATGCCGATGGCCGGCGCGCCGCGCACGACCATGGCGTGAATGGCCTGCGCCACCTCGGCGGCGCTGCTGCAATCGACCCAGGTCTCGCGACCGGGAAGCTCGCGCTGATCCAGCAGGCGCAGGCGGGAATCGGCCCAGACAATGGCTTGGACGCTGTCACTCATGAGGGGGCTGACCCGTTTAGTCGGTAGAATTCGCCGATTCTAGCGACCGCGCGTGCATGCCCGTGTCATCAACCGCCGCCCCACACCCTATCGACCTGCTGGTCTTCCCCTCCGTGCTGATTCCCGTGGAGCCGGCCGGCCAGGTGCTGGAACAGCACGCCTTGGCGGTGGACGCTGGCCGCATCGTGGCGGTATTGCCCGCCGCCGAGGCGCGCGCACGGTTCAGCGCCCGTCAAACGCTGGAGCTGCCCGGTCGCGCCGTTCTTCCGGGCCTGGTCAACCTGCACACGCATGCGGCCATGAGCCTGCTGCGCGGTCTGGCCGACGATCTGCCCCTGATGGACTGGCTGCAGAACCACATCTGGCCGGCCGAAGGCGCGCACGTATCGCAGACCTTCTGCCTGGACGGCGTACGCCTGGCGGCGGCGGAATTCATCCGCGGCGGCGTGACCTGCGTCAATGACATGTATTTCTTCCCCGACGCATCGGCCGCAGCCTTCTCGTCTGCGGGCATGCGCGCGGCGGTGAATCTGATCGTCATCGACTTTCCAAGCGCCTGGGCCTCAAGCCCGGACGAATACCTGCGCAAGGGCTTGGAAGTACACGACGCAGTTCGACACAACCCGCTGGTTCGCACGGTGCTGGCACCGCACGCGCCTTACACGGTCAGCGATGCGCCGCTGCAACGCGTGCGCGCCTACGCCGATGAGCTGGGCATCGGCATTCACATGCATGTGCATGAGACTGCGTTCGAAGTCGCCGATGCCTTGGAAAAGACCGGCAGGCGACCCTGGCAGCGCCTCAAGGAACTGGGCGTGCTCGGGCCGGATTTTATTGCCGTGCATATGACCCAGCTCAATGACGATGAAATTGCCGAGGCCGCGCAATTCGGCGTGCATGTCGCGCACTGCCCAGAGTCCAATCTCAAGCTCGCCAGCGGCTTCTGCCCCGTCGCCAAGCTGCTGGACGCGGGCGTGAACATCGGCATCGGCACGGACGGCGCCGCTTCCAACAATGATCTGGATATGTTCGGCGAAATGCGCACCGCCGCGCTGCTGGCCAAGGGCGTTGCGGGCAATGCCCTCGCCTTGCCTGCTGCGCAAGCGCTGCACGCGGCGACCCTGGGCGGTGCGCGTGCGCTGGGGCTGGATGCCGAGATCGGCTCGCTAACGGCAGGTAAGGCCGCCGACTTCATCAGCATTGATTTGACTCGCACGCACCTGCAGCCCTGCTATCAGCTGATCTCTCATCTGGTCTACGCCGCGGGGCGCGGCGATGTTTGCGATGTGTTTGTTGCTGGCCGCGCGCTGATGCGCGACCAGCGTCTGCTGACCCTGGACGAAACCGAAATTCTGGCCAAGGCCGCCGAGTGGCGCGCGCGGATTCGTCCTTGAGCCGACTCTCACCGGAGCAAAAAATTTCCGCATGACCAATGTAGATACCAAGGAAATCGGCCACTTCGATGCACTGGCCGCAAGCTGGTGGGATCCGAAAGGCGAGATGGGTCCGTTGCACGCGCTCAATCCGCCGCGCGTACGCTTCATCGAACAGGCCTGCGGCGGGCTCAAGAACAAGCGTGTGCTGGATGTCGGCTGTGGCGGCGGCATCCTGACCGAAGCGCTCGCGCAGAGGGGCGCACAAGCGACGGGTATCGATATGGCCCAGGCCGCGCTAGATGTTGCGCGCCAGCACGCGCAGAAATCCGGCCTGAGCATCGAGTACCGCGTCAGCGCCGCAGAAGACTTCTGCGGCGAACATTCTGAGCACTTCGATCTGGTGTGTTGCCTGGAAATGCTGGAGCACGTACCCGATCCGGCCAGTGTGGTGCGCGCCTGCGCGCAACTGGTCAAGCCGGGCGGCGATGTGGTGTTTTCCACCATCAACCGCAACCCCAAGAGTTTTGCGCTGGCTATTGTCGGCGCCGAGTACGTCATGGGCTTGATTCCGCGTGGTACTCACGACTACTCGAAGTTCATTCGTCCGTCCGAGCTGACGCAATGGTGTCGCGAAGCCGGCTTGCAGGCCGTGCAGCTGCGTGGGCTGCGCTACAACCCGCTGCTCAAGAGCGCGAGCCTGGCTGATGACCTCGACGTGAACTATCTGCTGCACTGTCGCCGCCCGGCATGAAGCTGTCTTCTGCCAAGGCCTGGCTGTTCGATCTGGACGGCACCCTGGTCGATACCGCACCGGATCTCGGCTACGCCGCCAATCAGGTGCGGGCCGAGCTGGGTCTGGCACCGCTGCCCCTGCTCGACTATCGACCCGCGGCGTCTTCGGGTGCGCGCGGCCTGCTGCGGATCGCACTGAACCTGAGTCCGGAGGATGCCGACTTCCCGCAGCGTCGCGACAGTTTTTTGGCTCATTACCGCGCCAACCTGTCGCGCAGCGCCCGCCTGTTTCCAGGCATGGCGGAATTTCTCCTTGCCCTGGAATTGCGCGGCCTGCCCTGGGGCGTGGTGACCAACAAACCGGGCTGGCTGACCCAGCCTTTGATGCGAGACCTGCATCTGGATACGCGAGCGGCCTGCATCCTCAGCGGCGACAGCACGCCGCATCCCAAGCCCGCGCCGGATGCGCTGTTGCTCGCCTGCGAGCAGTTGATGCTCAGACCCGCCGACTGTGTGTACGTCGGCGACGACCTGCGCGATATCGAAGCCGCGCGCGCCGCGAAGATGCGTTCCGTCGCCGCTGGCTGGGGCTATGAAGGCAGCACGCCGCTGGCGCAGTGGGGGGCGGATCACCTCGCTGCGACGACGTCCGAATTGCTCGGTATGTTGGGATGAAGTAGCAACACACTCTCCCTCACCCCGCGCTTCGCGCGACCCTCTCCCCCCGGGAGAGGGTATGTATACCTCTCTCTCGCGCGGGACATAGCGGTCGAAGAGCACTTCAAATTTCATCGAACTAATTTTTGACTGACACCGTGACCACCGACTTCCAATACACCCCGTCGCCGCAGCTCCTGCAAGACCGCGTCATCCTCATCACCGGCGCTGGCGGCGGTCTTGGCGGCGCGCTGGCAGAGGCCTGCGCGGGGCTGGGCGCCACCGTGGTGCTGCTGGGCCGCACTGTGCGCAAGCTCGAAGCGGTGTACGACCGCATCGTCGCAGCGAACGGCTTGGAGCCCGCCATCCTGCCCATGAATCTGATGACCGCGCCGTGGACCGAGTACGAAGCCGTCGCCGCCAGCATCGAACAGAACCTGGGACGCCTGGACGGCATCGTCCATGCAGCCGCGCACTTCAAGGGCTTTGCACGACTTGAAGAACTGGAACCTCGCGAGTGGCTGGATTCGCTGCAGGTGAATCTGACCGCGCCTTACACCTTGACCCGCGTCTGCCTGCCGCTGCTGCGCCGCTCAGCCGATGCATCGGTGATCCAGATCAGTGACGAGGGCGGGCGCGATACGCGCGCGTTCCACGGCATCTACGGTATTGCCAAGCGCGCGGCGGATGCGCTGATTTCGGCGCTGGCGCTGGAGCTGCGCAACGAGCCGCAGCTACGCTTCAACAGTGTTCATCCCGGCCCGATGCGCACCGCATTGCGCACCACGGGCTACGCCGGTGAGTCCGCCGCGGCGACGCCCGCACCGGAGACACGACTGGCACGGCTGCTGTGGCTGCTCGGGCCCGATAGTCGTGGAGTCAGCGGCGAGAAATTTTGAGCCGGCTTTCGCCGACAGATTTCAACGACTGCCCTGGATATTCACCGTCGAGGCGCTGACCGCACCGAGCACGGCACCCGTCGAGGGACTGCTCAGCTTTACGCTGAAACTGCGGGTTCCCGAGAAAGCCTTTTGCTTGAGGATGGCCACCGTAATGCGCTTGTCCGCCACATCGCCCTTGGCCCAAATCAGGCTGCCACTGACCGCGCGAAAATCCCGACTCGAGCGCGCTGAACCATTGACCGTGGCATAGCGTAGGCTCACCGCCTCGCTGCTCGACCCGCTGCGTCGAACAATAAGCGTCACGCTCGTCACCGTCTGCGACACGGTCAGGCTCCCCGTAGTCAGAGCGAGATTGGCTGGCGGAGGCGGTGGCGGAGGCGGCTGTACAACGGCGCCGCCGGCCCAATGCCGCTGCAGCAGCGCAATCTTGTCCTCGCGCACTTGCAGATCATCGTCAAGGATGCCGCCGGTGTCGGTACTGTTCGGCGTGTAGCACCAGTAGAAGCTGCTGCGGATGTTCTTGCTCAACAGGTAATCCACCAGCGCGTTCTGCCAGATCACGTCCTGTTCACCGACGCCGCCATCACCGAAACGTCCGCCCCACTCGCCCACCACGATCGGATGCACACCCGCGAACTGGCCGAACAAGGTCTCCCACTGCGCCGCCAGGTTGTCCGGAAAATTCGGCGCGCTGAAAGAAGCCTTCACATACACGTCCGGGCCATAGGTGTGCGGGCTCAGCACCAGCTTGTCGGCTGCAATCGCCAGAGGCTGATACGCCTGCTGCTGGAAGCTCTCACCCCAGTTCATGGATAAGGATGAGTCTTCGATGCCGTCGTAGTTGCCATTGATCCCCTGCACGAAGATCAGCAGCTTCGGATTGGCTTGCAGGACCGCTGCCGCGGCCTTCTCTGCCGCCGGCTTCCACCAGTATTTCGGATTGGTGACCTGGGGATCGCCGCTGCTCCAGCGCACCTGACCATTGGGCTCGTTGTACAGATCCATGGCGAAGAAATACGGCAGATGGGCATAGCGCGCGGCGACAAACTTCAGGTCACGCACCCAGTCATCGGCGCTATAGGCCTGGCCGTTGTAGCTGAGCCAGTAATCATTCGGGTTGTCGATGAACCAGGTCGGATACAGGCGATAGCGGCTGACGCTGTGAAAATCCAGCATCACGTATATCCCCTGGCGATTGGCCTCGGCCATCCACAGGTCCAGGACTTGCAGAGGGGTCTTGCCGATCAGTTCGGGGTTCTTGTTGGGATCAACATAGCTGAGCTGATTGACCGGGGTATTCACGTACAGCGCGTCCGGCACAAACGGCAGGCGCACGGCGTTGAAGCCCAGGCTCTTAATCTGCGCAATCTGCTCCTTCCAGCCCATGTCCCAGAGAAATTGCGGTTGAAGAATCTCCGAACTGAAGCCGAAATGGCTGATACCGCGCACCTGCAGCTCTTGACCGGCTGGGTCGTAGAGCTTGCCGTTCTGCGCGTAGTAGCCAGTGGCTGCAGCGGCCGGAAGACTGATGAGAGTGATCAAGCTCAACGCCGCGACGCACGCGCGAAGGCCGGTCACCCATCCATGCAGCTGCTTGAGAATTTCCGTGATGCGCATCGTCTTGTCCTCGTCTCAAAATCCCTGGATGCCGAATTCGATGGCCCGGTGCTGCGCCAGCGAATCAACGACCACAGATTTGGGTTTGAGCGAGGTCTGCGCGCCGAAGCAGGTTCAAAGGCGCGGGCTTGCCGATGAGCGGCGACGGCGTCGAGGTCTGCACCCGCCCGGTCTCACCGGGCCGACGTTTCAACGATCAGGCGCGCGCGGATTTTGGCGACCGCCCTGCCCCCGTACCGCCGACACCCGACCCGCTGCGGGCGCGATCCAGCGACGATCTTGAAGCCGCAGTACGCGACGAGCTGGAATTGACGCGGACGCTCAAGCGACCCCTGTCCCTGCTCAGCATCGGGGTCGATCGCGCCCGTGGCTTGACCCGCAGCGCATGGGACGCTCGCCACCCAGCGCTGATTGAATTTGCCGACGCCTGCGCACGCCAGCTTCGAGCGACGGACGTGATGGGGCGCGTCGATGACGAGCTCTACATCGCGCTACTTCCCGGCACCCATGCCGTCGGCGCGCAGTGTGCGGCCGAACGACTGCGCACTGCCGTCGCCGCGCTGCGCCTTGCCGCTGACAGCGCGACGACGCGACGCCTGACCGCGTCCATCGGCATTGCCACCACGCGCACCGGCGTGACCTCGTATCAGGCGCTGCGTTCTCGCGCCGACGCCAGACGCGACGACGCCCGCCATCTCGGCGGCAATCGGGTGATGGTCTGAGCGGCCTACGTGCCCGGCTTGTATCGCTTGCCGTTCTTCGACGGGCGCGGTCGCGCCGGCGCAGACGCTTTTGCCGCCGGCTTGGACGGTCGATCCGCGCGCACACGTGAAGTCTTGCCCGTCGCCGATGCACGCGCGAGTTTCGCTGTGCCCGATGCGCTCGGCTGGTTGTTGGTGCCGCGTGATGCCGGCTTCTTGAACTCAGCCGATGTCTTGGCCGTACTCGAGCGCGCGGCGCCCCGCTTGGGACGAAGCTCGACGATCTCTTCGCGATCATGCCGGCGCCGCGCCGCGGGCT
>JBQTJH010000016.1:0-16157 GCA_052387335.1 Panacagrimonas sp. | reverse complement strand
GATGGTTCCGGACCTCTCCAAGATTGGAGAGGTGCGCGGCCGCTTGTTCTTCCTGCTCGGCGCCATTGTCGTTTTCCGTATCGGCTGCTTCATCCCGGTTCCGGGTGTGGATCCGGTGCAGCTCGCTGCTCTGTTCGATCAGACCCGTGGGTCCATTCTGGACATGTTCAACATGTTCTCGGGTGGCGCGCTGGAGCGGCTGTCGATCATGGCGCTGGGCGTGATGCCCTACATCTCGGCCTCGATCATCGTGCAGCTGATGGCAGCGACCGTGCCGCAGCTCAAGGAGCTGAAGAAGGAAGGCGAAGCTGGGCGTCGTCAGCTCACCAAGTACACGCGTTACGGCACGCTGGGCCTTGCGATCTTCCAGGCGCTGGGTGCTTCGCTGGCCTTGCAGAAGAGCGGCATCGCGATTTCCCCGGGCTTCGGTTTTGTATTTACCGCGACGGTTTCGCTGGTAACCGGCACCATGTTCCTGATGTGGCTGGGCGAACAGATCACCGAGCGCGGTATCGGCAATGGCATGTCCATGATCATCTTCGCCGGCATCGTCGCGGGCCTGCCGCCGGCCATGGGATCGACCGCGCAGTTGGTCAGCGAAGGTTCGCTGCATCCCGGGCTGGTGATCGTTCTCGGCCTGCTGACCGTGGCGGTGACCTACGCGGTGGTCTATGTCGAACGTGCCCAGCGCCGCATCCCGGTGCACCACGCGCGTCGTCAGCAGGGCCGCAAGATGTTCGCGGCGCAGACGCAGCATCTGCCGCTGAAGCTCAACATGGCCGGCGTGATCCCGCCGATTTTCGCGTCATCGATCATCCTGTTCCCGGCCACGCTAGCGCAGCTGTTCGGTGGCGATCAGGGCGGTGGATTCATGGCCCAGTTGTCGAACGCGCTGTCTCCTGGCCAGGCGCTGCACGGCTTCCTGTACGCCGGCATGATCATCTTCTTCTGCTTCTTCTACACCGCGCTGGTGTTTGATTCCCGCGAGACCGCAGAAAATCTGAAGAAGTCGGGCGCCTTCATCCCGGGTGTGCGTCCTGGTGCGATGACCGCCAAGTACATCGACCAGGTGCTGACGCGTCTGACCGTGGCGGGTGCGATCTACATCACCATCATCTGCCTGATGCCGGAATTCATGATCGCGTATGCGGCGGTGCCGTTCGCGTTCGGCGGTACTTCGCTGCTGATCACGGTGGTGGTGATCATGGACTTCATGGCGCAGCTGCAGGCGCACCTGATGTCGCACCAGTACGACGGCCTGCTCAAGAAGGCCAACCTCAAGGGTTTGGGTGGTCCTGGCGACGGCGGCGGTAAGCCGGGTGGCTCGGGTCTGAAGGCGCTGGGTTCCAACAAGGCTGTGAGCCGCTGAGGCGGTCACCAGTCTCACATCTGTAGTCCGAGGTTTTTATGAAAGTCCGTACGTCCGTCAAGAAGATCTGCCGCAACTGCAAGATCGTGCGCCGTGAAGGCGTCGTTCGAGTGATCTGCACCGATCTGCGTCACAAGCAGCGTCAAGGCTGATTTTCGTAGCTTGCTCGGCCCCGGCCGAATCCGTACAATTCGCGCCCTTTTTCGCGCGCACTAGATTCTGGAGTCCCCCGCGTCATGGCACGTATCGCCGGCGTCAATATCCCTGATAAGAAGCACACGGTGATCGCCATCCAGGCGATCTACGGCATTGGCTCGACGCGGGCCAAGGCCATCTGCGCCGCGGCCAAGCTCGACCCGACCATCCAGGTGCGTAATCTGACCGAAGGTCAGCTCGATGCCCTGCGTGCCGAAATCGGCAAGGTCACGGTTGAGGGTGATCTCCGCCGTGAAGTGTCCATGAGCATCAAGCGCCTGATGGACCTGGGCTGCTATCGCGGTACGCGTCATCGCCGTGGCCTGCCGGTGCGCGGTCAGCGCACGCGCACCAACGCACGCACCCGCAAGGGTCCGCGTCGCGCCATCAAGAAATAAGCACGAGACATCATGGCCACTGCTCCGACCTCCAAGCCGCGCGCCAAGCGCGCGAAGAAAAACATCTCTGACGCGGTCGTGCATGTGCACGCCTCGTTCAACAACACCATCGTGCTGATCACGGATCGTCAGGGCAACGCGATCTCTTGGTCCACCGCGGGCGCCGCCGGTTTCAAGGGCTCGCGCAAGTCGACGCCGTTTGCCGCGCAGGTTGCCGCAGATAAGGCGGCACAGGCCGCTGCCGAACACGGCGTGAAGAACGTGGAAGTGCGTATCAAGGGCCCGGGCCCGGGTCGTGAATCCGCTGTTCGTGCGCTCAACGCGGCCGGCTTCAAGATCGCCAACATCACCGACGTGACGCCGATTCCGCATAACGGCTGCCGTCCGCCCAAGCGTCGTCGCGTGTAAGGAATAGTCATGGCTCGTTATATCGGTCCTAAGTGCAAGCTGTCTCGCCGTGCCGGCACTGACCTGCTGCTGAAGTCGCGCGGTCGTTCGCTGGAAACCAAGTGCAAGCTGGATACCCCCCCGGGCCAGCACGGTGCGCGCAAGCCGCGTCCCACGGAATACGGCACCCAGCTGCGTGAGAAGCAGAAGCTCAAGCAGATGTACGGTGTGCTCGAGCGCCAGGTCCGCAATTACTACCTCAAAGCCTCCGGCCAGAAAGGCGCCACCGGCCTGAATCTTCTGTTGATGCTGGAAGGCCGCCTCGACAACGTGATCTACCGCATGGGTTTTGGGCGTACGCGCTCGGAAGCCCGTCAGCTGGTCGGTCACAAAGCCATTCTGGTGAATGGCAAGTCGGTCAACATTCCGTCCTACCAGGTCGCCGAAGGCGATGTGGTGGAAGTGCGTGAGAAGTCGCGCGGACAGAGCCGCATCGCGGAGTCCTTGTCGATTGCTGCGCAGATCGGCTTCCCGGACTGGATTGAGGTCGATGAGAAGGGGCTCAAGGGCACCTTCAAATCCAAGCCCAGCCGCGATCAGATCCTGCCGGACATCAACGAGAATCTGGTCGTCGAACTGTATTCGAAGTAAGGCCGCAGTCCGCGGCGTGTTTGCGGTATCCCAAGGGTCAGACGATTTGCTGTTCTGAAAGCCGGATACAGGCAACAACCAACAGAGGTTCACATGCAAGGTTTTGTTTCCGAGTTGCTCAAGCCGCGCGAAATCAAGGTCGAGGCGATCTCGCCCAACCGCGCTCGCGTTGCGATGGAGCCGCTCGAGCGTGGTTTTGGCCATACCCTGGGCAACGCCCTGCGCCGCATCCTGCTGTCGTCGATTCCGGGCGCCGCGGTGACCGAGGTGCAAATCGAAGGTGTGGTGCACGAGTACAGCGCGATCGAAGGCGTGCAGGAAGATGTCATCGACATCCTGCTCAATATCAAGAACGTCGCCATCCGCATGCACGCCCGTGAAGAGGCGACCTTGCGCATCGAGAAGTCGGGTTCGGGTCCGGTCACGGCTGCTGACATCCAGCTCGATCACGACATCGAGATCGTTAATCCGGATTTGGTCTTGTGCCATCTCACCGGCGGCAAGATCAAGGCGACGCTTCGTGTGACCCGCGGTCGTGGCTATCAGCCGGTCGCTGCATTGGCCGTCGAGTCCGAGTCCACCACGGTCGGTCTGCTCAAGCTCGAAGCCTCTTACAGCCCCGTACGCCGCGTCAGCTATGCGGTGGAGCGTGCTCGCGTCGAACAGCGCACGGATCTGGATCGGCTGATCCTGGACGTCGACACCAACGGCGGGATCGATCCGGCAGAAGCCGTGCGGCAGGCCGCGCGAATCCTGCGCGATCAGCTCACCGTGTTTGTCGACCTGGAGGCTGAGGCCACCGCGGCCGTCCCGGCAGTCAAGGGCGCGGCGGGCTCGCTCGATCCGATCCTGTTCCGTCCGATCGACGAACTGGAGCTCACCGTGCGGTCCGCCAACTGTCTCAAGGCAGAAAGCGTGTACTACATCGGCGAACTGGTTCAGCGCACCGAAAACGAGCTGATGAAAACGCCGAACCTCGGCAAGAAGTCGCTGAACGAGATCAAGGAAGCGCTCAAGGCGCACGACCTAGAACTCGGGATGCGTCTGGACAACTGGTCGGCGCCGAAGACGGCCGCCAACTGATTAGAACGATCTAGGGAATCCGATCATGCGTCACGGAAATTCAGGCCGCGCTTTTGGCCGCACTGGCAGCCACCGCAAAGCCACCATGCAGGCGGTGGCGGTTGCACTGTTCAAGCACGAGATGATTCGCACCACGGTGCCGAAGGCCAAGGAGCTGCGCGGTTTTGCTGAGCCGCTCATCACGCGCGCCAAGGAAGACAGCGTTCACAATCGCCGCATCGCGTTTGCGCGCCTGCGTGATCGAGACGTGGTGACCAAGCTGTTCAATGACATCGGACCGCGTAACGCCAAGCGCCCCGGCGGCTATCTGCGCATCATGCGCTGCGGCTTCCGTGCGGGTGACAACGCGCCGATGGCCTATGTCGAGCTGGTGGATCGTCCGGCGCAATCGGCGGCGGAGCCGGTCTCGGCCTGATCTGAGTCACACCCTTGCTGCTACTTCGGGCGCCTCAGGGCGCCCGAAGTGTTTATGGCGTTGTGCTTTTTGGGGGGCGTCAGTGCGCGTGCGACGTTCCGTCGGTTTGCAGCAGGCGAAAGCGCACTGGTAGCACGTCGCTGCTGCCGTCGGCTCGGGTCAGTCGCAGTTGCAGCAGGGCGTCCGGGGTCTTGCTCAGCTCCGGGCTGATGCCGAACAGCATCAGATGCAGACCGCCCGGCTCGAAGCGCACCTCTGCGCCCGCCGGGATCGCCACCTGTTCGCGCTGACGCATGCGCGACAGTCCCTGTTCCTGCACGGTTTCGTGCATCTCCACCGACTCAATGCCCTCGGCCAAGACACTGGCGAGCACCAGGTCCGCATCGCTACGGTTTTTGATCTCGAAATAGCCCGCCGCCATCTGCATGCCGGGTGGTGGCAGACGGATGCGCGCCTCCGTGATCTCGGGCTGTGCCGAGTCTGCGCAAGCTCCGAGCGCCAGGGTGGCGGCGAACAGCGGCAGCAAAGCGGTGGTGCGGGTCATCGAAGAGCGAGCAGACGGCATGGGAAGAGAATTATCTCAGGGCCCGTCGCTGTTGTGAGCCTTGCGGACGTGTGGCGCAAGCATGGGTTTGGCCTGCCGGCTCTGCTAGCATCTGCGCCCCCTATTGTTGTGCCGAGTCAAGAGTCATGACGTCCGTTACCGAAAATACCCGCATTCGTTCGATCCGGGCCGTGGCCACGCCCGCCCAGGTGCAGGCCGAATTGCCGCTGTCGGAGGCCGCAGCGCAGACCGTGTTGCAGACGCGGCGCGAAATCCAGGACGTGCTGTCTGGTCGCGACGAGCGCTTGCTGGTGGTGGTCGGGCCTTGCTCGATTCACGATCCGAATGCGGCGCTGGAATACGCGGGTCGACTCAAGGCGCTGCGCGAGCAGCTGAAGAAGAATCTGCTGATCGTGATGCGTGTGTATTTCGAGAAGCCGCGCACCACGGTGGGCTGGAAGGGCTTGATCAACGATCCGGATCTCAACGACGGCTACGACATTGATCGTGGTCTGCGTATCGGGCGCAAGCTGCTGCTCGATCTTAACGATATGGGCATTCCGGCAGGCGTGGAGTTTCTGGACATCCTCACGCCGCAGTACCTGGCTGATCTGGTTGCGTGGGGTGCTATCGGCGCACGTACCACCGAATCGCAGCTGCACCGCGAGATGGCCTCGGGCCTGTCCTGCCCGGTGGGTTTCAAGAATGGTACCGATGGCAGCGTGAAGGTGGCCGTGGACGCCTGTCTGTCGGCGCGCTCGCCGCATCGCTTCCTGTCGATGACGCAGAACGGCGAGGTCTCAATCTTCGAGACCGCCGGCAACGAGGACTGCCACATCATTCTGCGCGGCGGCAGCAGCGGCACCAACTACGATGCGGCGAGTGTCGAGGCCGCAAGCACTGCGATGTCCAAGGCCGGCCTGAAGCCGCAGATCATGGTGGATTTCAGCCATGCCAACTCGAGCAAGCAGCACAAGCGTCAGGTCGTGGTGGGTCAGGATGTTGGCGCCCAGATCGCCGCCGGTGAATCACGCGTCGTCGGCGTGATGATCGAGTCGCACCTGGTGGAGGGGCGTCAGGACATCGGACCCGCAGACCAGATGGTGTACGGACAGAGCGTGACGGACGCCTGCATTCATTGGGATGACAGCGTCGAGGTGTTGCGCGGTCTGGCCGCCAGCGTGGCGCAGCGACGCGAGCGCTTAGCCAAGACGGCCTAATCGTCGGGAAGACTGCGCTTGCGTCGATACCCGGCGTCGCGCACCGGCCCGGCGATGGCGAAATTGCGCGTCTCGTCCCAGGAAATGAGCGCGTTGTCATCGACGTCGATGTTGGCGAAGTAGCGATCAACGAAAGGCAGCGGCTGCGCTTCGCTACGCGACAGCTTGCCGCTGGCATCCAGGTCGGCGCGTTCAAATTCTTCGAACGTCGGTGGGATCAGCGAGGGATCCAGTTCATGTTTGCGGCTGGCGCAGGATGTAGCCAGGACCGTCAGCAGCAGGCCGAATGCAAATCGATAGGGGATGACTAAACCTGTTCTGGTCATGTGCGCAGCGTCGCGCGGGCAAAACGACGCGACCCGACTTGTAGCAAATACGTTGCTCCGGGCTGCAACACCAAGGTCTTGTCCTCGACGCGCTGCTGGTCCACGCGCACAGCACGCTGTTCGATCATGCGCGTGCCTTCGCCGTTGCTGGCGACCAGGCCCGCCTCCTTGAGTACACGCGCCAGCAGCATGCCGGTGCTTGGCGCGGCGATCAGCACCTCTGCGATATCGTCCGGCAGCGCGCCCTTGGAAAACTGTTCGATAAAGGCCGCGCGTGCGGCTTCGCCTGCCCCGGCACCGTGAAAGCGCGAGGCGATCTCCACACCCAGCGCCATCTTGATGTCGCGTGGATTCGCGCCCTGGTCCACACTCTGCTTCAGGGTCGCGATCTCGGCCAGAGGCTTGAATGAAAGCAGCTCGTAGTAGCGCCACATCAAGGTGTCGGAGATCGACATGATCTTGCCAAACATCTCCGGCGCCGGATCTTTCACGCCGATGTAGTTGTTGAGCGACTTGCTCATCTTATTGACGCCGTCCAGGCCTTCCAGGATCGGCACGGTCAGCACGCACTGTGGGCGCTGGCCATAGGCCTGCTGCAGATGTCGGCCCATGAGCAGATTGAATTTCTGGTCGTTGCCACCCAGCTCCACGTCCGCCTTCAGTTCCACCGAGTCGTAACCCTGCAGCAAGGGGTAGAGGAACTCGTGGATCGCAATGGGCTGCCCCGACTTGTAGCGCTTGGAGAAGTCGTCGCGTTCGAGCATGCGCGCCACGGTCTGCTGCGCCGCCAGACGGATCAGACCGTCAGTCCCGAGCTTGTCCAACCAGTGCGAGTTGAAGACGACGGTCGTGCGCTCCGGGTCCAGCACCTTGAACACCTGCTCGCGGTAGGTCTGGGCATTGGCCTCGACGTCGGCACGGGTCAGGGGCTTGCGCGTTTCGTTCTTGCCGGTGGGGTCGCCGATCATCCCGGTGAAGTCGCCGATCAGGAAGACGGCCTCGTGGCCGGCATCCTGGAACGCCCGCATTTTGTTGAGCAGCACGGTATGACCCAGGTGCAGATCGCGGGCGGTGGGATCGAAGCCGGCCTTGATCCGCAGTCGAGTGCCGTTTTCCGCGGCCTGGGTCAGTCGGGTACGGAACTCTTCCAGAGGCAGGATTTCAGCGGTACCGCGTTCAAGTTCGTTGAGGCGCATGGACGTCAGGGAAGCATAGGCAGGCGGCTGGCGAGACGGGATACGACATACAGAGCAGGCGTGCACCAAAAAAGTCTTGCGCGACCCGCTGAATTATGTTTCTTTACGCCTCTGATTCGCCCGAGTGCGACTCGCGTCACAAAAGAATGCGCCGGGCAGGCCCGCAGATCTGATCTGTGGAGAGAAAGTCTCAACCGAGTCAACAGGATGAAGCTGGATTATAGCCCAGCCGAGCGCTCGCCCCGCTCGGCCCGTAGGATCGTTTTTGCAGCGTCAGTGTGCGTGATCGGTCTCGCGACCCTGATCTCGCGTGAGACCAATGCCAATCGTCACTTGGCTGAGAGCGCGCTGCTCCCCGAGGTGACTATGCAGGAGGCGATGGCCTACGAGGCCGCGCTGCAGGGCGCGGTTGCCGACCCGCTGGCGGTGCCCTCGGCCAGCGAATGGACCACATTGAAAATCCAGACCGGGCAGACGCTGTCCACGCTGTTTGAGGCGCAGGGGCTATCGCCTGACCAGTGGATGGCCATCTTGGATCTGGGCAACGACGCCCGCCAGCTCAAACGCATCAAGGCCGGTGACACGCTGGAGCTACGCAAATCCGGGGACCAGCTGCTGGAACTGCGCTACGCACTGGATGAGGTCCGTACCCTGCAGGTGCGTCGGCAGGATCAGGGTTTTGAGTCCAACACGATTACCGCCGAACTGGATCGCAGCACGCGCACCATCACCGGCACCATCGATAGCTCGCTGTTTCACGCCGGTCAGAAGGCCGGACTGCCGGTTCGCATGGTGATGGAGCTGGCCGACCTGTTCCGCTACGACGTCGACTTTGCGCTGGACCTGCGCGACGGCGATCGCTTCACGGTGGTGTTTGAAGAGTGGTTCAAGGACGGCAAGAAGCTGCGCGATGGCGACATGCTCGCCGCCGAATTCGTCAACCAGGGCAAGGTTCATCGTGCCGTTCGTTTCAAGGACGTGCAGGGCCGTTCGGCGTTCTACACGCCACAGGGAGAATCGCTGCGCAAGGCCTTCTTCCGCTCGCCGCTGGACGTGGTGCGCATCAGCTCGCACTTTAATCTTAAGCGCCGTCACCCAATTCTCAACACGATTCGCGCGCACAAGGGTACCGACTATGCAGCCGCATCCGGTACACCGATCAAGGCCACGGGTGAGGGTCGCGTGAAGTTTGTTGGCGTCAAAGGGGGCTACGGCCGTGTCGTGGTGATCCAGCACGGATCGCAGTACGAAACCCTTTACGCGCATCTGTCGCGCTACCGCCCGGGTTTGAAGGTCGGTGCCAAGGTCACCCAGGGTCAGGTCATTGGATATGTCGGCTCCTCGGGTTTGGCCACGGCGCCGCATCTGCATTACGAGTTTCGCGTCAATGGCGTGCACAAGAATCCGGTCAGCATCGTGATGCCGCGCGCCAACCCGATTCCGCGCAACGAATTGGCCGTCTTCCATGCGCATGTCGCGCCGCTGCTGGCCCAGATCGAAACCGCGCAGTCGACGCGAATGGCCAAGGCCCCCACCGCCATCGTTCCCGCAATTTCTGCCGCATCCTTGAACTAGCGGGCGTTTGCATGTTGAGTCGCCCAGCAAAGTGAAACGCGACTTGGGCGTTCCCACCGCCGAGCGCTATCTGGGCTTGATGTCGGGCACCAGTCAGGACGGCATCGACGCCGTGCTGACCGAGTTCGAGGATGGTCGTTTCAAGGCTGTGCTCGCCAGCCACACCGGACACTACGATCCCGCGCTGCGGGCTGCGCTGATCGAACTCAGCCGCGAAGCCACACCATTGAGCCTTGCGCGATTCGCCGAACTGGACCGCGGTGTGGCTGATGCCTTTGCCGACACTGCGCTGGAGTTGCTGCGCGTCCACTGCATCGATCCCACGTCCATCCGCGCGCTCGGCAGTCACGGGCAGACGGTGTTTCACGATGCCGTCCACATTGGTAACAGCCTGCAGCTCGGTGATCCTTCGCGAATCGCGGCGCGCGCGGGGCTTGCCGTGGTCGCGGATTTTCGCCGTGCCGACATGGCGCTCGGCGGTCAGGGCGCGCCGCTGCTGCCGGTGCTGCATCACGCCCTGTTCGCCCACGAACAGGAGCAGCGCGCGGTCCTCAACCTCGGCGGCATCGCCAATCTGACCTTGCTGCCTGATTGTGATCCAGGGCGCGTACGCGGCTTTGATTGCGGCCCCGCGAGCTGCCTGATGGATGAGTGGATCGAGCGGCACCGCGGGCAGCTATTCGACGCCGACGGCATCTGGGCGGCCAGCGGACGGATCGACGCGCAGCTGCTGTCCCGTTGCCTGACCGAGCCTTACTTCAGCGCCCCCATTCCCAAGAGCACGGGCCGCGGCCTGTTCAATCTGGACTGGGTGGCAGCGCGGGACGCGGACCTGGCCCAGCGCGATGCTGCCGATGTTCAACGCACGCTGTGTGAGCTGAGCGCGCGAACGGTCGCGGAAGCGCTGTTGCAGCACGCGCCTGCAACGCGACGCCTGATTGTCTGCGGTGGCGGTGTGCGCAACGGATTTTTGATTTCGCGCATCCGTCAGCTGATGCCCGGGATTGCCATTGACTCGGCCGCGCAGCATGGCCTGGACCCGCAGTGGGTCGAGGCCTGCGCGTTCGCCTGGCTGGCCTGCCGGCGACTGCGTCGTGAACCCGGCAACCTGCCCTCGGTCACCGGCGCGCGGCGCGCAGCCGTGCTCGGCGGGCTCTACATGCCCTGAGCGCTGCACGCGCCCTCGTCCATGTGTCATGGCGACGTCACCCCGGTGTCACTTTCGCCCTCTAGCTTGAGCGTTTGATGCGAGCCTTTTCGAGCTCGCGCTCGGCATGGGGATGGCGATGCAAACAACACTCAAGCGCCTGATGCTGGGCGCATCCTTGATGGCGGCTGCCGCCAGCGTCGCAGCTCAGGAGGCTGAGGGGATTTACGGCCGCGTCCTCGACCGATCCGGCGAAGTCGGATTCGAAGGTGCCGTGGTGCGCATCGAGGGACTGGGGTTGGAGGTGGTGTCAGAGCGAGACGGGCGCTACCGCATTGGTCAACTGCCGGCGGGCAGTTACACCTTGACGGTGGAATATCTGGGCGCGGCGCGTGAACGCTCGACGCTCACGGTCCGCGATGGGCAATCCACCGCACTGGATTTCCGCATCGGAGAGGACGTTGCCGCCATCCAGAACATCCTGGTCGTCGGTCAGGCCGCGGGTCAGGCCGGTGCCCTCAACCGGCAGCGCACGGCGGACAATCTCAAGACCGTAGTGTCGGCCGATGCTATCGGAGCGTTCCCGGATCAGAATGTGGCGGAGTCCCTGCAGCGGGTCTCCGGACTTTCTCTGGCACGCGACCAGGGCGAGGGCCGCTTTGTCGTCATCCGCGGTATCGACCCTGCGTTCAATGCCACCACCATCAATGGCGTGCGCGTTCCCGGCCCGCAGGCAGATTCGCGACAGGTGAATCTGGACGTGATTTCGTCGGACCTTCTGGAAAGCCTGGAAGTGAACAAGACCATGACGCCGGACATGGACGGCGATGCGGTTGGCGGCACGGTGGAGGTCAAGAGCAGCACTGCGCTGGATCGCGGCAACAGCCTGAGCCTGCGCGCCGAGGCCAGCTACAACGAGCTGGTTGAAGAAACCAGCCCCAAGCTCGCGGCCTCGTTTACGCGCCTGTTCTCGGTGGGCGATGCGGTGGAAAACCTGGGTGTCGCTGCAGCGATCAGCTGGTTTGAGCGCGACTTCGGGTCCGACAACGTGGAGACCGGTGGCTTCGATGATCTGGAGGGCCCGGATGGTGAATTCCCGGGCATAGAGGAAGCCGAGCAACGCGACTACACCATCACGCGCGAGCGCCTGAGTGCCGCGCTCAACTTCGATTTACGCGTCAGCGAGAACAGCGAGTTCTACCTGCGCACGTTGTATAGCGATTTTAGCGACGACGAGATCCAGCGTACCAACACGTATCTGTTCGAGGATGGCGACGTCGACGCGTTGTCCGACAGCGCGGCCGCGTTCAGCGGCGCCACGGTTGAGAAGCTCAGCGAGGCACGCGAGGAGACCCAGGAAATTCTGGCCAGCGTGTTTGGCGGCGAGCATCGTCTGGGTCTATACACCTTGGATTACGCGTTGGCCTACTCCGAAGCCAGTGAGGACACGCCGGATACGCTCAATATCAAGTTCGTGGGCGAGGAGATTGACAGCGGCTACTCGCTGGCTGATCGCGAACAGCCGCGGCTATTCACCACGAGTGCCAACGCGCTGGATGGCGGGACCTTCGAGCTGGACGAGATCGAGGAGGAGGCCACATTCACCGAAGAGCGCGAGAACTCGGTGGCGCTGAATCTCAGGCGTGCGTTCGAGCTGCGCAGCGCGCCGGCGGAATGGAAGGTCGGTGCCAAGGCGCGTCTGCGCGAGAAGGAAAACAACGTCGATACCACCACCTTCGACGGCTTCGGTGCCGATTTATCGCTCGCCGATTTTCCTGACCAGCGTATCGACTATCCGCTGGGCGACTTCGGGCTGCATCCCTCGCGTGACGCGCTGGTCGGATTTGTGCGCGCCAATCGCGCGGATTTTGAGATCGACAGCGATGGCAGCGCGGTGGCGAGCCTGAGCGAGGACTATGAGCTGAGCGAAGACATTTTCGCCGCTTACGGCATGCTCACCGCTGATTTCGGACCGTTGCGTGTGGTCACCGGTGTGCGAGTCGAGCAGACCGAGTTCGATGCAAGCGGCACCGAGTACGTGCTCGACGAGGAGTCGGGTAGCGGAGACCCGGAGTTTGCCGCGGTGCGAGCCGACGAGCGTTACAGCGACGTGATGCCTAGCCTGAATCTGCGCATGGAACTGGCCGAACGCACCCTGGCGCGCTTCGCCTTTTCGAGCACCATTTCCAGGCCCAATCTAGCGGCCGCGGCGCCATTCGCGCGCATCGAGATCGAGGAGGACGACGGCGAGTTCGAGCGCAATGCCGAGCTGGGCAATCCTGATCTGGACCCCTTGCGTGCCCAGAACTTCGATTTCTCCATCGAGCACTACCCTGGGGGCATCGCGCAATTCTCGGCTGGCATCTTCCTGAAGAACCTGCGTGACTTCTTCGTGATGTCTGATATCGCCGGCACTGCAGGCGCCTTCGAGAATTTTGACGAGGCTATGATCACGCTCAACGGCGGCAAGGCGCGCATCATTGGCCTGGAGCTGGGCTATGCGCAGCGCTTTGCCATGTTGCCGGTGCCGTTCGACGGTCTGCTGCTCAGCGCCAATCTGACGCTCAGCGACAGCAAGGCCGATCTGCCCTTCCGCGATCAGCACATCAGCCTGCCGTTCCAGTCCGACAGCGTGGCCAATCTGGCATTGGGTTACGAGAAGTACGGACTGAGTCTGCGCGTTGCTGCGACCTATCGCGATGATTATTTCGAAGTGGTGAACGAACTTGATGACGCCGCGCAGGATCGCTACGTGAAGGAGCAGCTGCATCTGGATTTCAGCGGCAGCTATCGCATCACCGACAACTATCAGGTCTATGTCAACGCGGTGAATCTGACTGATGAACCGTTCTACGCCTACTTCGCCGACCGTCGCTTTGCCTCGCAGTACGAGGAGTACGGTCCCACCTACGAGCTGGGTTTCAAGGCCAATTTCTGAGGGACACCTAATGAACGTGAAATCGGAATGCAGCGCCTGGGTCGGCGTAGTGCTGCTCCTGGCGCTGGGCCTGAGCGCCTGCAAGCCGCCTGCGTCAGCGGACACGCCGACGACCGCGCCCGCAACGGCCGCCAGTGCAACGGTTGGAGCAGATGATGACCAGGATCCGCCGCTGCCTATCGTCGCCGGGCTGGTCACGGTCAAGGAACGCTATTCCACCGTGCGTGACGAAACCGACAACGTCGATTCGCCCGCTATCTGGCATGGCCCCAACGGCGAGCACTGGTTGATCGCTACCGCCAAGAACACGGACAAGCTACTGGTGCATGACGCGGTTGACGGCAAAGTGCTGCGTCGTTTCGGCGAGTCCGGCACCGGCCCTGGACAGTTGGATCGTCCCAACGGTGTGTTCGTGATCGACGATCTGCTGTGGGTGGTGGAGCGCGACAACCGTCGCGTCCAGGTGCTGCGTCTGCCGGCATTTGAATCGCTGTTGAGTTTCGGCGCAGACGGCGACCTGCCTTTGCGCAAGCCCTATGGACTGTGGGTACATCGGCTTGCAGCGGATGACTACCGCGTCTACATCACGGACAGCTATGAAACCGCGGACGAGCAGATTCCGCCACCGGAACAATTGAATCAACGCGTGCGCGCCTATCGCGTGCAGGTCGCGGGTACGCCGAAGGCGACAACGGAATCTGCATTTGGCGATACCTCGGGGCGCGGCATGCTGCGCATCGTGGAGTCGGTCTGGGGTGACCCGGTGACCGGCAATCTGATGGTGGCCGATGAGGAGCAGTACCTGGAGCGCAACGTCAAGGTCTATGGCCTGGACGGAAAATTCCGTGGGCAGCGCATGGGCGGTGGCGTGTTCCACTTCCAGGCCGAGGGTCTGGCGCTCTACGCCTGCGAAGACGGCAGCGGCTGGTGGTTCGCAACCGATCAGGGCAAGCAGGAAAATTATTTCCACATCTTCGAGCGCCGCAGCCTGGAGTATTACGGCAGCTTTACCGGCACCAAGACGCTCAATACGGACGGCATCTGGCTCACGCAGACCGCCCTGCCGGGGTTTGCACAGGGCGCGTTTTTCGCGGTGCATGACGACGGCAATGTCGCTGCGTTTGATCTGGGTGAGATCTTGAGCGCCTTGCAGCTCAAGAGCTGCACTCAGTAGCAACGCTCAATAAAGATCAAGCGGATCCACGTCCACCGACCAGCGGATGCGACGCGCGCCGGGCAGAGCGTGCAGCTGCGGAATGAGTTCGGTGAGCAGTCGCTGCAAGTGGCCGCGATGGTGGGCGCGCAGCATGAGCTGTGCGCGCAGGCGATTCGCCTTGCGCTCCATCGGAGCCGGGATGGGGCCCATGGTGTCGACGGACGCGGTCTTGATCAAATCGGCCGCTGCGCGCAGGAATGCCATCGGTGCGCTTGCGTTCAAGGCGTCAGCGCGGATCAGGGCAAGGTGTGCGAACGGCGGCAGGCTGGCGACACGGCGTTCGTCGAGCAGGGTTTGCGTCAAACCGCTGTAGCCCTCGCGTAGCCAAGCTTGCAACAGCGGATGCTGCGGTACGTGGGTCTGCACTAGCACTTCACCGGGCCGTTCGCCGCGCCCCGCGCGCCCGGCAACCTGCGTGAGTAGCTGACCCAGCCGTTCGCTGGCGCGGAAATCGGCGCTGTACAAGGCCTCGTCTGCGCACACCACGCCAACCAGGCTCAAGCGTTCGAAATCATGACCCTTGGCCAGCATCTGCGTGCCGACCAGGATTTGTGTCTGGCCGGAGTGAATATTGTCGAGCATCTGCGTCATTTCGCCGGCGCGGCGTGAACGATCCGAATCGATGCGTTCGATGACACGGTCTGGAAAGCGCTCGCGCAGCGCGTCCTCGATACGCTCGGTGCCCTGTCCGACCGGAATCAGGCTGGTGCCGCTGCACTGACCACAGCGCGAGGGCAGGCGCGCATCGCTGGCGCAGTGATGGCAGATCAGACGGCCACGCGCGCGGTGCAAGGTCAGGCGTGCGTCGCAATGCGGACAGGGCGCGGCCCAGCCGCAGTCATGGCATAGCAGGGCCGGAGCATAGCCACGCCTGTTGACGAACATCAACACCTGGCCGCCGGCGTTCAGATGGCGCTCGGTGGCATCTAGCAGTTGCGGCGACAGCCCATGCGTGAGTTTGACGCCGCGCAGATCCAGCAGATTCACCCTCGGCAATTGCCGCGTGCCGACGCGCTGCTGCAAGCGGAAATGCCGGTAACGCGAGCTGCGCACGTTGTGCAGCGACTCCAGCGAGGGAGTGGCCGATCCGAGGATCACCGGGACGCCCGCCTGTTGGCCGCGAATGATGGCGACGTCGCGCGCCGAGTAGCGAAAGCCATCCTGCTGCTTGAATGAGGCGTCGTGCTCCTCGTCCACCAGAATCAGCGCCAGGTCCGGCAGCGGCATGAACACCGCCGAACGCGTGCCGATCACCACTCTGCAGCGCCCAGCCGCCGCCGCCAGCCATTGATCGGCGCGCGTCTTGTCGGTCAAACCAGAATGGAACACGCCGACCGCGTCGCCGAAGCGCTCGCGGAACCGCGACACCAGCTGCGGCGTCAGGCCAATCTCAGGCGTCAGCATCAGGGCCTGCTTGCCCTGAGCGATGACCTCGGCGACGCAGCGCAGATAGATCTCGGTCTTGCCGCTTCCGGTGACGCCTTCGATCAGGCTGAC
>JBQTJH010000015.1:0-3565 GCA_052387335.1 Panacagrimonas sp. | reverse complement strand
TCAGGGCGCGGCCCTGGCGAGCCGCCACCTTGCCTGTTCGATTATCTGCCGCCGGACGCGCTGGTGGTGATCGACGAAAGCCACGTCACCGTGCCGCAGCTCGGCGCCATGTACAAGGGTGATCGTTCACGCAAAGAGACGCTGGTCGAGTACGGCTTTCGCCTGCCCAGCGCCATGGATAACCGCCCGCTCCGATTCGAGGAGTTCGAGCGCCTGGTGCCGCAGACGATTTACGTGTCCGCCACGCCCGGGTCGTATGAGAAGGACAAATCCGGATCCAGCGTGGTTGAGCAGGTGGTGCGCCCCACCGGTCTGATTGACCCGGTGGTCGAGGTACGACCGGCACGCACTCAGGTGGACGATGTACTCGGCGAGATCCGCATCCGTGCGGAGAAGCGCGAGCGCGTGCTGATCACGGTCTTGACCAAGCGCAGGGCCGAGGATCTCACCGACTATCTGCACGAGAACGGCGTCAAGGTGCGCTACATGCACTCGGACGTGGATACGGTCGAACGCGCCGAGATCATTCGCGATCTGCGTCTGGGCGTGTTCGACGTGCTGGTCGGCATCAATTTGTTGCGTGAAGGACTGGACCTGCCCGAGGTGTCGCTGGTCGCAATCCTGGACGCGGACAAGGAGGGCTTCCTGCGCTCGGACCGGTCGCTGATCCAGACCATCGGTCGCGCGGCGCGCCACCTCGAAGGCAAGGCCATCCTGTACGCCGACCAGGTCACCGACTCGATGCGCCGTTCGATTGACGAGACTGACCGCCGTCGCGCCAAGCAGACCGCGTTCAATCTTGCCAACGGCATCACGCCGCGCGGTGTGCACAAGAAGATTGCCGACCTGATGCGGTACGGCTTCGACGAGGGCGGGGCGCCGGCGCTCAAGGCGGCGGAGGCCAAGAAGGCGTATGCCGCCAAGCTGACGCCAGAACTGATGGGCAAGAAGATCGCGAAGCTGGAAAAGGAGATGCGCCTGGCCGCACAGAACCTGGAGTTCGAGAAGGCGGCCAAGCTGCGCGACGAGGTTCGCCTGCTGCGAGAGCAGCTGCTGGTGCACGCCGCCTGATGGCAGTGGCAGTCCTGCTGGACCTGCACACGATGGTTGGATGCGGGTGCGTGTCACCCGACAGATTGCGGATTTGCTTATGAACCTTGGCACCGTTAATCTTCGCGCCCCTGCGGTTCAGCAGGCGCGTAGCTCAGCTGGTTAGAGCACCACCTTGACATGGTGGGGGTCGGAGGTTCGAGTCCTCTCGCGCCTACCAATGAATCGCAAGATCTCATCGGATTCGCACTGTTTACATGAGCTTCAACACCCACATCGTCCTAGCCGTACGGATCGTCGTTATCGACGCGCCGTAGGGGACGCTGCACGCTTACCAAACCCCCGCCGGCGCAACATCCGGCGGGGGTTTTGTGTTTCTGGGGTCCGCGCCGAATGTTCCGCCATCGGGGTCATTATCGAGACCACCATGAACATCACCGGCGCACAGCTCATCACCCAATTTCTTGAACGGCGCGACACACCCTTTGTCGCCGGCATCCCCGGCGGCGCGGTGCTGCCGCTGTACCGGGCGCTGGCGGATTCCAGTCTGCAGCACGTGCTGGCGCGCAACGAACAGGGCGCCGCCTTTATCGCCCAGGGCTATGCGCGGGTCAGCGGTCGTGCGGGCGTGTGCATCGCCACCTCCGGTCCGGGTGTGACCAACACCGTCACCGCCTTGCTCGATGCCAAGGCCGATTCCGTGCCGCTGGTGGTGCTGGCAGGACAGGTGCCGCGCGCGCTCAAGGGTACGGACGCGTTTCAGGAAGCGCCGACCGGCTTCATCGTGGACCGCATCACCAAGGCGCATTTCGAGATCGGGTCCGCGGCGGAACTTGCCGAGGTCTTGCCCGAAGCTTTCCGGATCGCCGAGAGCGGACGCCCGGGGCCGGTGGTGCTGGATATTCCCAAGGACGTGCAAACCGAAAGCGTCACGCTCAAAAGCCGGCCCGCGCCGGTGGACGCGACACCCGCGCCCGCGGCAGATCCGGAGCTGATGGCGCAGGCCGCGGCGATGATCAGGCGCGCACAAAGACCCGTGCTGTATCTCGGCGGCGGCGTGCGTGTTGCGCAGGCGGCAAGCGCAGCGCAGCAGCTTGCCGAAGCCGCCAGTCTGCCCACCGTGATGACACTGATGGCCTTGGGCGCATTGCCACCGGATCATCCGCTGAACCTGGGCATGCTCGGCATGCACGGGGCGCAGCATGCCAATCGCATGATCGACGAAGCCGATCTGTTGGTGGTGATCGGTGCACGCTTCGATGATCGGGCCACCGGCAAGCTCGCCAGCTTTGCGCCGAATGCGCGGGTGATCCACATCGACACCGATTCGCGTGAATTGAACAAGCTGCGTCGCGCTGATCTGGCGATTTGCGCCGATGCCGGCGCCGCCCTGCGCGCGCTCGGCGCCCTGCTCAAACCCTGCTTACGCACGCAGTGGCTGGCGCGTGTCGGCGAATTGCGCCGGCGCTTTCCTGCGCGCGTGGCGGATCTGGACGCGCTGGATCAGCCGCAGGGCTTGATCGCACAGATCGCACGGCTCGCAGGTCCGCAGCGCGCCGTGACCACGGACGTCGGTCAGCACCAGATGTGGATGGCGCAGTCTTATCCGCTGCGTGATCCGCAGCGCTGGCTCACCTCCGGTGGTCTGGGCACCATGGGCTTCGGCATACCCGCTGCGATCGGTGCGGCCTTGGCGAGTCCGCAACACGGCGCGCTGTGCGTGACCGGTGACGGCAGTCTGTTGATGAATGTGCAGGAGCTGGCGACCTTGGCCGATCTTGCGCTCGACGTGAAGATCGTGGTGTTCGACAACGGCGGCCTGGGCATGGTGCGGCAGCAGCAGAGCCTGTTCTATCAGCGCCAGCACACCGCATCGAACTACGCGCGCGGAACGTCGATCTGTGCGCTGGCCGAAGCCTTCGGCATTCCTGCGATTGATCTTGGCACTTCGCGCGATCCGCGCGCGGCCCTGCGTCGCGCGTTTGCACAGGCGGGCCCTATGCTGGTGCGCGCGCCGATTGCGGCCGAGCAGCACGTCTTGCCGATGGTCGCGCCCGGCGCCTCCAACCTCGAGGTCATTGCCTGACGCGGCTTATCTCGTGAGCGTCTGCAGCGGCTGGAGCTGGAAGTGATCCAGGCTCGGACGCTGCAGGCGCTGACTGTATTCGGTCATGTAGCCCACCCAGTTGTTGGTGTTGCGTCCGTTGGTGAGATACCAGTTGGTGCACCCGCTGGTGTAGGCCAGACCGCCGCTGCGCTGTGCCATCTCGTCGTTGAATGCGTGCTGCGCCTGTGGCGCGACATCCAGCCAAGCCAGTTGCTGACGCTTGAGTTCGGTGACGAGCTGGGTGACGTAGCGTTGCTGACGTTCGAGCATGAAGATGATCGAGCCGGCGCCGAGATTGGAATTGGGGCCGTAGAGCATGAACAGGTTGGGAAAACCAGACACGGCCACACCCAGATAGCCCTCGGCCCCGTCCTTCCAACGCTGCTGCAGTGACTGACCACCAAGGCC
>JBQTJH010000014.1:0-12022 GCA_052387335.1 Panacagrimonas sp. | reverse complement strand
AGCTTGGGCTCGATCTGGGCAAAGCGCTCGATCACCGTCTTGGTGCCGAATTCGGGCGCCGCCGAGGACCACACCGCGCCGACGGCGATGCTGGCAATCATGGCGATGGTGGTCTCCGGCACGTTCGGCATGTAGCTCACGATGCGATCACCCGGCTGTATGCCGAGGTCGCGCAGGCGGGTGGCGAGCTTGCGCACACTGCCGCCGAGTTCCTGCCAGCTCATGCTGGCCAGCGGCCGATTTTCCGCAAGATGGTGAATCGCGATCTCGCCCGCCTCGGCCTGCGCCTCGTAGCGCAGCAGATGCTCCGCGTAATTCACGCGTGAACCGACAAACCATTTCGCGCCCGGCATCGCACGCGTATCCAGCACCTGCGTCGGCGCTGTGTCCGAATCGATTTTGAAGTAATCCCAGATCGCGGCCCAGAACGCCTCGATGTCCGACACCGACCACTGCCGCAGCGCCTCGTAGTCGGCAAAATTCAGCGCGCGCTCTTGCGCCAGCCAGCGCATGAATTTCGCAATCTCGGACTGCTCCGCGAACTCGGGTCGCGGGGTCCACAGCAATTCACCTTCTTCAAGCATGGCGACCTCTTTCAACGATCAGTCTCTCCCGGCCGCGGGAGAGGTGTGGAACTACTGGCGCAGCGCGGACACGCGCTCCAACATCACTTCGGGCACGGCATCCATCGGTACGCTGGCAAAGCGGAACCCGCCCGCAGGCGCCGGCGCTGCGCTCTCGCCGCTCCAGAACGCTTCACCCAGTACCAGGCCATGGACGGGGCCCGCGATGCTGCGCGGCGCGATGATGAATTGCAGCGCACGCGCTTCACCCGAACAGTCTTCTGCGGCTGAAAGCCGCAAGCCGACATCGCATCGATAATGACCGGCCACATTGAGCACCGGCTGGTACCCGTCCAGCTCCTCGTCCGACACCGGTTCGGCATCCGCGTCTTCTTCGAGCAGCAGCGCATCCACGCCGGACTCGCCGAAGCTGCGCAGAAATTCTGCACCGTACACCGCTGCGCTATCAGACTCATCGGCACCCACCTCGACCTCGGCGTCTGCACCCAATGCAAGCTGATACGCCTGCCGCACCCAGGCTCGCGGCGAGATCAGGCACAGCACCAGCACATCGCCTGCAAAGGCGCCGCGCAGGCGTTCCGTGTACGCGCTGTCTTCCAGCCACAACAAGGGTCGCGTGGCCGAGGCGAGGCGATCGAGCAGTTCGGGCATCGCAAGCTTCGACCTTGGTT
This sequence comes from Panacagrimonas sp., assembly GCA_052387335.1. Taxonomy (GTDB): domain Bacteria; phylum Pseudomonadota; class Gammaproteobacteria; order Nevskiales; family Nevskiaceae; genus Panacagrimonas. Next base: position 10,767 of record JBQTJH010000014.1, on the reverse strand, counting down.
TGCGATCAGGCGGCGGTGAGGCCGCCGTCGACCACCAATTCGCTGCCGTTGATCCACTTCGCGGCATCTGAAGCCAGGTACACCACGGCGCTGGCGACATCGGCGGTGTCACCAAAGCCCATCGGATGAATCGCCTTGATCGAGGCCTCTGCCGCGGCGTAATCCGGCGCCAGGCCCAGCTTGACGAAATCCTGGATGAAGTTGGCGCCCATATCGGTGGTGACAATGCCCGGATGAATCGAGTTGACGCGTATACCGGTGCCGAGCTGCGCGCACTCCACGGCCGCGGCCTTGGTCATCAGCCGCACCGCGCCCTTGGACGCGTGATAGGCCACGTGCGCCGTGGTGCCGATGATGCCGGCCACCGAGGATAGATTGACGATGGACGAACCCGGCTTCATGACGCGCATGGCGTGCTTGTGGCCGAGGAAAACGCCGTTGACATTGACGTCCATCACGCGGCGGAAATCCTCAAGCTCGCATTGCGTGATCAGCGCTGCGGTTTCGATGCCGGCGTTATTGACCAGAATATGCAGGCCGCCGAGCTTCTCCAGCGCGAACGCCACCGCGGCCTCCCACTGCGCCTCCACGGTGACGTCGTGCTTGAAGAATTCCGCTCGCGCACCGGACTTGCGCAGGCGCGCAACGCAGTCCTGCCCCGGGCCTTCCAGCACATCGGTCACCAGCACCGCGGCGCCCGCTTGGGTGAGCGCCTCACAGACCGCAGCGCCGATGCCACGCGCGCCACCGGTCACCAGGGCCACCTTGCCGTCGAGACGAAAGGCCTTGTTGTAGTCCATGCGATATCTCCTGATTTATAGCGGCCGCAGCCGGTTTATGGCCCGAGCTTAGCCTGAAGCGCCAGCAATGCGGCAGCGCTTTTCTGCAACGCGACGCAGCTTGTCACTCAAGGCCAATGAAGCGCGAAGCGCCGGCACACGACGACGCTTCGCGCAGCCGAAAACTCAGCTGGTGCCGAGCGTGCGCAGCGCGTTGTGGGTCAGATAGCGCTGGTACATCTTCGGATCGTTGGCGCCGCTGGCGTAAACGTTGTCGTGCGCCTTGACCTGCTCCAGTCGCGTGACATCGCCGGTCTGGATGTCGGAGGCGGTGACGTGGCACCAGCTCCAGTACGGATGCTTGCCGTCCATCTTGGTTTTGCCCTTGGACTCGTAGAGGCTGTACGCACCGTCGAAGGATCGAAACGGCTGGCCGCGCCGGTCGTAGGTGACCATGCCCACCACCACCTGTTTGCGCGCGTCAAACCACACCTGCTTCTTGGAGACCGGCGCGCGCGGGAATCCAGTGGGCGGTGCTTCCACCACGATGGCCTCGGGGATCAGCTCCACCGTTGCGTCCCAGAAGGTCTGGCCCTTGGGACCGCCGTGCGTGGTGTGCTCCCAGTTCGGGTGATCGGCGTTCCAGCTCTCGGACAAGCCCTCGCCGCGGGTGGTGGGCGAGTCCTCGCTCCCTCATCCCCCGATCTTGATGATGCTACCGGCCTGACCTACCGCAACCGGCGCGCCACCGCCTGATCCCACTCCGACGTACCACAAGGAAGTGACCTCGGAGTCCTTCACCGAAGTCCAGGTCAGGCCATCATCCGAACTGGTCAGCATCTCGCGCATAGCGGTGACGGTCACCTGGCCTTCGGCATTGGAGTAGACACCGTTGAGAATCGCCTTGCTCCCGATATCCAGGCAAGTCCAGGTAGTCCCGCCGTCGGCGGTCTTGAGCGCGTACCCATCCTGTCCCACCGCGAACCCGGTGCCATCGTCACGGATTTCCACCGCGAACACCGAGGGTGTGCCGCGGCTCTGCACGCCCCAGCTGCGTCCAAGGTCGGACGACCGCAGGACAAGACCAAACTCTCCAACCACGGTGATCTTGCCGTCAGCGGCCACATCAACACCGTAGAGATGTGGTTCCGCGCCGCCGTCGGTGCCAATCTGCATCCAGTCGAGCGTGAGCTTGTGCCAGCTCCGCCCCCCATCCTGGGACAGTAGGAGCGTTCCGAACTCGCCAGCCGCTGCGGCGAGACCATCGGCATTGCTGGCCACTCCAAACAGGCGGCTGGTCACGCCGCTATCGACCGCGGCCCACTCCCCACCCGTGTCCCTGACAAAAATAGTACCGGCCTGACCGACCACCAAGGTACGCGCCGAATCCGTGTGTACGTCAAGCAGCGTCAGATCGGTGGGCAGCTTGGATTTCTTCCAGGTCTTTCCGCCATCCTCGGTGGACTGCATTTCGCCGAAGGCGCCGACCGCGATCCCGCGTGATCCGTCAAAGTCGACAGAGAACAATGCCTGATGCGCCGTACCGCGCACCAGCACTGCCACGCTCGGCTGCGCCCAACTCGCGGTGCTAAGCGCACAGGACAGAAGGGCAAAGCTGAGCACCGCAAGGTTCTTGAGGCGCGATTGAATCTGCTGCACTGGCCAACTCCTTCCGAATGATGTTTTGACTGCGACGATCACAGAACGCAAGAACTGACGATCAGCACAGAGCGATTCCGTCCTACCTTGCCGGAACTGCAGCGAGATCGGCCGGAGACCGGTCGCCAGAATCCGTAAACAGGGACAAATCCACGCCTTCACCCACAAATAGATCCTTGCGCTTGACGAAGCTCGGCTTGATCAGCCACACCAGCAGCGGCAGTTCCTCCTATGCTCAAATCATAGGGCCGGAGTGCCTACTGCACCGGGGGAAGTCCACCCCTCCCCCGCGTGCGGGGGAGGGCCGGGGTGGGGGCACTCCAACAAAGAAACCCAAGCCATGAAAAAAAACTCCGCCTTCCCTACCCTCTGCATCCACGCCGGCCAGTCACCGGACCCCAGCACTGGCGCGGTCATGCCGCCCATTTCGCAGTCCTCGACCTATGTGCAGGACTCGCCGGGTGTGCACAAGGGCTTTGAATATTCACGCTCGCACAATCCGACACGCTTCGCCTGGGAACGCTGTATCGCGGCGCTGGAATCAGGCACACAGGGCTTTGCGTTTGCCTCGGGTCTGGCAGCGACCAGCACCGTGCTCGAACTGCTGGACAGCGGCAGTCATGTCATCGCCAGCGATGATCTCTACGGCGGCAGCTATCGCTTGTTCAGCCGCGTGCGTGAACGCTCCGCGGGCCTCAGCTTCAGCTTTGTCGACATGCGCGATCCGCACAACATCCAGCGCGCCTTGCGTCCGCAGACGCGACTGATCTGGGTCGAGACGCCAACAAACCCGATGCTGCACCTGGCCGATCTATCCGCCATTGCCGAAATCGGCAGACAGCACGGCCTGATCACCGCCGCCGACAACACCTTTGCCAGTCCCTATCTGCAAAGGCCGATCGAACGGGGTTTCGATCTGGTGATGCACTCGGCAACCAAGTATCTCAACGGCCATTCCGACATGGTCGGCGGCGTCGTGGTGGTGGGCGACAACCCGGAACTCGTCGAGCGCCTGCGCTTTCTGCAGAACGCGGTGGGTAGCATCGCCGGGCCTTTCGATAGCTACCTGGCCCTGCGCGGCGCCAAGACCCTGGCCCTGCGCATGCAGCGGCACTGCGAGAACGCGATGGACCTCGCGGGCTGGCTAGAGCAGCACCCGAAGGTTACGCGCGTGCACTATCCGGGGCTGGCCTCGCATCCGCAGCACGGCTTGGCCAAGGCACAGATGGTTCATGGATTCGGCGGCATGATCTCAGTGGAACTGAACACCGATCTGGATGGCAGCCGGCGCTTTCTGGAAGCCACCGAGCTGTTCGCGCTGGCCGAATCCCTGGGCGGCGTCGAGAGCCTGATCGAACATCCCGCCATCATGACCCACGCCAGCATCCCGGCGGCGGAGCGCGCCAAGCTCGGCATTGTCGACAGCCTGTGCCGATTGTCGGTGGGTATCGAGCATGTGGACGATCTGCGCGCCGATCTGCAGCGTGCGCTGATGCGAGCGTGATCAACCCCACGCGCGTGGCGGCTCCGTTAGTAATCCCTAGCGTGAAGGTCGTCATTGCCGCGCAGACGGCAATAAGCTGATCCCTGAGTTGCGCCCAATCTCCCCGGAGCCCCGCGATGAAAGTCGGTCTGCTGGTCCTGATCCACCTGCTGCTCGCCTTGCCAGCCTGGGCGGCGCCGATGAATCCGCGCGACGTGCCGGACCCGCTCAAGCCCTGGATTCCCTGGGTGCTGCACGACCAGCAGGCGCGCTTCTGTCCGCCGACGCCGGACGCCGCGCAACGCCTGTGCCACTGGCCGTCGCGACTCGCGCTGGATCTGTCCGCCGAAGGCGGACGCTTCGAGCTGCAGGCTGCGATGCTCGCGCCCGGCTGGCTGCCACTGCCCGGCGATGGCCCGCGCTGGCCGCAGGAGGTCAGCCTCGACGGTCGCGACGCACCCGTGCTGGATCACCAGGGCCAGCCCGCGTTGTGGCTGGACGCGGGCGAGCATCGCGTGCAGGGGCAGTTCGACTGGAACACCTTGCCGGAATCGCTGCGCGTACCCCCAGCCAGTGGACAGGTTGAACTCAAGATCAACGGCCGCGCGGTGCCGCATCCGCAGCGCGATGAACAACAGCGGCTATGGCTAGGCCGGCGCGCCGTCGTCAGCGACGCCCAGACCGAGCGCTTGGGCCTGCGCGTGTTCCGCCTGATCGACGACGACATCCCGCTGCGGGTCACCACTGAGATTCAGATCGACGTCGGTGGCGAGCCGCGCGAGGACCTCATCGGCCCGGCGCTGCTCGATGGTCTGGTGCCGTTGTCGCTGTCCGGCGATCTGCCCGCAAGGCTGGAGGCGGATGGCCGCCTGCGCGTGCAGCTGCGCCCCGGCGTGTGGACCTTGACCTTGGTCGCGCGATCACGCGCGCCGGTGGCGCAACTCAGCGCGCCGGCGGCGAGCGAGTTCTGGGCGACGCAAGAAGTGTGGTCCTGGCTCGCGCGTCACGAGCTGCGCGTGGTTGAAACCTCCGGACTGCCGGCCGCCGATCCGCGCCAGGTCGGCGTACCCGAACCGTGGCAAAACCTGCCGGCATTTCTGGTCGAACCCGGCGCGACTCTGAAGCTCAGCGAAACCCAGCGCGGCAGCACCGATCTGCAACCCGATGCACTGCACTTGTCGCGCCAGCTCTGGCTGGATTTCGACGGCGGCGGCTTCACCGCGCAGGATCAGTTGAGCGGCCAACTGGCGCGCACCTGGCGGCTGGAGGCGCAGGCGCCGATCACGCTCGGTCGTGTGCAGGTGGATGGCCAGCCGCAGCTGATCACGCGCCACGGCGAAGGCACCGGCGTGGAGGTGCGTCACGGCGCGCTGAACCTGAGCGCCGACAGTCGCATCGAGAACGGCACCGGTGTGCTACCGGCGGGCGGCTGGAATACCGACCTGCAAGGTGTGGACGCCACCCTGCACCTGCCGCCGGCCTGGCGGCTCATCGCCGCGCCCGGCGTCGATCGCGTCTCTGACACCTGGCTCGCGCGCTGGACCCTGCTCGATCTGTTCCTCGTGCTGATCGCGGTGATCGCGGCGCTGCGGCTGTTTGGTCGCGGCACCGCGGTGCTGACCTTGTTGACCCTGGCGCTGACCTGGCACGAGCCGGGCGCGCCGCAATGGGCCTGGCTGAATCTGATCGCGGCGATTGCGCTGCTGCGCGCGCTACCCACCGCCTTTGACACCAGCGGTCGTCTACGCAAATTCCTGCTGGGCTATCAGTGGATCGCGGCCGGTGTGCTGGCGTTGGTGGTGCTGCCCTTCGCCATCCAGCAGGCGCGCATCAGCTTGTATCCGCAGCTGGATCCTCATCATGGCTTCGCCCATTTCAATTTCGGTCCCAGCGCCGCCATCGAGGCGCAGGTGCAGCACGACATGGCGGACGGCGCTGGCGCCGCGCCCGAGATGGCCAGGGAAGTGGCGCCCGCCGCGATGGCGGATAACGCGGTGGACCAGGGCCGCGGGCTGATGAGCAAGGCGCAGAGCGAAGCCCGCAATGTGTCGCAGGCCTCGATACAAAAACTCGATCCCAATGTGCTCACGCAGACGGGCCCGGGCTTGCCGGCATGGGGCTGGCGACAGGCCAGCCTGAGTTGGTCCGGACCGGTCACCGCCGAACAAAGTTTTCGCCTGTGGCTGATGCCGCCGCTGATCACGCGCAGCTTGGGCTGGCTGTCAATCGCGTTGATCGCGCTGCTTGCGCTGCGCTGGCTGCAAGCGGTTCCGCGTCTACCCAACATGCGCGCTGGCGCCAGCGCCGCCGGCACCCTGGGCGCGATCCTGATTGCGGGTCTCATCACCCTCGCGCCGCCGCCGGTGCAGGCGCAGGACCACGCGCCGCCGATCATGCCGCCACAGGCGCCGACGCAGGATCTGCTCGACCAGTTGCGTGATCGTCTCAGCGCGCCGCCGGATTGCCTGCCGGCCTGCGCCAACTGGTCGCGCCTGGCAATCAGCATCGCCCCGGACGACCGCCTGGTGTTGCGACTGACCGCCGAAGCGCAGATCGACACGGCCCTGCCGCTGCCGGTGCCGCCACTGACGGCCGGCCAGAATCGCGTATGGCAACCGCAGACGGTGTTGATCAACGAACGCGCCGCGCAGTTGCTGCGGGATGAGCGCGGCGCCTTGTGGCTGCGCGTGCCGGCCGGTCGGCATCGCGTGGTGCTCGGCGGCGATCTGTCGGGTTTTGCGCAGCTCTCGCTGCCGCTCGCACCGGCGCCAAGGCAGGTGACGGTGGACGCCAGTGGATGGCAGGTCAGCGGTGTCGACGCGCAGGGCCAGGCGGCCAGCGCCATCGATCTGATTCGCGAACGCAAAGAGCCGGCGAGTAGCGCCCATGCGCAAGACAGTGCGCAGACATTGCCCGCACTGCTGCGACTGACGCGCACGCTGCAACTGGGGCTGGTGTGGAGCGTGGAGTCGAATCTTGCGCGTGACGGCGATGCGCAGGGCGCGCACATCGCCAGCGTTCCCGCCCTGCCCGGTGAGGTCGTGACCGGAGATGCGGTGCGCGTGGTCGACGGTCGCATCCAGGCGAGCTTTGCTCCAGGCCAGAGCGAGGTGAGCTGGACCTCGCGCCTGAACACCGTGCCCGAGCTGCAACTCAAGGCCGGCACTGCAAGCGATCAGATCGAAACCTGGCGCTTCGACATCAGCCCGCTATGGCATGTCGAATTCGACGGTCTAGGCGCGGTCAGCACGCAAGAGGCGGATTGGCGGCTGGTGAGCTTTCGGCCCTGGCCTGGCGAATCCCTGCGCGCCCGGATCACGCGACCGGCGGCGGTCGAGGGCCAGGTGATGACCCTGGATCTGTCCGAGCTGCGCGTGCAGCCGGGTCGGCGCGCGACCGACTACGAATGGACACTCAGGCTGCGCGCGAGCCAGGGCGGACAGCACAGTCTGAACTTGCCAGCGCGCTTCGAACTGCAGGGCTTGAGCATCGACGGCGTACCGCAGCCGGCGCGGCGCGAGGGCGAGCGCCTGATCCTGCCGTTGCGACCGGGCGAACAGACCCCGGTGCTGAATCTGCGCGTCGATGAGGGCCTGAGCGTGCTGACGCACACACCGGCGCTGCACGCAGGTTTGCCGGGCGTCAATGCACGGCTCGAGGTGCGCGTGCCCGAGGACCGCTGGGTGCTACTGGTCGGCGGCCCGACGCTGGGGCCCGCGGTGCTGTTCTGGGCAGTGCTGGCGGTGCTGATGGCAGTGGCGATTGCGCTGGGAAGGCTGGGCCTGACGCCGCTCAAGGGCGCGCAGTGGGCGCTGCTGATGATTGGCCTGTCGCAGGTGCCCATCGCCGCCGTCGCCGTGGTTGCCGGCTGGCTGTTCGCGCTTGCGCTGCGTGCGCGCATGCCGCTGCACTGGAGCGCGCGCCGATTTAATTTTGTGCAGATCGTGTTGGCGCTGTGGACGGTGCTGGCGCTGTCGACCTTGTTCGGCGCGGTGGCGCAGGGGCTGCTGGGCACGCCGGACATGCAGATCGCCGGCAACAATTCACACGCCGGTGATCTGCACTGGTACCAGGATCGATTCGACACCCACCTGCCGCAGGCCTGGGTGCTGTCGGTGTCGATCTGGTTTTATCGCGGCCTGATGCTGCTATGGGCGCTGTGGCTGGCCAACAGCCTGCTCAACTGGCTGCGCTGGGGCTGGGTGCAGTACTCGTCGAACGGCGTGTGGAAGAAATCCGCCGTGATCGTCGCCGCACCGGCGACCGTGCTGATGGACAATGCACCACGTGATGCCAAGGAAGATCCCCAGCCATGAACAGTCTGACCGAAAAGCGCTGCCTGCCCTGCGAGGGTGGTGTCCCCGCCCTGGACAGCGCCGCCTGCAACAACCTGGTCAAGCAGCTCAAGCCGCACTGGACACTGCTGCGCGAGAACCAGGCGATTGAAGCCCGCTTCGAGTTCAAGAACTACTACCAGACCACGGCCTTCGTGAATGCGCTGAGCTATATCGCGCATCGCGAGGATCATCATCCGGACGTGCGCTTTGGCTACAAGGACTGCACGGTCGAGTACACCACGCACGCGGTGAATGGGCTGACCGAGAACGACTTCATCTGCGCGGCGAAAATCGACGCGCTGCTGGACTAGATCGCACTCAAGCCCTCGCTCATCCGGCGCCGCCGCTCCAGCATCCTTCCTTGGTGCCGCGCTCCGACACCGAGCGCAGATCGAGCTTGTATTCCGCGGCCTGCGCTGCGGAGTGTGGTTTGGCCATGTTTTCCTGCACGCGCGCACGCGCCGAGCGCAGCGAGCTGCAGATGTCAGTGTCGCGCACATGCGATACCGGCGCGGCGTACTGGTCCAGCTGCAGCGGCTTGGCCTGCTCCAGCGGCACTTCCTTCATGGCCTTGCGCTCGCCCAAGCCCGGGCTGATGAACCCGGTGCGTGAACCGCCACCGGCGTCATGCAGTTCCACCACGCCGCCCAGCGAATCCCCGGCCGATTGCTTGTCCAAATAGGCGATCACGCCGCCCAGCACCACGACAAACACGACGATCAGAATCAGCGCACCGCTGCCGCTGCGGCTCTCTTCCTCACGCTTGGGCAGCTTGTTGCGCTTGGGGGCTTGTAATGGGTCCACGTGGCGGTTTCCGGTGTGTTTCTGGCGCGCAAATTAACACCGCACCGCGCGCGGGCAAACCACTTAACGCTGAGCGCTACGCGCCGGCAGATAAGGCACCGGATTGACCGGTTGACCGCGCTCACGAATTTCGAAGTGCAGGATGGGCTTGTTCTCCGGACCTACTCCCAATTCGGCGATCTGCTGACCGCCGCGCACCATGTCGCCTTCCTTGACCAGGCGCGAGCGGTTGTAGCCATAGGCCGACAGGCGCAGATCGTCGTGCTTGATGATGATCAGCTCGCCGTAGCCCTTGAGCGCCGATCCGCTATAGACCACCTTGCCCGAGGCCGCCGCCAGCACCGGCTGACCCACCTGGCCGGCGAAATCCAGACCCTTGGACCCGGTCGCCGGATTGAAGCCGCGCACCACCACGCCGTTGGTGGGCCACTGCCAACCGGCACGACCGCCGTTGACCGACGGCGTATAGGCCGGCTCTGCCATCGCGACCTCGGCGGTCGCAGGGGCGCTGGGTGCGGCAGCGACCACGGGCGCAGGCGGGATCGTCACGACCGGACTCACCGGTGTGCGCGGCAGCACGATAGGCGCGTCATGCTGCGATACGGCGCTGCCCATGGTCTGGCTGGGCAGGGCCACGGGTCGGCTGATTTCTGTAGCGGCCAAAGGTTCGGCCTGCGCCACGATCTCGCCGGTTTGCAGGGCCTGGGCTTCGGGCGTGGTCAGTCGCAGCACCTGGCCGGGACGAATCAGATAGTCCTCGCCAATGCCGTTCAAGCGCGCCAGCTCGCGGTAGTCCAGGCTGTGACGAAAGGCGATGGAGTACATGGTGTCGCCCTGCACCACCCGGTATTCATTGGCGTTGAGCACGGGTTCAACCGGGCTCAGCACCTGCGGCTGGTTGTGAACCTGGCGCTGCGAGCCGGCGTCCCAGCTCCAGAAACTGGCGCAGCCGCTCAGCGAGGACAGCGCCAGCACACCGACAGCGAAACGCTTCATGCCGAGGGCTCTCCGGGTTTGCTGCGGTGCTTGAACACAAACCACAGCACGAACAGGAACAGCGCGAGCAAGGCCAGGATACCGGCCTCGTGCGTGTACGCCGCCACTGCAGCGACGACCGGCTCGCCAAAGAAATATCCGGCCGCCACCAGCACACCGCACCATATCGTCGCACCCAAGGTGGTCAACAGCACGAACGGCGGCAGATGCATGCCGAACATGCCGGGCGGAATGGAGATCAGATGCCGCACACCGGGAATGAAACGGCCGACAAAGGTGGCGACATTGGCGTTGCGCAGGAACAGCGCCTCGGCGTCGTCATAGGTTTTTTTGCTGATCAGGAAATACTTGCCGTAGCGCAGCAGAAAGGCCTTGCCGACATAGCGCCCGAGCGCGTAATTGGCCGACGCTCCGATCAGCGAACCCAGGCCCCCGCACAAGGTGGCGAGCCAGGGATCCAGCGCGCCCTGCGCCGCACGATAGCCCGCCGGAATCATCACCAGCTCCGACGGCACCGGGAACAAGCTGGATTCGAGCGCCATGAGAAACACGATCTCGGCGTAACCGAGGTGCGACAGCATCTCTTGCAGCCAGAGTCCGAAGGCTTCCATGCGTCGTGACTACACCTTGCCGGTGAGCAGCGGTACAAAGGTGACCGCGCCCAGATCCGTTTCGACGACGCCGCGCGCCTTGCGTTCCACCACGCGCA
>JBQTJH010000013.1:0-2817 GCA_052387335.1 Panacagrimonas sp. | reverse complement strand
GGTATCACTCCGTCCATGACAGTACCCAATTCAGTCGCACCACTTATGCCAGTTATTAACGGGACACCACACTAGCGATGGCGACAGATAGTTCTGCGCATCGTCGGCCAGATTGCGATCCAGCCGGCGCAAGATCGAGTCGCGCTGCTCTTGCTTGAGGCTACGCATCAGCGTGCAGGCAGTCGGCAAGGCGCGTTGCAGCAAGGCCTGCACGTACTGATCGGCGCGGCCGCGCCAGACCTCGACCTGCTGCACGCTGATGGGCGCGTGTGCCGCGTCGGCCAAGCTCAGCGCATCGGCATGCACGCGTGGCAGCTCCTGCGCTCTATGCCAATCCCAGATCTGCGCGAAGGCCGCTTCGTACTGGCGCTGCTGCTCTGCATCCAGGCGCACGAACTGCCGCAGCTTCCAGTTCGCCAGCCAGTCCAGGCGCTCGTAGGCGAGCCGCGGCGCACTGCAGGCGGACAACAGCAGTACTAAAACAACGGCCAAACTGCATCTGCCCAGCGCCATGCCGAATCTCGACTCGAATCGGATTCAGGCGGTCAAGCCGCCGTCCACCACCAGATCCGAACCCGTGACATAGCTGGATTCGTCGGAGGCCAGGAACAAGATCGCGGCGGCAATTTCGGCCGCCTGCGCGAATCGCCCCATCGGAATGCGGCCCAAGGTGCGCGCCGCAAACGCCTCGGCACGCGCGGGGTCATGCTGCCCAGTGCGCCTGCCACCATCTGCGTCTCGGCGAATCCGGGACAGACATTGTTGATGCGAATCTTGTAGCCGCTGCGCGCCCAGATACCAGCTCGGATGACGCGTGCCCTGGGGCAATTTCACGATGATGTCGCTGCCATCGGATAGGGTGTAGTCCTGCCAGCCGGCGTAGGAGTGCACCAGTTCTCCGATCTTGTAGTCCGGATGATTCGAGGCTTCCGCGCGCGACACGGTGCCGCCCACCATGACCTCGCCCTGTTTCACCGAGGGCATGTAGGAATCCGCTTCGTTCAAGCGCGCACGCATGTACGGATCCAGCGACAGGCAAAGCGTGCGCAGCAGAACCTGATTGGGACCGGGACTCGGCACCGGCGCGGTGTCCATCTTCCATGCCGCCGAAGTCGGCTCTGCCGTCGGCAAGCTGTGCTGGGCGAGAACAAATCGGCGATTGGCGGACGCGGACTGCGGCATGGCAATTCCTGTTGGAGTGGCAACGGAGTTTCGGGAGCGGTCGCACCCGCTTCGATTATGCAGCGGCGATGCCGGCACCCGGCATCCGGATCGGCCCGCTAATCGACTATGGACACGCGGTCGCGCGCAATCGACTTCGAATGAGCGGGATCGCAAGTCGATCCGCGCGCGCCGATCTCAGGTCTGGCCCTTGCCACCCATCGGGACGGAAGGACGCACATAGTCTGCGCTGTTGCTCGCGAATTCGATGTACCAGTCGATGCTCGCCGGATTCATCATGGCATCACGGCTCGCCGCCTTGGCCAGCGGCCAGCCCATCAGAATCTTGCGCACCGGCACTTCCATTTTCTTGCCGGTGAGGGTGTAGGGAATCTGCTCCACCGCAAGCATTTTGTCCGGCACATGGCGCGGGCTGCAGTCGCTGCGCAGCTTGGCGCTGATCTTCTTGATCAAGCCTTCATCGAGCGCAAAACCGGGCTTGAGCTTGATGAAAAGCGGCATGAAGAACGTGCCACCGTCCAGCTCGCAACACACGACCAGGCTGTCGGCAACTTCCTCGACCTGCTCCACCGCGCGATAAATCTCGGCCGTGCCGATGCGCACACCGAAGCGATTGAGCGTGGAATCGCTACGGCCATAGATGTAACAACCGCCGCGCGAGTTGATCTTGATGAAGTCACCATGACGCCAGACGCCGGGGAACACATCGAAGTAGGCCTCGTGATAACGCTTGCCATCGCTGTCGTTCCAGAAAAAGATCGGCATCGAAGGAAAGGGCTTGGTGCAAACCAATTCGCCCACTTCGTCGATCAGCGGCCTGCCCTCATCGCTCCAGGCGTGCACATCCATGCCCAGATTACGCACCTGAATCTCGCCCGCGTACACCGGCTCGGTTGGACTGGCGCCGACAAAGCCACTGCACAACTCGGTTCCGCCGGACTGCGAGGTCACCCACAGGTCCTGCTTGACGTTGTCGTAAAACCACTTGAAGGTTTCCGGCGTGCTCGGCGCGCCGCCCAGCAGCACCGATTGCAGCTGCGACAGATCGAACTTCTTGCCGGGTTCGAGTCTGGCCTTCTCCATCATTTGCACGAAGGTCGGGCTGGCACCGAAGCCGGTGGCGCCGGTCTGCGCCGCCAGCTTCCACAGCAGATCCAGATCCGGATACACCGGGCTGCCGTCGTACTGGATGGCACTGGCGCCGGTGAGCAGGGCCGCGACCACGATGTTGTACATCATCCAGCCGGTGGTGCTGTAAAAAAACATGGCGCGTCCAGGCACCAGATTCATGTGGAAGCGGGTGACCTTGAAATGCTCCACCAGCACGCCGACATGGCTGTGCACGATGGCCTTGGGCAGCCCGGTGGTGCCGGAGGAGAACATCACCCAGATCGGGTGATCGCATTCAACGCGCTCGTAGCGGAACGCCTCACGCATCACTTCGGGACCAGCCAGCATGTCGGCCCAGCACAACCCGTTGTGCATCGGCGGCGTCGGATACTCTGGGTGCAGAAACGGCAGCCACACCACGTGCTGAACGCTGGGCAGCGCGTCCACAATCTGCTGCGCCTCGGCCAAGCGCTCGAACGGCTTGCCGCCGAAGCTGTAGCCGTCGCACAGGAAGATCAGCTTGGG
>JBQTJH010000012.1:0-9901 GCA_052387335.1 Panacagrimonas sp. | reverse complement strand
TTCTTGGGCTTGAAGCCAGGGGCGGGGGCTGCTGCTTCGCTCATCTTTCTAATCTCCATTTTCTTTGCCACGGATTACGCGGATAAACGCGGATCAAGCCACAAGATCAATCCGCGTGTATCCGCGTCATCCGTGGCCAATGCTGTTTGCTTCTTCTCTATCGCGGGCGCTACTTCTTTTTCGCGGCAAACAGCGCATCGAGCTTGTTCTCGAACGCGTGATACCCAATGCGGTCGTACAGCTCCACGCGGGTCTGCATCAGGTCGATCACATCCTTCTGATGACCCTTCGTGCGGATCGAAGTGTAGACCGCCTCCGCCGCCTTGTTCGCCGCGCGGAACGCGCTCAGCGGATAGAGCTGGATACTCACCCCGACGCTCGCGAGTTCATCGCGCGTGAACAGTGGCGTGGCGCCGAACTCGGTAATGTTGGCCAGCACCGGCACCTTGAGCGCATCGACGAAGCGCTTGTAGGTGGGCAGGTCGTAGGCGGCCTCGGCGAAGATCGCATCGGCACCCGCTTCGACGCAGGCGATGGCGCGCTCGATCGCGGCGTCCACGCCCTCGGCCTGAATCGCATCGGTACGCGCGATCAGGAAGAAGTCGGGATCGGTCTTGGCATCCGCCGCGGCCTTCACGCGATCCGTCATCTCACCCTGCGTGACGATCTCCTTGCCCGGACGATGCCCGCAGCGCTTGGCACCGACCTGGTCCTCGATATGGCAAGCCGCGGCACCGGCCTTGATCAGGCTCTTGATGGTGCGCTCGATGTTGAACGCGCTCGGCCCGAAACCGGTGTCGATATCCACCAGCAGCGGCAGGTCGCAGACATCGCTGATGCGGCGCGTGTCGGTGAGCACGTCGTCCATGGTGTTGATGCCGAGGTCCGGCAGGCCCAGCGAGCCGGCCGCGACGCCACCGCCGGAGAGATAGATCGCCTTGAACCCGGCGCGCTTGGCCAGCAGCGCGTGGTTGGCGTTGATGGCGCCAATGACCTGCAAGGGCTTCTCGGCAGCGAGGGCGGCACGGAAACGTGCGCCGGCGGAGGCGGGGCTGCTCATCTCGGGTCTCTCCTGGGTGTCGGGCTCGGGACCGCTCTGGTCCACGCATGGTGAGCCTGCACTGTGGCAGCCAGTAGAAGATTGATCAATCTTGATTTAACCAGTCAATATATTGGCATGCACACCCCCACCCGTGCCGGCGACTACATCAGCGCACGCGAAGCCGCGCAGTTGCTCGGCGTAAGCCAGGCCACGCTGTATGCCTATGTCAGCCGTGGTCATGTGCACTCGCAGGCCGGTAGCGACCCACGCAAGCGGCTGTATCGCCTGCAGGACATCGAGCGCCTGATCGAGCGTCGTGGCGCCGGGCGCAGCGCCGCCCAGGGCGCGGCGCACAGCCTGGCCTGGGGCCTGCCGGTGCTGGAAACGCGGATCTCGCTGATCCGCCCCGAGGGTCATTACTACCGCGGCCACGCCGTGGCCGATCTGGTGCGCGACGGCCAGAATCTGGAGGGTGTCGCGCGACTGCTGTGGGACTGCGGCGATCACGACCCCTTTGCGCTGGCACCACCCACAGCCTGGCCAGCGCCCGTGCGAGCGCTGCTGCGCGACACACGCCTGCCGGCGCTGGAGCGCACCGCTGCGGCCCTGCCGCTGCTGGCCCTGAGCTCGGTGCGCGATCTCTCACCCGATCCGCGGCGCCGACGTGAAAGCGCTGCCAGTCTGCTGCGTCAGACCACCGCCCTGCTGGCCGGTGTGGCGCCAGATCACCGGCCGGCGCATGTGGTGTTGGCACAGTCCTGGCGGCCCGGCGACACCGTGCTCGCAGAGCTGATTCGCACCGCCTTGCTGCTGTGCGCCGATCACGAGCTCAACGCCTCGGCCTTCGCCGCGCGCGTGGTCGCTTCCACCGGCGCCAGCCTGCACGCATCTGTCGCGGCGGGCCTGGCGGCGTTATCCGGCCCGGCGCACGGCGGCGCCACCGCGCGCGCCTATGAATTCATCCAGGACGCCCACCGCGCCGAGTCGCCGCAGCGTCACGTGCTGGCCTGCCTGCAAAGAGGCGAAAGCCTGCCAGCCTTCGGCCATCCGCTATATCCGGCCGGAGATCCGCGCGCGCGTCTGCTGCTGGATCAGCTCGACGCCGCGCGGCCGCGTCCCGCCCGACTGGGTCGCGTGCGTCAGTTGTTGGACGCGGCCGAAGAGGCCAGCGGTCAGGCGCCGAGCACCGACTTCGCGCTAGCGGCGCTGGCCGACGTCTACGAACTCAGCCCCGAAGGTGGCTTGATCCTGTTCGCGGCCGGGCGTGTCGCCGGCTGGCTGGCGCACGCGCTGGAACAGCAATCCGGCGGCGGGCTGATCAGGCCGCGGGCGAGTTATGTCGGGCGCACACCGGCGGGGTCTGCAGAGACTGCGACACGTCCGCGATCCGGTCGCGAAGGCTGAATCCGCCCGCCCAAGCGAGCGAGCCTGCGCAAGGGCGAACCCGCAGTCGTCCGCCCTACCTGCGCGGGTGGGTGTTGCGCTGGCGCCTGCGCAGTAAGCTCAAAGGCCGCTTGATCAGAACACCGGAGGAGAATCCCATGCCGCTGAATCCCCAGGTTGCCGGCTTCCTGCAGCAACTCGCCGATATGGGCGCCCAGCCCTTCCACACGATGACGCCGACCGACGCACGCGCCGCCTTTGACGGGCTATGCGCCTCGCTACCGCGAAGCACCGCGAAGATCGCGAGCGCGGCTGATCGCAAGATCCCCGGTCCTGCGGGCGACATCCCAGTGCGCGTGTACACGCCGGAAGGCAGCGGACCCTTTCCTGCCCTGGTGTATTTCCACGGCGGTGGCTTCGTGTTCGGCTCGCTCGATGGCTATGACCACAACTGCCGCGAGGTCTGCGGTCGCGTCGGCTGCGTGGTGGTATCGGTGGACTACCGGCTGGCGCCCGAGCACAAATTCCCGGCTGCGCCGAATGATTGCTTTGCCGCAACTCAGTGGGTCGCCGCAAACGCTGCTTCGATCGGCGTGGACGCCAGCCGCATCGCGGTGGGTGGCGACAGTGCCGGCGGCAATCTGGCTGCGGTGGTGTCGCAGCGGGCGCGCGACCAGAAGGGACCCAAGATTTGCGCACAGTTGCTGATCTATCCGGTTGCGCAGGCGGGCGAACCGACGAGGTCGATGATCGAAAACGCCGAGGGCTATCTACTGACCAAGAAGGACATGGAGTATTTCGCCGGTCACTACATCAATTCCGCTGCCGACTTGAACAATCCAATGCTGGCGCCTTCGCTGACCCAGAACCTGTCCGGCCTTCCGCCGGCCTGGGTGGTGACCTGCGAATTCGATCCGCTGCGCGACGAGGGCGAGGCCTATGCCGCGGCGCTGGCGAAGGCCGGTGTGCCGGTGGCGTCGCGGCGCCTGGACGGCACCATTCACGCGACCTGGAATTTCTTCACCGTGCTCGACCTTGGCCGCGAGATGATGGACGAGGCCACGGGCTGGTTGCGCGAGCAATTCCGCAAATAGCGCGGACCGTGCAATCCGTTTGACAAGGCCGCCGCGACGCAGGTCGCGGCGGCCGTTTCGTTTGCGCTGCCGACCTGCAAGATTGGCCTCACGCATTCCTTCCATCGAGACGCATGAACAGCCTGGACTGGCAACGCGGCGACATCGAGGCCAACGGCCTGAGCCTGCATTACGAACGCTGCGGCCCGGAGCGCGGCGAACCGCTGCTGCTGGTCATGGGCCTGGGCTGCCAGCTGATCCAGTGGCCGGAGGCCTTGTGCGCGGATCTGGCTGCACGCGGGTTTCGCGTCATCCGCTTCGACAACCGCGACATCGGTCTGTCTGGCGACGCCAATCGCGGCGTGCGTTTCAACCTGCGCGGCGACTTTGTGCGCGTGCGCCTGGGCCTGCGCGCCGGGCCATCTAATTACCTGCTGCACGACATGGCGCGCGATACCCTGGGGCTGATGGACGCACTGGGCTTGCAACAGGCGCATATCGCCGGCGTATCCATGGGCGGCATGATCGCGCAGCTCGCCGCCGCCACCTTCCCGCAGCGCATCCGCTCGCTCACCTCGATCATGTCCAGCACCAACCGGCCATGGACGCGACAGACGCGCCTGGACCTGCTGCTGCGCCTGGCCACACCCCCGGCCGATCACCGGCGCGACACCCTCGTCGCGCGTCAGGCCGAGACCTTTCGCCTGATCGGCAGCCCGGGGTATCCCAGCTCGGACGAGGAACGCCGAGCGTTTGCCGCACGCGCCTACGACCGCGCGTTCCGCCCCGGTGGGGTGCTGCGCCAGATGCATGCGATCACCGCTACCGGCAGTTTTGAACCGCTGCTGGCGCAGGTGCGCGCACCCACGCAGATCATTCACGGCACCGTCGATCCGCTGATCCGCCCCATCTGCGGCCAACGCTGTGCGCGCCTGATCCGAGGGGCAAAACTGGAACTGATCGAAGGCATGGGGCACGACAGCCCAGCGGCGTTGATGCCGCGTTGGGCCGAGTTGATCGCAAGCAACGCAGCGCGCGCCTAGCTCGTATCCTCCGGCGCTCATCCACGCTCGACCATCGCTGAGCCACTGAGCCCATCACATGAATCGAAAACCGCCCGTCGGCATGTGCCACGACGGCTACTGCGCCAGCCGAACGTCCTGCGTCTTGTTCATCGCCTTCGAAACTCCGCTGGAACCCAAACCCACCGCGGCGGAGACGCCGCTTACGCCGGCGCGTCGGCGCTGTTGCGCCCGGCCAGGGCTTCAAGCTCGACCAGACCCTCTTCGAGGTAATCCAGCAGCCGCTGCACATGCGGCAGGGTGCGGCGACAGGCGATGAGACCAAAGTCGAGTCGATCCTGAATACCGCTCAGGGAAATGTTCAGCGCCATGCCGTCGGCCACCACCGACACCGGATACATGCCCTCCACCGCGCAACCCATCCAATGCATCTGCGCGCGCGGTCCGGGGACGTTGGAGATGACCAGGTTGAACGCGAGCTTGCCGCCACCCGGGCGCGCCAGCAGATTGAACATGCCCGGCGCCATCAAGGCCATGCCGTAGCCCAAGATCTCGCCCGGCTTCATCTTCATGTAGCGCGTCTTGCCGTATTCGATGGAGCCGGTGATCACGCGCATGCGCTCGGCCGGATCGGCCAGATGCGTGCCGAGATTGGCCAGCATGAAGCCGAGCTGATTGCCGACGTCGGTACGGTCGCGGCGTGTGGACATGGGCACCGCCGCGATCAAGGGCTTGTCGGGCAGCGCACCGAGATCGGACAGATATTTGCGCAGCGCGTAGCCGCACATGCCGAGCACCACGTCGTTCACGGTGCCGCCCAGCGCGCGGGCCACGGCCTTGGCGCGGGTCTGCGAGTAGCTGCGCGCGGCGAAGCGGCGCGAGGCGCTGACCGGCTGATTGAGAATGCTGGCCGGCGCAGACAATCCGGAGACGAAATCCGGATGCTGCTCGCGAAACGATTCGCGCAGTTCACGCGCAACCGCGGGCACGACGCCGAAGGCCTGGCTGAAACGCGCCGCCAGCTTGCTGGCGCCCGCAACCGGCGCGGTCAGCAGAGTGGCGGGGCGTTCACGCCGTCCCTGCGGCGGCACCGCCCAAGGCGGCGGCAATACCTCGTCTGGCTTGGTCGACATGCTGCGCAGGGTCAGGCGCGTGCCGGCAATACCGTCCGCCACCGCGTGATGCACCTTCGAATACGTGGCGATCCGCCCACCCTCCACGCCCTCGATCACATAGGTGCGCCACAGCGGATAGGCGCGGTCCAGATGACTGGCGTGCATGCGCGACACCATCGCCAACAGATCCACGATGCGCCCCGGCCGTGGCAGCGACAGATGCACGACATGCTGGTGGATATCGAACTCCGGGTCCTCGACCCACCAGGCCGTGCCGAGCCGGCCGCTTTCCAGACGCTGGTTGAACGGCGGCAGCGGCGCGGCGTAGGAGCGCAGGCGCTCGACCAGCTTCTGCACGAAATCCGGCGGCGCGTCGGCCGGCGGCGTCAGCAGATTGAGGTAGGCAACGTGCAGCGGCTGATTGCGCTTCTCCAGATAGATGAAGCCGAGGTCCAGCGCTTTGAGGCGTTTCATGAGGGGTCCGGTAGCGGCATACGCCCAATGGCGATAGCGAATGTCGTGCCATTGTCCCGAGGTGGACCCCGCGAATCCAGCGAAGGTTTCATGAACGCCAAAGGCCGGGCCCGGAAAACGCCAGACCCGGCCTGCTCAAACCAGCGCTGCGCCGCGCCTCAAGGCAGAACGGGCGCCACCAGCGGCGAGGCGGTGTCGTCGACGAACACCTTGAGCACCTGGAACTGCTTCTTGAGCAGCAGGCCGGTGGCGAAGGCGTGGTTGGTCACCAGCACATGGCCGTTGCCGTCAAAGGCTAGATTGGCCGGCGCGTCGAAGGGCTTGGTCGGCGACAGCAGCGGATTCTTGATGCGCGCGAATTCGCTGCCGTCGGGGTTGAGCACCGAGATGCCGGACTGACCGGGCAGCGCCAAGGTCACGTACAGCCTGCCCGAGGCGCCGAAGGCGATGCCGTCCGGACCTTCGGCCAGGATGTAGCTGTGAAACACCTGCAGATCGTCTTTCGTCGGTGCGTCCACCAGCGGCAGGGTGTAAACGCGACCGATGCCGAGCAGATCATTGGTCACGGTGAAAAAGACTTTCGTGCGATCCGGCGAGATGCGTAGGCCGTTGACGCCGATGTAGGGCCCGAACAGGCGATAGTCCTTGAACCACATCTGCGCCGGACCGCCGCCGGCCGGGATGCGGAAGATCGCGGCCTGCATGGAGTCGGTGACATACAGATTGCCGGCATCGTCGAAGGCCAGGTCGTTGGGCAGCGGTGGCGTCACGCCCGGCGTCGGCGTGCACATGGCCTGCGGGCCACTCCCGATTGGGCAGGGATTCAGATTGGGAATTGGCGGTGCGTAGGACTGCTGCACACCGGTATTCACGTCCAGCCGATACGGCCCGATCTGGGTGTTGAGCACATACAGCCGACCCAGACCGTCAAAGGCAAGGCAGGAGTTGGCGTGCTCAGCGCCCAGCACCTGTTCGCCCTCGGTCAAAAAAGTGCGCGTGAGCGCGCCGCTGTTGATGTCGAACTCCCAAACGCGCGAAGCCTGGTTGTTGATGGCGGTGCCCAAGGTGGCCGGGCCGGCGACATAGGCCTTGTTGCCCTGCACCGCGATGCCCTCGGGGAATCCTGGCGCAGGCACCTGGGCCAGCACACTGACGTCGCCGAACTTCGCGGCGTGCGAACTCATCGACACGCTCATCAAGGCGGCGGTCAGCAGACTCAACAGGGGAATGGATTTCATGGCTTGCGCTCCGTGTGACGCGGGATGGGTTGCGACGACGACTTGCGCAGCAGCTTGGGCGTGCTCGGTTTCCGCTTGAGTTCAGGGCGCGAAAATCTGATGTCGGGCCCGTTTCAAGCGGATCGGCCTACCGTTCGTCGTATGACAGTGGCGCACGGTGACATCACAAAAAAAATCCCGGTACGGTCCGCGGCCCTTAACGCAACTGTCACGTGAGCGAAAAAGTTCTGTCATGGAAATGTGCTGGTCCGCGCACTGTGCCCGCGTCAATGGCCTGAACCTGCATTGGGAAGAAACCGGATCCGCCAATGGCGATCCGGTGCTGCTGGTCATGGGTCTGGGGGGACAACTCATCCACTGGCCGGATCGTCTGGCGTCCGCGCTGGCGTGGTACGGCTTTCGCGTGATCCGTTTCGACAACCGCGACAGCGGCCTGTCCGACGACGCCGACGGCGGCCTGAATTTCAACCTGGCACGCGACTGGATTCGTTCACGTTTCGGCCTGCCGGCGAAGTCCAATTACACCTTGCACGACATGGTCAAGGACACGATCGGCCTGCTGGACACGCTGGGCATCGCCAAGGCGCATTTTGTCGGCGCGTCCATGGGCGGCATGATTTCGCAAATCGCCGCGGCCACCCACCCGCGCCGCGTGCGCAGCCTGACCTCGATCATGTCCAGCACCAATCACCCCAAGCTGCCAGCCGCGCGCTTTGACGTGCTACTGCGCATGGCCGGCCTGGGGCCGCGACCGAAAACGCGTGAGCAGGTGATTACGCACTCGGTGAACATGCTGCGACGCGTGGGTAGTCCGGGCTATCCCACGCCCATCGAATACCGCATGCGCCTGGCCGGTCGCGCCTACGACCGCGCGTTTCGCCCGCACGCGCAGATGCGCCAGACCCACGCCATCGTCGCCACCGGCAGCTTTGAAGATTTATTGCCGAACATCAGCGCGCCGACCCAGATCATTCATGGTCTGGCCGATCCGCTGCTGCGCCCCGCCTGCGGCCGGCGCAGCGCGCAACTGATCCGCGGTGCCAAGCTGGCGCTGATTCCCGGCATGGGCCATGACCTTGCGCCTTCGCTGATGCCGCACTGGGCAGAACTGGTGGCGGCCAACGCCGCACGCGCCTGAGCGCAAGCCGGCGCCCGCGTTGCGGCCGCTAGATGCGGGTGAGCATCGCGTCCGGCAGGTAGGTCGCGACATTGAAGCTGACCAGCGTCGGCGGACGCGTTGCCGAAAACGCCAGCTCGGTCAGCGATGCGTTGTAGATCGTGCCCATGAAATGGGCCAGGCTCGCGTCCGGAAGTTGGAGTGCCTGCGCCAGCACAGCGCCGATCACCCCGCCCGAGGTCACCGCCAGCAAGGTCTGGCCGGACCCTGTGCTCGCCGTGATCTGCGCGAGCCAGTCGGCCACGGTGGCGCGGAACTCAGCGGCGGGCCGCACACCCGGAATCGCGCTGCGGCCCTGAGCCCAGGCCTCGATCTGCTGCACGTACTGCCGCGCCGCGTCTTTGCCATGCAGCTTCTGCTGCATGCGCGCTTCGACCGCGGCCAGGATTTGCTGACCCTCGGCAAATTCATCCAGCGCTTCTTCGGCAGGCTCGCTCGCATCCAGTCCCAGCGGCGCGAGCGCATGGGCGGCAGTCAGCCGATGCCGGTCGCGCGGGCCGATGCACACGCGGTCGAAGCGAAGCGCGCGCTCGGAAAAAAAACGGCCGACCTGCTCGGCCTGCTGACGACCGAGCGCGGACAGGGCGTCATAGCGGTCGGCGCCGAACGAGGCCTGGCCGTGTCGCAGCAAGATCAATCGACTCATGGGGATTCGGCATTCCGACTCTTTCCGTCCAAGCGCCGGGCGCGCTAGGGTGCGGGTCAATTTTCACCCGCCCTTCGAAGCGATGCGACTCCAGCCCCTCATGCGCCTGACCTGCCTGATCGCCGGCCTGGCGCTGCTGTCCGCGGTGGCATCCGCCACCGAGACACCCGCGCCCGCCAAGCCCAAGCCGGAGCTGTTGCCGTTTGGTTCGATCGCCCCGGACATCGCCGGCCTGATTCTCAACGGCGAACCGGGCACGCGCTTGTCGCAGTACCGCGGCCGCGTGGTGGCGGTGGATTTCTGGGCGACCTGGTGCGCGCCCTGCCTGCAATCCATGCCCGAGTTCAACCGCATGCGCGAAGAGATCAAGGCGATGGGCTGGGGCGAGCAGTTCGAGATTGTCGGCGTGAACGTCGACAGCGACATTCCCAAGGCGCGCAAATTTCTGGAACTGCACCCGGTGGACTACCCCATCATCGGCGACCCCATCGGCATCGCCATGCAGCGCTACGGCCCGTGGAAACTGCCCGCGACTTTCCTACTGACACCCGAGGGCAAGGTGCACATGATCTGGCTCGGCTACGCCGACTACTTCGCGGCGGACATCAAGAAAATGGCGATCGAACTGCTGCGGCAAACCGCGCCGCAGCCGGAGAAATTGGAGAAATTGGGGTCAGGTACGAATTAATTCGCGAATTAATTCGTACCTGACCCCAATTTCTCCAATTTCT
>JBQTJH010000011.1:0-1673 GCA_052387335.1 Panacagrimonas sp. | reverse complement strand
GCGCAGGCGGTCAACAGTCACAACCTGGCCAACGCATCTACGGTCGGCTTCAAGGCCGAGCTGGCGGCGCAGCAGGCGGTGGCAATCAACGGGCCGATGATGCAAACGCGCGTCAACACCGCGCTGCACGGCAATGGTTTCGACGCCAGCATGGGCAGCCTCATGCACACCGGCAATCCGCTGGACGTGGCACTGGCCTCGGATCGCTGGATGGCGGTGCAGGCGCCAGATGGCAGCGAGGCCTATACCCGTGCCGGCAATCTTCACGTCGGTGCGGACGGCCTGCTCAGCAATGGCGCCGGTCATCTGGTGCTGGGTGAGGGCGGGCCGCTGTCGGTGCCGCCCAATACGCAGGTATTGATCGGGGCCGATGGCACCGTCACCGTCGTGCCCATGGGCCAGGGTCCGGAAGCGCCCGTGACCCTCGGGCGCATGAAAATTATCGGCGCCGAGGCAAGCCAGTTGCAACGCGGCGCCGACGGTCTGATGCGTGCCCGCGAAAACCAGAATCTGGAGCCTGCATCGGGCCAGGTGCTGGCCGCCGGTACCTTGGAAGGATCCAACGTCAACCTGGCCGATTCCATGGTGACGATGATTCAGCTCGCGCGGAATTTCGAGCTGCAGGTCAAGCTGATGAAGACGGCGGAACAGAATGACCAGGCCAGCGCCTCGCTGATGCGCATGAGTTGAACCATCGACGCGCTACCGTCGGCGCGTCGCCGTGCAAAGAAGATGGCGCGCGCGTGAAGTCCCGCCGCCTTGGTCTCATTTCCATTCTTTGGTGACAGCATCAGCGATGCTCGTCGGCGCGAACAACGGGCCGCGGCTATCGCATACTCGCGCCTGGACAACACGGGAGCGAGATGGACATGCGTATGGATTTCAAAAAGCCGCGTCGCCATCGTCACCGGCGCGGGCAACGGACTGGGTCGTTCGCATGCGCTGGCGCTGGCCAAGCGCGGTGCCAGGGTGGTGGTCAACGATCTGGGTGGCGCGCGTGATGGTGTCGGCGGTTCGCTCAGCGCAGCGCAAAAAGTAGTGGCAGAGATTGAAGCCGCCGGTGGCATGGCGATGGCCAATGGCGCGTCCGTCACCGATGCGGCTGCAGTCGAGGCGACGGTGGCTGAGACCATGGCGAAGTGGGGCGCGTGGATATCCTCATCAACAACGCCGGCATCTTGCGTGACAAGACCTTCGCGAAGATGGAGCTGGCCGACCTCCGTGCCGTCATCGATGTTCATCTGATGGGCGCCGTGCATTGCACCAAGGCAGTGTGGGAGATCATGCGTCAGCAGAAATATGGGCGCATCGTCTTCACCACCTCGTCCAGCGGCTTGTACGGCAACTTGGGTCAATCCAATTACGGCGCTGCCAAGATGGCCCTGGTCGGGCTGATGCAGACCCTGGCGCTTGAAGGCGCGAAGCACGATATCCGGTCGAACTGCCTGGCACCGACCGCCGCCACGCGCATGACCGAGGATGTTGTGCCGGAGACAGCGCTGGCCTTGCTCAAGCCCGATGCGGTGACGCCGGGCGCGCTGTGGCTGGTGTCGGACAAGGGACCGACACGCAAGACGCTGTGCGCGGGCGCGGGCTCATTTGAGCTGGCGAATATCACGCTCACGCACGGTGTTCATCTAGGGTCTGTTGACATATGAATGGTCGCTGCGTTG
>JBQTJH010000010.1:0-6225 GCA_052387335.1 Panacagrimonas sp. | reverse complement strand
GCCCTTGCAGGCGCGCCGGCAGATCGGGCTGCACCGGCCAGCGCAGCCGCGGATCGCGCACGACCACGCGCTCGATACGGCAACCCAGGACGTGCGGCTCGATGCCGCATGCCTGAACTGCCTGAAGTCGAAACCGTCCGCCGCGGCATCGAGCCGCACGTCCTGGGTTGCCGTATCGAGCGCGTGGTCGTGCGCGATCCGCGGCTGCGCTGGCCGGTGCAGCCCGATCTGCCGGCGCGCCTGCAAGGGCGACGCATCGAGCGCGCGGAACGTCGCGCAAAGTATCTGGTGCTGCGCCTGGATAACCAGGACCGCCTGCTGATTCATCTAGGCATGTCCGGACGCCTGTGGGTGCTGGAGCCGCAGCAGCCGGTGATCAAGCACGACCATCTCGACCTGGACCTCGACAGCGGCCGCCTGCTGCGCTTTCACGATCCGCGCCGCTTCGGTGCCGTGCTGCTGTGGCCGCACGATCAGCCCGGGCACGAGCTGATCGATCATCTGGGCCCCGAACCCTTCGATCCCGGATTCAACGGGGAGTATCTGTTCCAGCTTTCGCGCGGACGCAGTGCCGCGGTGAAGAACTTCATCATGGACGGTCGCGTGGTGGTGGGCGCCGGCAACATTTATGCGGCCGAAGCGCTGTTCCGCGCGCGTATTCGTCCGGGCCGCGCAGCCGGAAGAGTCACCCGCGCCGAGTACCAGGCCCTGGCCATGCAGGTGCGCGAGGTGCTGCACGAGGCCATCGTCCAGGGCGGAACCACCTTGCGCGACTTCGCCGGTGCCAACGGCGAGGCCGGATATTTTCAACAGGATCTCTACGTGTATGGCCGCCAGAACCTGCCTTGCCGAAGCTGCGCTACCGCGATCAAGCGTACGGTGATCGGCCAGCGCTCCAGCTTTTTCTGCCCGCATTGTCAGCGCTGACCGGTCAGAATCGCGTTCTCCCCTGCCCCGATGGTGTCCATGTCGATTCCCGCCCTGTTGACCGAACCGTTACGCCTGCCTTGCGGCGCAGTGCTGCCCAATCGCATCTGCAAGGCAGCCATGACCGAGGGCGTGGCCGATGCGCATCTGCGCGCCACACCACGCCATGAAACCCTGTACCGCCGCTGGAGCGAGGGCGGCGCCGGCCTGCTGCTGACCGGCAATGTGCAGATTGACCGTCGCGTGCTGGAGCGACCCGGCAATGTCTGCATCGACATGACTGACCCGCGGACGCATGACGCCGAGGCGCGTGCGCGGCTCACGCGTTACGCCAAGGCCGGCACCGTCGGCGGCAATCACCTGTGGATGCAGATCAGTCACTGCGGCCGGCAGTCGCCGCGATACGTCACGAACACGCCGCTGGCGCCATCGGCCGAACAGCTCGGCATCCTCGGCAACTTCGGCAAGCCGCGTGCGCTGACAGAAGAAGAAATCCTCGACTTTATCCAGCGCTTTGCAAAGGTCGCAGTGATCGCGCGCGACACCGGCTTCACCGGCGTGCAGATCCATGCCGCGCATGGCTATCTGATCAGCTCCTTCCTGTCGGGCGTGACCAATCGCCGCAGCGACGCCTGGGGCGGTTCGCTGGAGAATCGTGCGCGGTTTCTCATTCAAACCATGCGCGCTGTGCGCAATGCGGTAGGCGCCGATTTTCCGGTGGGCATCAAGCTCAACTCGGATGACTTCCGCAAGAACGGATTCAGCAACGACGAGTGCCTGCAGGTGGTGCAGTGGCTCAACGCAGAGAGCGTGGACCTGCTGGAAATCTCCGGCGGCAACTACGAGCAACCGGCGCTGCTCGGCCACCAGGGGGACGCCGCAACCGCTGCGCCGCAGCGTGAGAGCACGCGCAAGCGCGAGGCGTACTTCCTCGACTACGCCGAGCGCATACGCGCGGTGGCGCAGATGCCGCTGATGGTCACCGGCGGCTTTCGCACGCGCGAGGGCATGGAAGCGGCGCTGGCGGACAAGGCCTGCGACATGATCGGCATCGGCCGTCCGTTGTGTACGCACACCGATGTCGCCGGTGCGCTGCTGCGCGGCGAGATCCGCGAACTGCCGGCCTTCGAGCACACACTCAAGATCAGCGACAAGGGCCTGTTCTCACCCACCTCACCGCTGATGCTGTTCAAGATGCTCAACATCTTCGGCTCGCAGGGCTGGTATTACCTGAACCTGTTCCGCCTTGCTGATGGACTGGGCCCCGACCTGCAGCGCGGTCCGCTGTCTGCGTTCTGTGCCTACATGGTCACCGAGTACGTCGCTGCATTTCGCATGCATCGCGCCAGGAGAAAACATGGCTGAGTCTTCGTATTCCACGCCGCGCATCACCGTGTCCAGCACCACCTTGGGTACGCCGCTCACGCATAACGCGATGTGCGTGCTCATGCTCGGCTCCGGCGAACTGGGCAAGGAAGTGGTGATCGAACTGCAACGCCTGGGCGTAGAGACGGTGGCGGTGGACCGCTACGCCAACGCGCCTGCAATGCAGGTGGCGCACCGCAGCCACGTGATCAAGATGCTGGACGGCAACGAGCTGCGCCGCGTGATCGAGCAGGAAGGCCCGACCCTGATCGTTCCCGAGATCGAGGCGATTCACACACCAACCCTGCTGGAGCTGGAGAAGGAAGGGTTCGTGGTGGTGCCGACGGCGCGCGCCGCACGCCTGACCATGGATCGTGAAGGCATCCGCCGGCTCGCGGCCGAAGAACTCGGTTTGCCGACCTCGCCGTATCGCTTCGCCGAGACTGAGGCCGAGTACCGCGCCGCGATCGAAGCCATCGGCCTGCCCTGCGTGGTCAAGCCGGTGATGTCGAGTTCCGGCAAGGGCCAGAGCACGGTCAAGACCAGCGCCGACATCTCCAAAGCCTGGGACTACGCGCAGGCCGGCGGCCGTGCCGGTCAGGGCAAGGTGATCGTCGAAGGCTTCGTGGATTTTGATTACGAGATCACCCTGCTCACCGTGCGTCACTGGCCCGGCCCGCCGGGCATGAACGCGGAATTCGGCACGAATACTTCGTTCTGCGCGCCCATCGGGCACTTGCAGATCGATGGCGACTACCGCGAATCCTGGCAGCCGCACCCGATGTCGGAAACCGCACTCAAGCGCGCGCAAGACGTTGCGGACAAGATCACGCGCGCGCTCGGCGGCCGCGGCCTGTTCGGCGTGGAATTATTTGTGAAGGGCGACGCGGTGATCTTCAGCGAGGTCTCACCGCGCCCGCACGACACCGGCCTGGTCACCTTGATCTCGCAGGACCTGAGCGAGTTCGCGCTGCATGTGCGCGCCATCCTCGGCCTGCCCATTCCCAACATCCGCGCGCGCGGGCCGTTCGCGGCATCGTGTGCGGTGCTGTGCGAAGGCGATCAGGTCGCGCCCTCGTTTGCCGGTATCACCGAAGCGCTGACCGAACCCGACACCATGCTGCGCCTGTTCGGCAAGCCGGAGATCGTTGGCAAGCGGCGCATGGGCGTGGCCCTGGCCCTGGGCGAGAGCATCGAGATTGCGCGTGCCAAGGCCCGGCGTGCGGCGGCCTGTATCCGCGTGGTCTGACGGGGCCAAATTCACACGGCTGTCGTGCGAGGCCCGCACACTGACGGAATGAATTCGCCAATCTTTTCCGACTCTCGCCGTCGCCTGCTACACGCCGGCGCATCGAGCTTGCTGCTACCGGCCTGCGCGCAACGAATCGCTCGACCCGCGCGGAGCTTTGCCAATGATCCGTTCTCGCTGGGTGTGGCCAGCGGCGAACCGCAGGCCGACGGCTTCGTGATCTGGACGCGGCTGGCGCCCGATCCGCTGGCCGATGAAAGCGGTGCCGGCGGCATGCCGCCGGAGGCGGTCGCTGTCGAATGGCTCATTGCGGAGGACGAACAACTGCGCAAGCCGGTGCGCGAAGGCATCGCCCTGGCCGAGCCGGCATGGGCGCACAGCGTCCATGTCGAGATCGAAGGACTGAAGCCGGACCGGCCGTACTGGTATGCGTTCCGCGTAGGGTCCTGGCAGAGCCGCATCGGCCGCGCGCGCACCACGCCCAAGCTCGGCGCCGCGGTGGCCAGCCTGCGTCTGGCCTTTGCCTCCTGCCAGCATTTCGAGACCGGCTTTTATGCGGCCTATCGCCACATGGTCGCGGACAACCCGGATCTGATCCTGCATCTGGGCGACTACCTGTACGAAGGCAGCAGCAACCAGCCGGTACGCCGGCATGAAAGCGCAAGCGAGCCGCGCACACTGGCCGACTACCGTCGGCGCCACGCCTGCTACAAGCGTGATCCGGACCTGCAGGCCGCGCACGCACACGCGCCCTGGCTGATGACCTGGGACGATCACGAGGTCGATAACGATTACGCCGGCATCCACCCCAGCGAACCGGCCGAAACCGCGGAGACCTTCCGGTCGCGCCGGGCGGCTGCGTACCGCGCGTACTGGGAACACATGCCCTTGCGCCTGCGCGCGCGGCCCGCGGCGCAGGACATGGCGCTGTTCACGGTCTGCGACTACGGCGCGCTGCTGCGCATCCAGATGCTGGACACGCGCCAGTACCGCAGTGATCAGGCCTGTGGCAGCGCACAGCGTCTTGGGGGTCAGGTGATTGCGAACTGCGCCGAGCGGCTGGATCCGGCGCGGCAGATGCTGGGGCCGGCGCAAGAACAATGGCTGCTGCACGGCCTGGATCAGAGCCGCGCGCAGTGGAATGTGATCGCCCAGACCCTGTTGATGGCGCCGCTGGATCAGCACCCGGGACCGGGCGAGGCGCACTGGAGCGACGGCTGGGACGGCTACCCGGCGGCGCGCGAGCGCATCCTGAACTTCATCGCCCAGCGTCGGCCGTCCAATCCGGTGGTGCTGGGCGGCGATATCCATTCCTTCTGGGCCACCGAACTGTCGGCCTTGCACGGCACGGCGCCGGTAGCGACCGAGTTTGTCGGCACCTCGATTTCCTCGCCCGGGATCTCGCACGAAGCCGTCACCGCCATGCGACCGGACAACCCGCACGTGAAGTTCTGCGATGCCCGCTTCCGCGGCTATGTGCGCTGCGATGTCAGCCCGGCCGGCTGGCGCACCGACTTTCGTGTCGTGGCCGATGTCCGCGACCCGGCCAGCGCGGCCTCCACCCTGGCCTCGTTCCAAGTCGAAAACGGCCGCGCGGGGCCCATCTCCGCCTGATTTTCGCGGTGCGCTGACCAGTTTGGCGGCCCCGAGCCGTGAAGTTTCACGGCAAGCCGCGTAAACTCCGCGACCTTTTGTCTAGGCCTCGCACGGCCCATCCCATGATTCAGAACCTACGCAACATCGCCATCATCGCCCACGTTGACCACGGCAAGACCACGCTCGTCGACAAGCTCCTGCGCCAGTCCGGCACGCTCGACAACCGCGAGCAGCTCGGCGAACGCATCATGGATTCCAACGATCTGGAACGTGAGCGCGGCATCACCATCCTGGCCAAGAACACGGCGCTGCGCTGGCATGACACGCGCACCGACATCACCTATCGCATCAACATCGTCGACACCCCCGGCCACGCCGACTTCGGCGGCGAAGTGGAGCGCGTGCTGTCGATGGTGGACTGCGTGCTACTGCTGGTGGACTCGGTGGACGGCCCCATGCCGCAGACGCGCTTCGTGACGCAGAAGGCGTTCGCGATGGGCCTCAACCCCATCGTGGTGCTGAACAAGATCGACCGTCCCGGCGCACGCGCGGATTGGGTCGTGGACCAGGTGTTTGATCTCTTCGACAAGCTCGGCGCCAACGACAAGCAGCTCGACTTCCCCTTCATCTACGCCAGCGGTCTCAATGGGTACGCCGGTGACAGCCCGGACATCCGCGAAGGCAATATGGACCCGCTGTTCCAGGCCATCGTGGACAAGGTGCCGGCGCCGGGCGTTGAAATGGACGGCCCGTTCCAGATGCAGATCACCTCGCTGGCGTATTCGAGCTATGTCGGCGTGATCGGCACCGGCCGCATCAAGCGCGGCAGCATCAAGTCCAACTCGCCGGTGTCGGTGGTGGCGCGTGACGGCAAGGTGCGCATGGGCAAGGTGCTGCAGGTGCTCGGCTTCATGGGCCTGGACAAGGTCGAAGTTCCCGAGGCGCAGGCCGGCGACATCGTGGCCATCACCGGGATCGACGAGCTGGGTATTTCGGAGACGGTCTGCGATCCGAAAAATCCCGAGCAGCTCGCGACCTTGCAGGTCGATGAGCCGACCATGAGCATGATGTTCGAGGTCAACAAGTCG
>JBQTJH010000009.1:0-1680 GCA_052387335.1 Panacagrimonas sp. | reverse complement strand
CCTCGTCGCGCATCAGCTTGTGGAAGAAGCGGAAGTACAGCAGGTGCAGGATCGCGTGCTCGATACCGCCGATGTACTGGTCCACCGGCAGCCAGTAGTTCGCGCGCTCGTCGCACAACTGTTGCGCTCCGGGTGAGGTGTAGCGCGCCTGGTACCAGCTCGATTCAAAGAACGTGTCGAACGTATCGGTCTCGCGCTCGGCCGGACCGCCGCAGTTTGGGCACGTCGTCTTGCGCCACTCGGGATCAGATTTGATCGGAGATTTCACGCCAGTGAACTCGATGTCTTCCGGCAGCACCACCGGCAACTGGTTTTCCGGCACCGGCTGCGCGTCGCACTTGGCGCAGTAGATGACCGGGATCGGGCAACCCCAGTAGCGCTGGCGCGAGACGCCCCAATCGCGCAGGCGGAAATTAACGCGGCGCTTGCCGATGCCCTGCGCCTCGAAGCGCTCCGCAAGCCGATCAAATGCCTGCTGGAAGTTCAAGCCGTCTAGCTCACCGCTGTTGACGCAAATGCCGTGTTCGGTAAACGCGCCACCCGTGCCTTCTCCCTCGGGGAGAAGGTGGCGCGAAGCGCCGGATGAGGGCCTCTCCGAACGTGGGCCCACGCTCGGAGAGGCCCTCATCCCGCCCTCTCCCGGGGGGAGAGGGAGAACCACGGTCTTGATTGGCAAGCCGTACTTGGTGGCGAAGGCGTGATCGCGCTCGTCATGCCCCGGCACCGCCATCACCGCACCGCTGCCATAACCCATGAGCACGAAGTTCGCGACCCACACCGGAATCTTCTCGCCGCTGATCGGATGAATCGCGGAGATGCCGAGCGGCATGCCGCGCTTTTCCATCGTTTCCATCTCGGCTTCGGCGACACCGCTGCGCGAGGCTTCTTTCAGGAACCCTGCAAGCTCGGGATTCTTCGCCGCCGCTGCAAGCGCCAACGGATGCTCCGCCGCGACGGCCGCGTAGGTCACGCCCATGATCGTGTCCGGGCGCGTGGTGTAGACCGTCAGCGGCGCATGGCCCTGCACCTCGAACTGAAATTCCAGGCCTTCCGAGCGTCCGATCCAGTTGCGCTGCATGGTCTTGACCGAATCCGGCCAGCCGGTCAGCGTGTCCAGGCCGTCGAGCAATTCCTGCGCGTAGGCAGTGATCTTCAGGAACCACTGCGGAATTGACCGGCGCTCGACCAGTGCGCCGCTGCGCCAGCCGCGGCCTTCCACGACTTGTTCGTTGGCGAGCACGGTCTGGTCAATCGGGTCCCAGTTCACCACCGCGTTCTTGCGATACACGAGACCTTTCTTCATCAGGCGCGTGAACAGCAGCTGCTCCCAGCGGTAGTAATCCGGGCGGCAGGTCTGCACCTCACGCGTCCAGTCATAGCCAAAGCCCAGCGCGGCGAGCTGGACCTTCATGTATTCGATGTTCGAGTACGTCCACTTCGCCGGCGCGGTGTTGTTTGCAATCGCCGCGTTTTCCGCCGGCAAGCCGAAGGCGTCGAAGCCCATCGGCTGCAACACGTTCTTGCCCAGCATGCGCTGGTAACGGCTCATCACGTCGCCGATGGTGTAATTGCGCACATGCCCCATGTGCAGCTTGCCGCTTGGGTAGGGGAACATCGACAGGCAGTAATACTTTTCGCGCGAAGGGTCTTCCTGGACCTCGAAGGCGCGGGTGGACTGCC
>JBQTJH010000008.1:0-3420 GCA_052387335.1 Panacagrimonas sp. | reverse complement strand
GAGCACATGTCCGAACCCGTGCCGGCAATGACGCGACTCGTGAACGTGCTCGCGTTGAACTCGTGCTCGGCGTACAGCACCAGGGACGTGTGCATCGCCTTCACCCACGAAGCCTTGGGCTTCTCCTGGTGCAGCAGCTCAAGGAAATGGCCACCGATGGAATCCTCGTCGGACTCCACGTCGATGATGTTGCCGTTATGGCTGAAGTGGGTGAAGGCGATGCACACGTCCCTGGTGCTGTACGCCGAGCACGAGTTCAACGCGAGCACGTTCACGAGTCGCGTCATTGCCGGCACGGGTTCGGACATGTACTCCGCGATCTGCGGCGGCATCGGCGCGCTGCGCGGGCCCAAGCACGGCGGCGCCAACGAGGTCGCGTTCGAAATCCAGAAGCGCTACGACAATCCCGACGAGGCCGAGGCCGACATCAAGGCGCGCGTGGAAAAGAAGGAAGTCGTGATCGGCTTCGGCCACCCGGTGTACACGGTCAGCGATCCTCGCAACAAGGTGATCAAGCAGGTCGCGCTGGATCTGTCGAAGGAAGCCGGCAGCACCAAGATGTACGACATCGCCGAGCGTCTTGAGACGGTGATGTGGGACATCAAGAAGATGTTCCCGAACCTCGACTGGTTCAGCGCGGTGAGCTACCACGTCATGGGCGTGCCCACCGCGATGTTCACGCCGCTGTTCGTGATTGCGCGCACCAGCGGCTGGAGCGCGCACGTCATCGAGCAGCGCATCGACGGCAAGATCATTCGACCCAGCGCCAACTACGTCGGGCCGGAAGATCAGAAGTTCGTGCCGATCAAGGACCGAAAGTAACGCAACCGCATTTGCCACGGATTTCGCGGATCGCGCGGATGGATTTGCGCCTTTGATCCGCGTTCATCCGCGTAATCCGTGGCAAACGATTTTTCGATGGACAAGGCAATGAATACTCAGTTCCGCAAAAATCTCCCCGGCACGAAGCTCGACTATTTCGACGCGCGCGAAGCCGTCAACGCCATCCAGCCGGGTGCCTGGGACAAGCTCTCCTACACCGCCCGAGTCCACGCCGAAAACCTCGTGCGCAAGGGCGAGCCGGGCAAAGTCAGCGCGTACCTCGGCCAGTTGATCGAGCGCAAGCGCGATCTGGATTTCCCCTGGTTCCCGGTGAGAGTCGTGTGCCACGACATCCTCGGCCAGACCGCGCTCGTCGATCTTGCCGGTCTGCGCGACGCCATCGCGGACATGGGTGGTGATCCTGCAAAGGTGAATCCGGTGGTGCCGGTGCAGTTGATCGTGGATCACTCGCTCGCGGTGGAGCACGGCGGGTTCGAGAAGGATGCGTTTGCGAAAAACCGCGCGATCGAGGATCGACGCAACGACGACCGCTTCCACTTCATCGACTGGACCAAGCGCGCGTTCGAGAACATGGAGGTGATCCCGCCGGGCAACGGGATCATGCATCAGATCAACCTGGAGCGAATGAGCCCGGTGATCTACACGCAGGATGGTGTCGCGTTCCCCGATACCTGCGTCGGCACCGACAGCCACACACCGCACGTCGATGCGCTCGGAGTGATCGCGATTGGCGTCGGCGGCCTTGAAGCGGAGAACGTCATGCTCGGCCGCGCCTCGTGGATGCGCCTGCCGGACATCACCGGCGTGGAGCTTTCGGGTCGCCCGAACGAAGGCATCACCGCGACCGACGTGGTGCTCGCGCTGACCGAATTTCTGCGCAAGGAAAAGGTCGTGGGTCACTACCTGGAATTCCGTGGCGAAGGCGCGGCGGCTCTGACCCTCGGTTATCGCGCCACCATCTCCAACATGGCACCGGAATACGGCGCCACTGCGGCAATGTTCTTCATCGACAAGAACACCATCGACTACCTCAAGCTCACCGGCCGCAGCGACGAGCAGGTCAAGCTGGTCGAGACCTACGCGAAGCACACCGGCCTGTGGGCGGATTCGCTCAAGACGGCGGAGTACGAGCGCACGCTCAAGTTCGATCTGAGCACCGTCGTGCGCAACATGGCGGGCCCGAGCAACCCTCACAAGCGCCTGCCGACCTCGGCGCTCGCGGAGCGCGGTATTGCAGCGCAGTGGGAACAACCGGCCGACGGCAAGATGCCGGACGGCGCGGTGATCATCGCGGCCCTCACGAGCTGCACGAACACCAGTAACCCGCGCAACGTCATCGCCGCAGGCCTGCTCGCACGCAACGCGAACAAGGCGGGCCTCACGCGCAAGCCCTGGGTGAAGTCCTCGCTCGCGCCCGGCTCGAAGGTGGTCGAGAGCTATCTCAAGGAAGCGAATCTACTTGGCGATCTCGAAGCGCTCGGCTTCGGCGTCGTCGCCTTTGCCTGCACCACCTGCAACGGCATGAGCGGCGCGCTGGACCCGAAGATCCAGCAGGAGATCATCGACCGCGATCTATATGCGACCGCCGTGCTGAGTGGCAATCGCAACTTCGACGGCCGCATCCACCCGTATGCGAAGCAGGCCTTCCTCGCCAGCCCGCCGCTGGTTGTGGCCTACGCGATTGCCGGCACGGTGCGCTTCGACATCGAGAAGGACGCGCTCGGTACGGACAAGTGCGGCAAGCCGGTCACGCTGAAGGATCTGTGGCCGAGCGATGCCGAGATCGACGCGGTAGTGGCGAGCAGCGTGAACCCGACGCAGTTCCACGCCGTGTACGAACCGATGTTCCGCAAGCAGGCCGATGACGGCGCCAAGATCAGCCCGCTGTACGACTGGCGCAAACAGAGCACCTACATCCGCCGCCCGCCTTACTGGGAAGGCGCGTTGTCTGCCGAGCGAACCTTGAAGAATCTGCGCCCGCTCGCGGTGCTGCCGGACAACATCACCACGGATCATCTCTCGCCCAGCAACGCGATCATGATGGACAGCGCGGCCGGTGAGTACCTGCACAAGATGGGTCTGCCGGAAGAGGACTTCAATAGCTACGCCACGCACCGCGGCGATCACCTCACCGCGCAGCGCGCCACCTTCGCCAACCCGCAGCTCGTCAACGAGATGGTGGTGGTGGATGGCAAGGTGAAGAAGGGTTCGCTCGCGAGAGTCGAGCCGGAAGGCAAGATCATGCGCATGTGGGAAGCCATCGAGACCTACATGAACCGCAAGCAGCCGCTGATCATCGTGGCCGGTGCGGACTACGGGCAGGGCAGCTCGCGCGAGGCGCACGCCCTTGGCGGCCCAGTCGCGTGAGGAGCCCTGGCCGTAGTCCGCACCGGCCACGATGATCAGCGGCTGCTTGCGGTCGTAGTAGGTTTCCATGGCTTCCCACATGCGCACGACCTTGCCTTCCGGCTCGATGCGCGCGAGCGAACCCTTCTTCACCTTGCCGTCCACAACCGCCATCTCGTTGACGAGCTGCGGGTTGGCAAACGTGGCGCGCTGCGCGGTGAGGTGATCGCC
>JBQTJH010000007.1:0-34547 GCA_052387335.1 Panacagrimonas sp. | reverse complement strand
ATGTGGAGACGCGTCGCGCCATCTTCACGCCACCCCTGAGCTTCTGCATGATCGCCCGCATGGATTTGGGATTTCGAGCATTGCAGACAGACGAGTGGGTGATCGTGTTGCACGGTCTGGCGCGTTCGGCCGCGGCGATGAAGCCGCTCGCCCAGGCCCTGCATGCACAGGGTTACGTGGTCAACAATCTGGACTATCCATCGGCCACGATGACGGTGGAGCAGCTGGTGGAAGCGCACCTGCGACCCGCGGTGGACGCGGCGACGCAGGCGGGCGCAACGCGGCTGCATTGGGTTGGACATTCCATGGGGGCAATCCTGGTGCGGCAGTATCTGGCCGCATACGGCGCGCCGGCGCAGATGGGGCGCGTGGTCATGATCGGCCCGCCCAATCGCGGTAGCGAGTTGGTGGACACGCTGGGCTGGCTGCCGCCGTTTCGTTGGATCAACGGCCCTGCGGGGTATCAGCTCGGCACTGCGCCCGACAGCCTGCCGAATCGCTTGGGGCCGGCGACGGTTCCAGTCGGGGTGATCGCCGGCACGCGTTCCTACAACCCGATCTATTCGGCGCTGATCGCGGGGCCTGACGACGGCAAGGTCAGCGTGCACAGCACGCAGCTTGAGGGTATGCGGGATTTTCTGGTGCTGCCGGTCAATCACACCTTCATGATGCGCGACGCCGAGGTGATCCGGCAGACGCTGCATTTTTTGCGCGAGGGCCGCTTTGAACGCGTGGTGACTCAGCCCTTGAGATAGGCGCGCATCTCACCGAAGCGGGCTTTTTCTGCTGCATCCAGCTTTGGATACTCCAGTTTCAGCGATTTCAAAGTGCGCAGCACGATATCGGCGACGGTGGCGCGCATGTAGGACTTGCTGTCGGCGGGGATGGCGTACCAGGGCGCATGCGCGCGCGAAGTGGCGTTGAGCGCGGCTTCGTAGGCCGTCATGTAGTCCTTCCAGCGCTCGCGCTCGTGCAGGTCGGCGGTTTCGAATTTCCAGTTCTTCTCAGGCTCATCCAGGCGCGCCAGGAAACGGTCGCGTTGTTCGTCGAGCGAGACGTTGAGCCAGAACTTGAGAATCACCGTGCCGTTACGCGCCAGATGGTTCTCATGATCGCGGATCGATTCGTAGCGCTGCTCCCACAGTGTCTTCAGCGGCGGCCGATCCGGCAGACGCTGCGCGTCCAGATATTCCGGATGCACGCGCACCACCAGCACTTCCTCGTAATAGCTGCGGTTGAACACGCCGATGCGTCCGCGCTGCGGCAGGCATTGCGCGGTGCGCCAGAGAAAGTCGTGATCCAGATCGGTTTCCGATGGACGCTTGAACGAGTACACCTCGCAGCCCGCCGGGTCTATGCCCGACATCACCGCGCGGATGGTGGAGTCCTTTCCAGCGGCGTCCATGGCCTGAAAGATCAGCAGCAGCGAATACTGGTTGTGCGCGTACAGCACGCGCTGCAATTCGCTGATCTGATCGACGCTGTTCTTCAGCGCGTCCTTGCGCGCACTCTTGTCTTCGCCGTCTTGCGGCGGGCGGGTCGGCGACTTGGCCAGCTTGAAGCTGGCGTCGAAAGGCACCCGATACGGGCTGTCCACGGCTTGGAACATCTGCCCCTCCTTATTGCGGCCTTATTGCGGCGGCCCCGGCACCACGTACAGATACACGGTGAACCAGTGCAGCACGCTGCCGGCGAGCACGAACAAATGCCAGATGGCGTGGTGATAGCGCAGGCGGTTCCACACGTAGAAGACCACGCCGCCGCTGTAGGTGATACCGCCGGCCGCCAGCAGAATCAGGCCGCCGGTTTCCAGACGCTCGAACAGCGGCTTGACTGCGATGACCGCACACCAGCCCATCATCAGATACACCGCCAGCGAAACCTTCTCGTAGCGCCCGGTGGTGAAGATCTTCAGGCCCACGCCGATCACCGCCAGCCCCCAGGTGAAGCCGAACAGGCTCCAGCCCCAGGGACCGTGCAAGGTCACCAAGGTGAACGGTGTGTAGGTACCGGCGATCAGGAAATAGATCAGCGAGTGATCGATCACGCGCAGCACATGGCGCGCACGCGGCAGCGGAATGCTGTGATACAGCGTGGACGCGGCGTACATCATCACCAGGGTGGCGCCGAACACGCTCGACGCCACTACGTGCCAGATGTCGCCATACAGCGCGGCGCGCACCACCAGCACGCACAGGCCGACGATGGCCAGGATCACGCCCAGTCCGTGCGTGATCGCGTGCGAGAGCTCTTCGCCGAAGGTGTAGAGGTTGTCGCGCGCGTGTTCCAGCTGGTGCGGAACGGCGACTCTATGCAGCGGTTGACGCAGCGCGCCCTGGCGGGCGCGCTTAGCCGGCACGCTCAACCTGCAAGGTCGCTCCGTCGGCCTTGACCACGCGCACCTGGCTGCCTTCCGGCAGGTCGGGCCCCGAGATGCGCCATTGCGAATCATCCACCCGTAGCTTGCCGACACCGTTGATGATGGGGCTGCTCAAGGTGAACGTGCGGCCGACATACGAATGGCCGCGGCGGTTGAGCGTGGGTTCGCCGGCGCTGTCGGGTTGTTTGCGATAGCGGTGATAAAGCAGAAAGCTCAGCACCGACAGCACACCGAACAACACCAGTTCCAGCGGCCAGGAGGTCGGCAGCAGCCAAGACACCAGGCCCACGAACACCGCCGACACGCCCATCCACAGCAGCACCAGGTTAGTCGGGATCAGCATTTCCAGAATCAGCAGGGCCAGGCCCGCGACCCACCAATGCCAGTAGACCATCTGCTCGATCAGCATGCCGTGTCTCCGCTCAGATACGGGTCTGCACAGCCGGCGCGGGAGACGCAGACGGCACGCCGGCTTTCTTCGCCAACTCGGCAATGCCCCCCACCGCGCCGATGACGCTGCTGGCATCCAAGGGCATGAACACCAACTTCTCGTTCGGGCTGCTTGCGAACTGGCCCAGCGCATCGATGTATTTGGTGGCAACAAAGTAATTGATGGCCTGCACATCACCGCTGGCGATGGCGGCACTCACCATCTGCGTGGCCTTGGCCTCGGCTTCGGCCTCGCGCTCACGCGCTTCGGCGTCGCGGAACGCGGCTTCGCGCCGACCTTCGGCGTACAGGATCTGCTCCTGCTTCTGGCCTTCCGCCGCCAGAATCTGCGCCTGGCGTTCGCCCTCGGCCTTGAGAATTGCGGCCTGACGGAAGCCCTCGGCCTCCAGGATGTTGGCGCGCTTCTCTCGTTCGGCCTTCATCTGCCGCGCCATGGAATCGACCAGGTCGCTGGGCGGACGGATGTCCTTGATCTCGATGCGCGTGACCTTGATGCCCCAGGGCGTGGTGGCCTCGTCAACCACATTGAGCAGCTTGGCGTTGATGTGATCGCGCTGGCTGAGCAGCTCGTCCAGATCCATCGACCCCATGACCGTGCGCAGATTGGTCATGGTCAGCTGCATGGTCGCAAGCTCCAGGTTCTGCACCTCGTAGGCGGCCTTGGGTGCGTCCAGCACCTGGAAGAACACCACGCCGTCGACGCCGACCATGGCATTGTCCTTGGTGATGACTTCCTGGCTGGGCACGTCCAGCACCTGCTCCATCATCGACAGCTTGCGGCCGATGCCGTCGATGTAGGGAACCATCCAATGCAACCCCGGGGTGAAGGTTGCGCGGTACTTGCCGAAACGCTCGACCGTGTACTCCATGCCCTGCGGCACGGTGACCACGCCCTTCCACAGGGTGACGATTGCGAACGCAAGAAAAACTAGAGCCAGAATATCCATCAGGGTCTCCCGGACACGTGATGAGGTGGGGCTTTGAGTATCGCACGCGCGATGCGTCGTTCCGGCGACGCATCTGCGCGCCGCTCAAGCTTCGGCGCCCGCCATCTGGCGGATGCGCTCCACCATGGAATAAAAGCCGTTGCGCCGGTTCATGCTGATGTGTTCTTCCAGCCCCAGGCGCGTGAATACCGAGCCGATGTCCATGTCCAGAATCTCCTGTGGCGTGCGGCCGGAGGTCAGTCCCAGCAGCAGCGCGATCAGGCCCTTGACGATATGCGCGTCCGAATCGCCGCGAAATTCCAGCCGCACCGGCGGGCCCGGCTGGCGCGTGTGGGCCAGCCAGACCTGGCTCATGCAGCCGCGCACCTTGTGCGCCTCGTCCTTTTCCGCTTCGGGCATGGCCGGCAGCTTGCGGCCCAGTTCGATCAGATAGCGGTAGCGTTCTTCCCAGTCGCCGAGCAGTTCGAAGGTGTCGGCCAGATCTTCAATTTCCATGCGTGGATTGTAGGGCCTGGTTCAAACCCGCCCCTTGAATGTCAGGCTTGCAAGCCATCGGCGGCTTACGCATTCTCAGCGCATGACCTCAGCGACCGACCCGCGCGACGATATCGCCGCCCTGCAGACCCGTCTGGGCGGCGCGGCACCGTTCACGTACGTCGATCTGCAGCAGGCGCAGATGCGTCAGGCCGCGCTGGAGCGCTGGCCGTTTCTGCGCGCGATCCGCCGCAATCGCGAGGCGCGGCTGCAAGCCTTGCACGACACCGCGGGGTCAGGCGGCGCGTGATGGCGGATCAGGGTTTGCCCATGGGTATTGCCGGGCTGGCCGCGCCGGTCGGATGCCTGCAGGCCGGCAGTGCCTACGCCCTGGCTGTGCCGGCGCCCTTGCTGGATACCGTGCTCGCGGGCTTGACGCGCGAGGCCTTGAGCGCCAAGCGCAAGCTGGTGCTGGTCAGCGACGATCCGGCCGCCAGCGCGCAGCAGCTGGCGGCGCAGGGCATCGAGATTGGTCGTGCGGTGCAGCGCGGCGGCGTACGCTTTCTGGGCATGTCCAAAGACAGCGCCGCGCAGATGCGCCGCGTCGGCGCCATGCAATGGCTGGACGAGCTGGATCACTACGCCGTGCCGCGTGGCGGCATCGTGGCGGTGGCGCCGGCGCAGGCTCTGTTTGACTGGAGTCAGAAGCGCCGCCTGGCCGCGATGGCGCGGCTGTATCAGGCCTGGGCGCAGGTGCAGGAGGTGTCGTTGTTGTGGCTGCTGCCTATCGACAGCCGCGGTACCCATCATCTGGGCCTGCTGCTGGCGGCTGTGCCGCGCCTGGACGGCGCCGCCAGCATCCTCAGCACCGGGCTGGATCTGGTGTGGGAAACCCTGCGCTGGCGCGGGCTGCGCAAGGGACATCTGCCGGTGTACCGGCTGCGCCAACAGGACGATGGCAGCCTGGTGACACGACAGGACGACGACGCCCTGCACGCGCAGTGGACGCAGCTGATCCAGAACGCGAAGGATCGACTCATCGTTTACGCCACCGAGGCCTCTGTCGCGGGCATGCGACATCTGCCGGCCGATTGGCAGATCCTGCCCAGCCTGCATGATGTGGAGCAGCGCGCCCTGGCCGCGGTTGCTGCGACCTGCGTGCTGGACTTGTCAGACCTGCAGGATTTTCGCGGCCTTGCGCACAGCGTCCATCGCCTGCGCAGCGAGCGCGGCCGCGGCCTGCAGATCCTGATTCGCGAGCGCGGTCTGCGACTGCGTCACGGTCAGGCGCAGTTGCTGCTGGCGCTGGGCGCCAATCGCATCCTGCACGCCGACATCACGCCGGCCGAGCTGCTGGCCAGCGCGCCGGGAGAGGTGCGCGAGGTGTTCATGCGCAGCGTCTATGCAGATTTCGAGTCGGCCTTTGTCGGCGCGATGCCGACGGCGCTGGGCGGCTACCAGACTTTGCCGGAATTTCTGGCGCGCGCCCGCGGAGGCTTGTTGCGTGCTGGCACGGCTGGCCTGGATTGCGCCTTGCTGCGTTTCTTTCTGCGCCCCGAGGTCACGCCTCTGGACGCGCTAAAGCACATGCGCACGGTGCGTCCGGGCGATTTGTGCACCGCCGACGACCAGAGCGTGTACTTGTTCCTGTTCGCCTGCTGGTCCGATGACATCGAATCGGCCATTGATCGCATCGTGCGCTATCCGGTCGAGCAGCTGTTCGAAGGTCAGATCCGCAGTGTGGCGACAGACGCCATCCTCGGCGAGCTACGCGATCTGGAGCATCGTGCTGCCACGCTCCTGGATAGCGATTATCGACCGGCGCTGGCGCGGGTCGAGGCGCTGGATGCCGCTGCACCGTTGCCGGTGTTGCCCAAGCCAGCAGAAGAATCGCGGCGCAGTGGCCGTCGTACACGGCCGACGCCATTGAGCCTGCGCGCAGGGGCGGCGTCGTGAGCCCTTGGGTGGTTCTATTGACCTTGTTTCTGGGCATGCTGTTGGGCGCGGCCGTGTTGCGCCTGCTCAGCCCTTACCGCTGGAATCCGGGTCTGCGGCGGTGGCGACGGCGCCTGCTCGGACGCTCATGGAAACCCATTTTGATGAAACCCTACACACCGCCGCGCGATCTCGGGCAGCAGGGATGAGAGCAGGCCTGACATGACGCAGATCGTGGCTCTGGTATCGACCCGGGGCGGCGCCGGGCGCAGCACGCTTGCGGCAACGCTGGCGGATGTCTGGCGGCGACGCAGCCAGCCGGTGCTGCTGGTGGATGTCGATTCGCACAACGGCCTGGCACTTGATTTGGGCGCCGCGCAGCGTCCGTCTGCGGGGCTGGTCACGCAACATCTGGCCGGCGAGCCCTGGCAGGACAGCGCGCAATCCAATTCCGACGGACTCAGCTTCCTACCCTGCGGCGAAACCAGCGGCGCGCAGTACCGCGCGTTCGAGGCCGACTTGCTGGCGCAACCCAACTGGCTGCGCGAACAGCTTGCGCGCCTGCTGTTGCCGCAGCAGGCGCTGATTCTGATTGATACGCCGCGACTGCCGTCGATTGCGGCGCATCACGCCATTCAAGCGGCAGACCGCGTGTTGTGCGTGCTGACGCCGGATACCAGCAGCTATTCGCAGCTTGATCGCGTGGAGTCGCTACGACCGCAGGCGACACGCTACGTCATCAACCAGTTTGAGCCCCTGCGCGCGCTGCAGCGGGACCTGCGCGTGCTGCTGCGTGAAGAACTGGGCGCGCGCCTGGCGCCGTTCACGATTCATCGCGACGCCAGCATCGCCGATGCCCAGGCACGCAATAGCGCGCTGCTGGATGACGCACCGCGCAGCCAGGCCGCAGAAGATGTGCAGCTCTTGGCCTCGTGGCTGAGCAAGGATTTGCAGGGCACGCCCGCATGAGTCGGGCACGCTCGTCGCAGGCGCTGCGCCAGTTTGCCGCGCGCAGTTTGGGTGTGCCGGCGGATGCGCCGACAGCGACGTGGATCGAGGCCTTGTTCTTCCTGCCGCCGGATCAGGCGCGGCCCTTGCCGACTTGGTTGAGTCTTTTGCTGGCGCCGTTCACCGACTACGCCGCACGGCATCTGGGTGTGCGCCGCCGCGAATCACCGGCTTCATGGCTGGCGGCGCTGTTCTTGTTCCGGCTGCCTTCGCACGCAGCAGCGCAGGCACTGCCGCGACTGCCGCTGCTGAACTGGGCCCACGGTTTTGCACGTGCCATC
The DNA here is from genome assembly GCA_052387335.1 of Panacagrimonas sp. Classification (GTDB taxonomy): domain Bacteria; phylum Pseudomonadota; class Gammaproteobacteria; order Nevskiales; family Nevskiaceae; genus Panacagrimonas. The sequence continues at coordinate 27,072 of JBQTJH010000007.1, read as the reverse complement.
GGCGCCGTATTGTGGGTGCTGATGCTGCCGATGAAGCTGCTGGAGCGCCTGCTGGATCGTCTGCATTTCGACAAACCTGCCGGCGGTCTGTCGCGTATCGCACAGACCGTCATGCGCATGCCGCGGTGGGTCAGTGTGCCGGTGGTACTGCTCACCGGCTTCCTGCTGCTGGTCTGTGCGACGACTCCGCTGGGCACGAGCGAGCAGCTGCTGTTGTTCCTGCTGATGTGGCTGTCGGCGCTGGTGTTGCGGCGTCTGCCCGGCAATGTGCCGACCCTGATTCTGGTGGCGTTTTCGCTGATCGCGTCTTCGCGCTACATCTGGTGGCGGCTGACCCAGACCCTGGGCCTGGACCCGGGGCTGGAATTGTTCTTCGGTCTGGGCCTGATCGCCGCGGAAACCTATGCCTGGCTGATTCTGCTGCTGGGGTATATCCAGAACGCCTGGCCACTGGACCGCAAGCCGGTGCCGCTGCCGCAAGACACCGCGCTGTGGCCGACGGTGGACGTGTTCGTGCCCACCTACAACGAGCCGCTGCGCGTGGTGAAGCCCACGGTGCTGGCGGCGCTGAGCATGGACTGGCCGCGCGACAAGCTGCGCGTACATATTTTGGATGATGGCCGTCGGCCCGAATTCCGCGCCTTTGCCCAGCAATGCGGCGTGGACTACCGCATCCGCCCGGACAACGCCCACGCCAAGGCGGGCAATCTCAACTACGCGCTCAAGCACACCGACGGTGAGTTTGTCGCCATCTTCGATTGCGATCACATTCCCACGCGCTCCTTTCTCCAGACCACCATGGGCTGGATGCTCAAGGACCCCAAGTGCGCGATGTTGCAGACGCCGCATCACTTCTTCTCGCCCGATCCGTTCGAACGCAATCTCGGCACCTTCCGCCGCGTGCCCAATGAAGGTTCGCTGTTCTACGGCCTGGTCCAGGACGGCAATGATCTGTGGAATGCCACGTTCTTCTGCGGCTCCTGTGCGGTGCTGCGACGCAAGCCGCTGCTGGAAGTGGGCGGTATCGCGGTGGAGACCGTCACCGAAGACGCGCACACCGCGTTGAAGATGCACCGTCGCGGCTATAACACCGCTTACATCAAGCTGACCCAGGCGGCGGGCCTGGCCACCGAGAGTTTGTCCGGACACATCGGCCAGCGCATCCGCTGGGCGCGCGGCATGGCGCAGATCCTGCGCGTGGACAATCCGCTGTTCGGGCGTGGCCTGAGCCTGTACCAGCGCCTGTGCTACAGCAACGCCATGCTGCATTTTTTCTACGGTCTGCCGCGACTGGTGTTTCTGACTGCGCCGCTGGCCTATCTGTTTGGCGAGTTCCACATCATCGATGCGGCGGCGCCGGCGCTGGCCGTGTATGTTTTGCCGCATCTGTTCCAGGCTGCCGTCGCCAACTCGCGCCTTCAGGGTCAGTACCGGCATTCGTTCTGGGCGGAAGCCTATGAATCGGTGCTGGCCTGGTACATCGCCTGGCCGACGACCCTGGCGCTGATCAATCCCAAGCTCGGTACCTTCAACGTCACCGCCAAGGGCGGACTGGTGGAGCGCAGCTATTTCGACTGGAAGATTTCCGGCCCTTACATCCTGCTGATGACCGCCAATCTGGTGGGCTTGATCGTTGGCATCGTGCGCCTGTTCTGGTGGAACGCGCACGAGCCGGGTACCGTGCTGCTCAATCTGCTGTGGACGGTCTACAACCTGACCATGCTCGGTGCCGCCATCGGCGTGGCGGCCGAGGCGCGTCAGGTGCGGGTGGCGCATCGCGTGCCCATGCGGGTGCCGGCCACGGTGCTGATGCCCGACGGTAGTGCCATTGCCTGCCGCACAGATGATTATTCGATCCAGGGTCTGGAACTGGTGATGCCCGATCATCAGGCCTTGGAGCGCGGCACCGCGATCCAGGTGGTGCTGGGTCGCGGCGAGGCCGAGTACGCGTTTCCCGCGCGCATCGTGGGTGTGCGCGGTGATCGTGTCGGCATCCAGTTCGAGACCCTGAGCATCGAGCAGGAAACCAATCTGATTCGCTGTACCTTCGGCCGTGCCGATGCCTGGCTGGACTGGGATGAGGAGACCGAGACGGATCGCCCCATCAGCAGCCTGGCCGAAGTGCTGCGCTTCGGTGGTCGTGGTTATCTGCGTCTGTTGGAAGGCGCCGTGCAGTCCATGCGTGAGCGCTTCCGAAGTCCATCCACCGCCGCTGCAAGCTGAGGCATCGAGCACCGTCCATGGGATTCTGGAGCTACTACTTCTTCCTGAAGTTGTTTCTGTTCTACGGCGGCTTCATCGGCTTCCAGCTGTGGCCGAATCTGGCCTTGGCCGTGTTCGTAGCGGTGCCGCTGGCGCGGCGTGGCCTGCGCGTCGCGCGGCAGGTCGTTGCCATCCTCACAGGCATTGCGCTGCTCTACACCGACTCCTACCTGCCTCCAATCCAGCGCCTGTTCCAGACCGCGGGCGATCTGGCGGATTTCACCCTGCCGTACCTGCTGGAGCTGCTCGGGCGTTTCATCAATCTGAATGTGATCGCGGCGCTGGTCGTTGGCCTGCTGATCTGGCTGCTGCTGGCGCACCGTGTGCGCATGAGCAGCTTCGTGTTCCTGGGGCTGCTCAGCGTGCCGCTGGTGAACTGGGTGCAACAGGCGGTCGTACATCCGCATGAAGTGGTCGCCGACACCGCGGGCGGCAGCGCAGCTGCGCTGAGCCAGGAGAGCCTGACGACGCGACTCAACGCCTTCTATGCGAGTGAGGCCGAGCGCCGCGTGAATTTTCCGGCCACCACTGTCACCGGTCCCGACTTCGACGTGATCCTGCTGCACACCTGCTCCTTGGCCTGGGATGACCTGGCTTATGTCGATCAGCAGAACGATCGGCTGTTCGGCCGCTTCGACGTGCTGATGACCCATTTCAATTCCGCCGCCAGCTACAGCGGCCCAGCGGTGATCCGTCTGCTGCGCGCCAGCTGTGGCCAGAGTCCGCACGAAGCGCTGTACGCGCCCATGGCGCCGGAATGCGGTCTCATCAGCAGCCTGGCGGCACAGGGATTCGCTCCGCAGTGGACCATGAACCACGACGGCAAGTTTGGAAATTTCTCTAGCGACATCGAGCGCAATCTGGGCACAAGTGTGCCGCTGCAGCTGGATGCTGGCGCCGCGCAGACCCAGCGTGCGTTTGACGGCACTGCGATTTTTTCGGACTACTCGACGCTATCCCGATGGTGGAATGCGCGCATCAAGCAGGACGCGAAGAGTGCCCTGCTGTATTTCAACTCCGCGAGTCTGCACGACGGCAATCAAGTGCTGGGTATCGAGCGACTCGATACCAGCGAAAGTTATCGGCGCCGCCTGCAGAGCTTTCTCGGCGACATGAACCAGTTTCTCGATCTGCTCGAACAATCAGGTCGTCGGGCGGTGGTGGTGCTGGTGCCCGAGCATGGCGCTGCGCTGCGCGGCGAACGCACGCAGATTTCCGGCCTGCGCGAATTGCCGACACCAGCCATCACGCACATCCCGGTTGGCTTCAAGCTGATTGGTCCGGGTTGGCGCAGCGGCGCGCAACAAGTGGTGGATGCGCCGACCAGCTATCTGGCGCTGGCCGAACTGCTGTCGCGGCTCACGCAGTCCAATCCCTTCGCGGATAACGTGGTGAGTCTGGTGGACCTGCTACGTGATCTACCCGTAACCGATTCGGTGGCTGAAAACGAAGGCACGGTGGTGATGCAGGTTGGCAAGACCCACCAGGTACGCGGACCGGATGGGCAGTGGTCGACGTATCAGGCTGCTGCTCGATAAAAACCCCGACGCACTGCGCCCCGCCTCAGAAATCCGTGTAGTGCCGTGTGGGCCGCGGTGGCACGCTGAGCACATCGGCGTCGCTGTTGAACAGATGCCGGAAGTAGATCGAGAACGTGTCGGGTTCGTAGAAGTCGGATCGATCAACGCCTGCGCGCGCGCCGATCACCCAATCGGCGTCCAGGCGATATTCCAACTCTGCGCGCAGCCGATAGCCGCTACCGGAGCCGCTGCCGCCTTCGTAGATCGGCGCGGAAAATCCTGAGGGCAGGGTCGAGGTGCTCGCCTGCGCCTGCAGGCCAGGATCGGTGGGGTAGAACGGTGCATCGTCCTCGTCGCTGCTCGAATGCGACACCGCACCCTCGAAGCGATAACTCCAGCGATTCCAGCGGCCGCGCCATTCCAGCGGCAGACTGGTCACCACATAGGACTGCGGGCTGTAGTAACCGCCGTGGCCGAAGCTGTAATAGCGTTGGTTCTCGGCGTAATTCCAGTACGTCGCGGCCACACCGATGAACAGCTGCTGGCCGTGCGCGTCGTAGAACTTGTAGTCCGCGCTCAGGCGACCGCCGAAGAAATCGTTGTCCAGAATATTGCGGCCTTCGATACGCGAGGCCTCGACGCTGCCGCTCAGGCTCAGTTGGGGACCGTAGTGGGCAAGGCGCAGGCTGGCGCCGTTTTCGCGCGCGCCACCCCAGCTGCGGCCGCTGACCGGATCGCGCGCGCCGCCGAAAGACAACAGGCTGCTGCTGATCGGACGACGCGACAGATCGACGCTGTAGCTCAGTTCGCTCCAGCGTCCGTCATAGCGAATGCCGCCGATCAGGTCCTGCACCGGCATGCCCAGCGGCGTAGTGCCGAGGTCGAGGCGCAGCGCGTCGTCGTCGTAACCCAGGCCCAGCGCGACGCTGTCGGTTGCCGGATCCAGACCCTGCGGGAAATTCAGTACCGCATCCGGACCTGCCGCCAGCACCGTGCCGTAGAGCGCCGCCTCGTCGTAGCTCGTCGGCAGACGACCCACATCCAGATCGACCCACTCAGCCAGCGCGAAGTAGTGACCGTCGTAAGCACGCGGCACGCGCAGTTCAAGCGGGATGCGTTGCGTGGTGGTATCGGACAGGCCGGGATCGCCGGGCTTGCTGAGATGGTCGTAGCCCATGCTGATCATGGGCTGTGGCCGCGATTGAATCTCCGCAATCACCTTGTCCAGACCGGCATCGCTGGATCTGAGCTGGCGCGCGCTGCGGAAATTCTTCAGCGCCTCGGCGTAACGGCGTTCGCTGCGATCCAGCCAGCCCAGTTGTTCGAACGCGCCCGCCAGCGGCGCCGATGCCGCGGCCAGACGCGTGTACTCGGTGCGCGCGGCCTCGACATCGCCCAGGGTTTCCAGCTGGCGCGCGGCGCTCAGGCGCTGCTCGCCGTCGGTCGAGGTGGCCAGCACGCGATCAAGCTCGACACGCGCGGCCGCCTGATCGGTCCTGTGCAGGCTGCGGGCAAGACCCAAGCGCGTCCAGTGATCATCCGGATTCAGTACAAGCGCCGCCGCGTACGCGGTCTGTGCGTCTGCCCAGCGGCCGGCATCCGCCAGCACATCGCCGCGCAGACTGCGCAGCGCAGCGTCGTCCGGGCGTTGCGCGATCAGCGCATCGATCAGACGCAGCGCGCCGTCCAGATCACCGGCTTCGGCCAAGCGCTGAGCGTCGTCGCGTTGTCTCTGCATTTCGGCGCGCGCCAGGCTCGCGCGCGCGCGCGCTTCCAGATCGCGCATGCCCGGTGAGCGCTCAGCGACTGGGATCGGTGCGAGTGCATTTAATGCCTCTTGATCAGCATCCACACTGGCCAGGTACAGCGCGCGCGCGTAGTGCAGATCGGCGTCCTTTGGCGTCAGCGCAAGGCCCTGGTCCATCAGCGCTCGCCCCTCGCTTGCAAGGCCCAGGCTGGCGTAGTGACGCGCCAGGCGATACCGCGCCCAGGGATCCTTGGGCACCAGCAGTTGCGCGGCTTCCAGATCGCGCAGCACGTCGCCGCCGCGCTGCGCTTCTGCGGCCTTGGCCGCACGCGCGGTCAGGATCTCCGCGCGCAAGGCCGGCTGCGACGCGGGTGCAGCGGCCAATGCCTCGTCGTAACGCAGCAACATCAGCAGCGCGCGCGCGCGACCTTCGGCGATAGCGGCGTTGTTTGGCGCACGCGACTGCGCCTTGGTGAAGGATTCCAGCGCGGCCTGTGGATTTTTCTCGGCCAGTTCGGTCTCGCCCTTGCGTCGCAACCCGTCGGCGATGCGCGCCGGGCTGGCTGGCCTTGCTGGGGCGCGTACCGTTTCGCTTGCGACCGTCGCCGGACCGATGCGCGCCAGCCCGGAATCGTCTTCAAGTCCTACGCGGTTGAGCACGTTGGCCAGACGTTGTGGGTTCAGATCTTCGCGGCCACGCAGCGTGCGCAGCATCTGCCGTGCCTGGCCACGCGTTGCGTCGCGGCCGGCGTAGTGTTCGGCCAGCGCCAGCTGGAAGCGCGGATCATCCGGATGTCGTGCGATCAGCGCCTGCAATCCCTGTTCGGCGCGGCCGCCGCCGCCCGGTGTCTTGCCGACGATCTGCCAGTAGTCGATGCCCAGCTCGGTGCTCGGTGCGCCATCGGGAAACAGCGCCTGCAATTCGCTCAAGGCCTCGTCGAAGCGCGACAACTCGATCAGGCGCCTGACCGAAGCCAGGCGCAGTCGATCCTGCGTGGCGATGCGATAGGCGGTGCGCAGCTCGCGCGTGTGGATGGAGTCCGGCGCCTCTTGTTCCAGCCGCGCCAGCATCGTGCGCGCATCGCTCATGCGGTTGGAGCGTAATTCGATCAGGCCGATGTCCAGCATCAGGCGCGTATCGCCGGGCCGCGCCAGCAGCAATTTCTCTAGCGCCTGACGCGCCAAGTCACCGCGGCCGCGCGCGTCCCAGGTGCGCGCACTGCGCAGCAGTTCGCGCTCGGCTTCGCTGAAAGCAGCTTGCTCGACCGCGGGCACTGCGAGGTCTGCGGACGTCGCCGACGGCGCGGCGCACAAGGCCAGCAGCGCCAGCGGCCAGACGCCTAGCCGATACATGCGGCGGTCCACTGCAGCGCCAGCCGGCCCTGCGCGTCAAAACGATAACGCCCCTGCTGCCAGCCCTGACCGAACAGGCGCAGCACCTGGTCGTAGTAATTGCCGGCGTCCTTGACTGCGCCCTGCTGCAGTCGCGCGAGCTGCGCGTTCAGCGCCGGCTGCATCTGCAGCACGCTGAGCATCGGCAGCAGCGCGGCCGAGAATCCGCTGGGGCCCAGGTTTTCGTGGGTGCCGCGAACCGTGTCGATTCGCTCCGGCGGAGCGCCGAGCTTTGCGGTGTGCTCGGCCATCGGTCTGAGCGTCTGCAGCAGCGCCGCGCGGTCCGGATCCTCAGCGGCAAGCATGCCGGCCCAGAGATAGACGCGGATGGCGTCGTAGCTACCCAGACCCTGGGTCTTGTCGTCGGCAACAAAGGCGCCGTCTCGCCACACGATCCAATCGGGTGCAAAGCCATGCGTTGCCGGTTCTCGCAACACGCGTTGCGTCGATGGCAGCAGGCTGGTCCAGGCCTGCTCCGGATGCAGGCGCGCCAGGCCGCGCAGCAACATCGGCGGCGAGTAGCTGGGATTGAGGCGCCAGCGATGGGCTTCAACAAAGCCGACGGGCGCCGGTAGCAAGCTGGGCCCCAGACCGGGGATGTCGGTGACTTCCTCGCGCAGGATGCGCGCGCCGATCAGCTTGGACAGGATGCGGTAGTAGCGCTGCTGCCACAGACGCGCGGCCTCGCCGAGGGTGTAGGCGATGAATACATCGGCGTCCGACGCTGGATTAGCGTCGATCACGCCCCAGCTCGCATCGTCGCGACGCCCCCATTGCCAGGCCGGCAGGTGCGCGCTCAGATCGCCTTGCGCGAGGTTGTCCTCGGTCCAGCGCAGCAGTTGCGCGAAGGTCTGGTCGTCACCGGCCACCAGCGCGAAGAACATGGCGTAGGCCTGGCCTTCAGACACGGTGTGCTGACGCGCACTGCTGTGGTCGATCACGCGACCGTCGGCGCTGATGAACGCTTTCTTGAACGCATCCCAGGCCGGCCATTGCGGGCAGTTCGCGGCCTGCGCCGGCATCACCGACAGCAGCCACAGGCTCGCGCAGCCCAGCAGCAGCGCGGGCGCGCGGCGCCGCGACGCAAGCGCCGACATCAATCCTCCAACCGCTTTTCTGCTGCGCGTCGCAGGTAGCTGTACAGACCGAAGGCCAGCAGCACGCCCGCGCCCACCGCCAGCAGCAGCATCAGCAGCGGATAGCGCGACAGGTGATACCAGAGCTTCATCCACCAGCTCAGGGTGCCGACGTGGTACTGCGGTTCGCCGGCGAAGCTGTTGAGTTCCTGGCCGCGCAGAATCACCGTGTCGCCGCGCACGCGGCCGATTTGCGCGTCGTCGCCCAGCGCCTTCACCAGTTCGTTGAGCTGCGCGTCGGAGGTGGCGGTCAGTGCCACCACGCTGCGTGCGGCGCTGAGCGGCGATTCAAACCCGAGCATCACCGACAGCGGCCCGGCGCTGGCCAGGGACACGCGGCTCGACACCACCGGGCTGGCCTTGTCGCCCAGCGGATCGCGCGGGAACACCGCCGCCGCGGGCAAGGTGGTGAAGCTGCGGCCCGCCTTGTGCAGAACGACGCTCAGCTCCTTGCCCCATTGGTCGAGCAGGTCGTCCGCGCGACCGGCGCCGATCAGAATCAGGTCCAGATTCTTGAGCTGCGACAACTCCGGACCCTTGAACAGGCTGTAGCGCAGGCTCGGGACGCCGGTGGCGCGACCCATGCGGCCGAGCGTGGCCAGCATCGCCTCGATCTCGGTCACGTTGGCGCTGACCGGCAGCACCACCGCGGTTTCGGCCAGATCGGCGTAGCGCGAAAACGGATAGGCCGCGTTGGCGAACAGCGCCAGGTTGGGCATGGCGGTGTAGTGCGGGAAGCCGCTCAGGTCGATGGTGGAGTCGGCGTCGATCGACGCGCGGGTCAGGTCACGCACCGCCGGCTTGCAGGAACCTTCACGATTGGTCTCCACCACGAACTGAAACTGCATCTGGTTGTTGGCGCCGAGCTGAAACGGCGGGATCACCAGCGCGCTGCGATCACTGCGTGTGCCGTCGCTGAGCAGGGGAATGCGCAGACGCCCGTCCTCCACGTCGCGCTCGCCGGGCAGCAGTGGAAACGCCTTGAGCAGCTGGCCGTTGATGCTGACCGTGAGCATGGAGGCGTCGCGCTGCGCCGGCGGCGTGTAGCGATAGCGCAGGTCCATCGGCACGCCGCTGCGATTCCAGGTCAGCAGGTCGGGCGGCAGGCGCAGATTGATGCGCAGCGGTGGCGGCACCTTGCCGCGCGCCTGCAGGGCGTCGGGGCTGTCGATCAGTTCGCCCAGCTTCACCGGTCGGTCGGTGCGCACCCAGGCCGGTGCGTCGTAGGCGGCGCGGCGCTCGCCGCGATCAACCTCCAGCACCGTCGCCTCGCGGCCGCTCAGCACTGCCTGCCCCAACACCAGGGCTTCGGCCACCAGGCGCAGTTGCGCATCGTCGCGCCCCTGCAGGATCAGCAGCAGCGAGCCGGCGTGGCCGGGTAGCGGCTGCACGCGCAAGGTCGGCGCCTCCACTTCGGGCAGCTCCAGACCCTGGGGACGCTGCGCATTGGTGGCCAGCACCAGGGCGTGGCCGCGCTCCGGCAGCTGATCCAGCAACACCGGGAACTGCGCGCCGCGGTAACTGGCCAGGGCGCCGAACCACGAGGCCAGCAGACCGGCGCTGCGCAGCGTTTCGACCGACGCCTGGCTCGGCAGGACCACCGGCAATTGCAGCGGGCGGCCGTCACGGCGATCAAAGAACGGTGCCGGCAACAGCGCCAGATCGGGCTTGATCGGCAGCGCGTCCAGAGTCAGTTCAATCTCGCTCTGGTCGCTGATCGCGGTCCACAGGCTGCTGTGATCGGGGTCTTCGCATTGCAGCGTGTAGTGACCGATCAGATCCAGGCGCAGCTGGTTGAAGTCGGTGAAATAGCTGGGCGCCAGATTCAGCTCGCGCTGCACCTCGATGCCCGACTGCTCCTTGACCAGCGGCAGGGCCGCGATGACCTGTTCGTTGAACGCGATGCGCAGGTGCGACAGCTCCGGCAGCAGCGAGGGCGAGTAGGTGTAGCGCAGCTTGAGCCGGGCCTCGACCACCACCTCGTCCAGACGGATGCCGAACGGCAGATACAACTGGCCCTCGACGCCGCGTAGCGAGGCCGAGCCGTACACGCCCAGATCGCGGAAAGACAGCTTGACGGTGCGACGGCCCGGTATCCGGGCGGTGTCGCTGGCGGGCGTCGCCGCTGCGGTGCTAAGCAGCGGCGCGTCGGTGGCCGCGGCGTCTTGCGCCGGTGCGGCGCTGTAGGTACACAGTGTGCCAAGCCCCACCACCAGGGCCAGTAGCAGTTTTCCTGCGGTCATCCATTCCCCCAAAAGTCCCGGCACGGGCGCCATCTGGGCCCCCACAGCCGCCAAGCGCAGAGTCTAGCCGCACTGCGATCGCGTCATAACGGGGACGCTTGGGAAGGACGCGGCGATATACTCCGCGCCCTTTTGCGGCGGAGTTCGCCCGTGTCTCAAGCTTCGCCACGACCCTCCGGCCGTCTGCCCGATCAGCTGCGCGAGGTCTCCATCCAGCGCCGCTACACCCGCCACGCCGAGGGTTCGGTGCTGGTCAGCTTCGGCAATACCCAGGTGTTGTGCACCGCCAGCGTCGAAGAACGCGGCCCGGCCTGGAAGAAGGACGGCGGCTGGGTCACGGCCGAGTACGGCATGTTGCCGCGCGCCACCCACACGCGCAGCCGGCGCGAAGCGGCGCAGGGCAAGCAAAGCGGCCGCACGCAGGAAATCCAGCGGCTGATCGGACGTTCGCTGCGCGCGGTAGTGGATCTGAACGCGCTCACCGGCTTCACAATCACCCTGGACTGCGATGTCTTGCAGGCCGATGGCGGAACGCGCACGGCGGCCATCACGGGCAGCTATGTAGCGCTGGTGGACGCGGTGGCGGCGATGAAGAAGAAGAATCAGATCAAGACCCATCCGGTGCACGGACACGTGGCCGCGGTCAGCGTCGGCATCCATCGCGGCCAGCCGGTGCTGGACCTGGACTACCTCGAGGATTCCGACTGCGAATGCGACATGAACATCGTCATGAACGACGCCGGTCACTTCATTGAAGTGCAGGGCACGGCCGAGGGCCACGCCTTCCGTCGCGACGAGTTCAATCAGTTGCTGGACCTGGCTCAGGCTGGCATCGCGCAGCTGGTGCAGGTGCAGAAGCAGGCTCTGGCAAGTTGAGTAGGGCGGCCCATGGCCGCCATGTTCGGAATACGAACCAAGGTCTGACGGCGGGCACGGCCCGCCCTACGCGGCGCGCGTCCGGCGCGTGGACCCAGGCGTACAATCACGCCATGGACGAGATCGTCATTGCCAGCCGCAATCTCAAGAAGGCCCGTGAGCTTGAAGATCTGCTCGCACCGCTGCGTATCCGCGTGCGTCGAGTCAGCGAATTTTCTCCGGTCGAACCGGCCGAGACCGGCGCTACCTTCATCGAAAACGCGCTGATCAAGGCGCGTCATGCCGCTGCGGTGTCGGGTCTGCCGGCGATCGCTGACGACTCGGGTCTGTGCGTGGATGCGCTCGACGGTGCGCCGGGTGTGCGCTCTGCGCGCTACGGCGGCGAGCCCTCATCCGACGCGGTCAACAACGCCAAGCTGATTGCCGAGATGGACTCGGTGCCGGACATGCAGCGCCAAGCGCAGTTCGTCTGTCAGCTGGTGCTGCTACGCCGGCCTACCGATCCGATTCCCTTGATCGCCGAGGGTCGTTGGCGCGGCATGATTCTGCGTGCGCCGCGCGGCGCGCAGGGCTTTGGCTACGACCCGCTGTTCTATCTGGCCGAGCACCACTGCACCGCCGCCGAGATGAACGCCGATCGCAAGAACGCGATCAGCCATCGCGGTCTGGCCATGCAGCAGCTGCTGCGGCAACTCGGCGGGGCATGAGCGCGGTAGCGTCCTCAGCGCCGACCTCGATCCCGCTCGCGCTGTACCTGCACCTGCCCTGGTGCGCCAGAAAATGCCCGTACTGCGACTTCAATTCGCACCCCGCGCGTGGCGTGATCCCCGAGACGGAATACATTGATGCGCTGATTCGCGATCTGGATTTTGAATTGCAGGACGCAGAACCGCGCACGCTGTCCAGCATCTTCTTCGGCGGCGGCACGCCAAGCCTGTTCTCAGGCGCGGCGATCGGGCGCATTCTCGAGGCGACGGCGCGGCGCCTGCATTTTTCCAGCGACATCGAGATCACGCTGGAGGCCAATCCCGGTACGGCGGACGCTGCCCATTTCGCCGGCTATCGCGCCGCTGGCGTCACGCGCATGTCCATCGGCGTGCAGAGCTTTGACGACGCACAGCTCAAGTCGCTCGGTCGGATTCATGGACGCAGCGAAGCCTTGCAGGCGTTCGAGCTGGCGCGCGCCGCAGGATTCGACAATCTGAATCTGGATCTGATGTTCGCGCTGCCGCAGCAAACACGCGAACGCGCATTGGCGGATCTGCAACAGGCGTTTGACCTCGCGCCTGAGCATCTGTCCTGGTACCACCTGACGCTGGAACCCAACACCGAATTCGCTGCGCGTCCGCCGCCGATTCCAGATGCCGACACTGCGGCGTCCATGCACGACGCCGGTTGTGCGGCGCTTGCCGCGCACGGCTACGCGCAGTACGAGACTTCCGCGTTTGCGCGGCAGGATCGACGCAGCCGGCACAACCTGAATTACTGGCGCTTCGGTGACTACCTGGGTATCGGTGCCGGCGCACACGGCAAGCGCAGCGTACTGCGAGACGGCAAGGTGCAGATTGCACGTCGCGCGCGGCACAAGCATCCACGCACGTATATGCAAACGGCAGGCACCGAGCGTGTGTTGCAGGAGCAGCGGGACTTGCAACCGCACGAACTACCATTCGAGTTCTGCATGAACGCACTGCGCCTGCACGAGGGTTTTACACGTGCGCAGTTCGAAGCCCGCACCGGACTAGACTTCCATGCACTGGAGGCGCCGCTGCGTGAGGCCGCGAGGCTAGCGCTGCTCAGTGTCGATGCCGACCGGGTGCAGCCCACCGAAGCCGGCCGGCGTTACCAGAACCGTCTGTTCGAACTGTTTCTCTGAACGCGCCATGCTCGAAGAAGCTGAGGTGACCTGCCCCTACTGCTGGGAAACCATCGTGGTCGACGTGGACTTGTCGGCCGGGTCGCAGACGTACACGGAAGACTGCTCGGTCTGTTGCCATCCGATCCTGATGGCCTTGCACGTCAGCGAGGACGATGAGCGTTGGACCTTGGACGCTCAGGCAGAAAACGACTAGGGCTCGAGCCGCGCCGTGATCCAGGCGCCGATATGCTCGATCTGTTCCATGCATACCTCGTGCGCCATCGGGTAGGCCTTCCACTCCACCGGATACTCCATGGCCTTGAGCTGGTCGCGACTCCACTGGCCCAGTTCCAGCGGCAGCACCGCGTCGTGCTGGCCATGACACATGAGGATGGGGAGCGTGCGATTGATGCTCGCGGCCTCGGTGATGAGCGTGTCAGCTAGCGGCAGATACGTGGACAAGGCCATCAAACCGGCCAGCCGTTCGGGGTAGCGCAGTGCGGTGTGCAGGGCGATGGCACCGCCCTGGGAAAAGCCGGCGATGACGATGCGATTGAACGCGACGCCCTCGGCATGCTGTTGCTCGATCAGGCCGCGGATCCGCGCTTCTGATTCGCGGATGCCGGCTTCATCCTGTCGCCCTTTGCGGTCCAGCGACTGGATGTCGTACCACGCACGCATCGGCATGCCGCCGTTGAGCGTCACCGGTCGAACCGGTGCGTGCGGAAAGATGAAGCGCACCCCGGCGTCGTCCGCCAGCCCCAGTTCCCGGACGATGGGGACGAAGTCATGACCGTCGGCGCCCAGTCCGTGCATCCAGATGACGCAGGCGCGTGCCGTGGCGGACGGTTCAACGATGACGGCGGTGTCGGTCTGCACGAGCTTCATGGGGGCGGGGCGGGTGGCGGATAGAATGGGCGGCAACTTAATGGATTCCCGCGCAGGCGGGAACAAATGCTCTCTATGCGCTTCGCGTTCTGCTCTCTGATCCTTCTGCTCGCGGCCTGCGGCCAGTCCGGTGATCTCTACCGGCCCGGCTCTGCACCCACGCCCAAGCCGGTGCCCGTGCCGGTGGTCGTGCCACCGTCTGAAGCGCCGAATGCTGAAGACGAGGACGCCGAGTCCACCGTCCCCGACCAAGCCTCGCCTCCTGCTCAGCCGTGACCGACTTCTTCAACACCCGCGACGGCGAGCTGTACGCCGAACAGGTCCGCGTCGCCGATATTGCCCAGCGTTTCGGCACGCCCTGCTACATCTATTCACGCGCCACCCTGGAGCGGCATTACCGCGCGTTCGATAACGCGCTGGCATCGGTACCGCATCAGGTCTGCTACGCGGTCAAGGCCAATTCCAATCTCGCCGTGCTCGGCGTGCTGGCCAAGCTCGGCAGCGGCTTCGACATCGTGTCCGCCGGCGAGCTCAGGCGCGTGCTGGCCGCGGGCGGCGATCCTGCCAAGGTCGTGTTCTCCGGCGTGGGCAAGACCGCGGACGAGCTGCGCTTCGCGCTCGAACAGCGCGTGGGTACGTTCAACGTGGAGTCGGAATCCGAGCTGCGTCTGCTGGATCGCATCGCGCAGTCATTGAATCTGCGCGCGCACATCGCGCTGCGGGTGAATCCGGACGTTGACGCCAAAACCCATCCCTACATCTCCACCGGGCTCAAGCAGAACAAATTCGGCGTGGACTTGATGACGGCCGAGCGTCTGTATTTGGAAGCGGCGAGCATGCACGGCGTCCACATCAGCGGCATCGCCAGCCACATCGGCTCGCAGCTGCTGGACGTCTCGCCCTATCTGGACGCACTGGATCGCGTGCTGGCGCTGGTCGACCGGCTCGCGGCCAAGGGCGTGAGCTTCGACCACATCGATGTCGGTGGTGGTCTGGGCGTGCGCTATCGCGACGAGCAACCGACCGAGCCTGCCGACTGGGCGCGTGCCTTTTTGCCCAAGCTCGACGGAAGGAATCTCAAGGTCATGACCGAGCCGGGCCGCGCCATTGCCGGCAACGCCGGCATCCTGGTGATGCGGGTTGAGCTGATCAAGCATGGCGAGACCAAGCATTTCGCCGTGGTGGACGCGGCCATGAATGATCTGCTGCGACCTTCGCTGTACCAGGCCTGGATGGACATCGTACCGGTGCGCGAAAACCACAGCGCGACGCGCGCCACCTACGACATCGTGGGTCCCGTATGCGAGACCGGCGACTGGCTGGGCAAGGATCGCGAACTGGCGATTGCCGAGGGCGATCTGCTCGCGGTGCGCACCGCCGGCGCCTACGGCTTTGTCATGTCCAGCAACTACAACACGCGTGGTCGTGCGGCCGAGGTGATGGTGGATGGCGCGCAGGCGCATCTGGTGCGCAGACGCGAGACTTTTGAAGATATGGTGCGTGGCGAGAGCCTCTTGCCCCAATCCCGAACGGGAACGTAATGGTCTCTGGATGAGGAAACCTCAATATAGATTCCCGAAAGGGGTGTTCCATTGAGTTTTTTTTGAATCAAGTCATAATTTTCCCGTTCGGGAATTAAATGAGCGTCCATGCAGTTCTGTATTCGCGGTAAAGAAGCGCACTTCGAGCATTTGGGCGAATACGTCCGTACGCTCAGGCAAGCACGTGGATACACGCAAAGGCAGTTGGCTGGCGTAAGTGGCGTGGGTCTGCGTTTCCTGTCCGAATTCGAGCGCGGCAAACCGAGCGTGAGTTTCCAGCACGTTTCCCAAGTATTGACGGTTCTGGGCATCGAGCTGCTGGCTCACGACCGTTCCTTGGTCTGGCCGTCTGCACCCGCGAGCGTTACATCGGACGCGCAATGAGCAGCCCGCCCGATCACTGGCCCCCGCAGCGTCTGAACGTGACGCTCAATGGCCAGTGCTGCGGAGCTTTATGGCAGCGCGCCGGAGTGATGGTGTTTGACTATCACCCCGAGTGGATCGCGAAGCCAAGACCGCTGGCGATCTCACAGAGCCTGCCTTTGCATGCAGAGGCGCACGAAGGGCCGGTCGTCGAGGCTTTTTTTGCCAACCTGCTTCCTGAGGGCGATGTGCGCAATAGCATCAGCCGCGCGCTAAAGATCTCGGAGCGGAATCACTACGCATTGCTCGAAGCGATCGGCGGCGACTGTGCTGGCGCCTTGAGTCTGGAAGTGCCCGATGCAATGCCGCCGCAGCTGCCACGACCCAAGAGTGAGTTCATCGACCGTGAACAACTCGCCGCACTCGCGGCCGGGCTACTCGCGCGGCCGCTGTTGACCGGTGAAACCGGCGTGCGTCTGTCTTTGGCTGGAGCGCAGGCAAAGCTGGCCTTATGCAAGGCGGCAGACGATTGGATCAAGCCCGCGGCTGGCCAGATCAGCACGCATATCCTAAAGCCGCCCATTCGCGAATTTCCTGACAGTGTCGAGAACGAGACGTTCTGCATGTCACTGGCAAAAGAGTGCGGACTCGGCGTGCCGGATTGCTGGACCGAGCCAGTGCCGAGGCTGTACGTGGTCGAGCGGTATGACCGCAGACGCAACCCCGTCAACGGCCAACTCGAGCGCTTGCATCAAGAGGATTTTTGTCAAGCATTGGGAGTGCCTGCGTCGCGTAAATATGAAAATGAGGGCGGCCCCGGTCTCGCGCAATGCTTCGACTTGGTACGACGAGTCTGTACCCACTCAGTCTTGGATTTGCAGCGACTTTTGCACTGGACCATTTTCAATTTTTTGATTGGAAATCATGACGCGCACGCGAAAAATCTTTCTCTTCTATACGTCGATGGCGAGGTGAGGCTGGCACCGTTCTACGATCTGATTTGCACTGCGGCGGACGCGCGGTTGGACGAGCGTTTCGCCATGAAGATCGGCGGGGCAAGGTCGGCTCGCTACATGACGATGCGAAACTGGGATGCGTTTGCAGGAGAGGCGAATCTAAACAAGCGCTTTGTGCGCGATGCACTGACCACCGTCTCCGGTATGGTTTCGAGAGGCACGAACGTGACCATGAAACGGATATCGTTAGACCTGCCCGACACCTTCAAGACCATTGAAATTATCCTGGCCAGGCTCAAAGCGCTGCAAAAAATGCGTGAAGCGGAGCTGCCTCAGCTTGATTTGCTGAAGTCCGCCAATCTGGGCCTTGCCGACGTGCCTCCGAAAAAATAATGTCGACGTCCCATCCGCTGATTCTGATCGACGGCAGCAACTGGCTGTTTCGTGCGTTTCATGCGCTGCCGCCCTTGACCTCACCGGACGGCACGCCGACCGGCGCCGTGTTCGGCATGCGCAACATGCTCACGCGTCTGATCAAGGACTACGCGCCGCAGAGTCTGGCGGTGGTGTTTGATCCGCCCGGCAAGACGTTTCGCGAAGACATCTATCCCGAGTACAAGGCCAATCGTGGCGCGACGCCGGAAGATCTGAAGACGCAGTTTCCGCTGGTCATCGAGCTGTGTGAGGCCATGGGCCTCAAGGTGCTGCAGATTCCTGGCGTGGAGGCTGATGATGTGATCGGCACCTTGGCAACGCAGGCCGCGGCCAAGGGGCAGGACGTGCTGATCGTCACCGGCGACAAGGACATGGCGCAGCTGGTCACCGCGAACGTCCACCTACTCGACACCATGAAGAATCGGCGCATGGACCCGGCCGGTGTGCAGGAAAAATTTGGCGTGCCGCCGCTGCGCATCGTCGACTACCTCGCCTTGATGGGCGACGCCAGCGACAACATTCCCGGCGTGCCCGGCGTGGGCGAGAAGACCGCGGCCAAACTCATTGCAGAACATGGTTCGCTGGACGCGGTCATCGCCGCTGCGCCCAGCATCAAGGGCAAGCTCGGTGAAAACCTGCGTGCCTGTGTCGATGTGGTGCTACCGCGCGCCAAGGATCTGGCCACGATTCGTACCGCGCTGGAGTTGTCCTTCACGCCGGAAGACCTGACTCCGCGCGGCGCCGACGAAGCGCTGCTCGAAGCCTTTCACGCGCGGCTCGGCATGGGCCGGCGCAGCGCAGACACAGGGATTTCAAACCCCTCTCCCGCCGGGAGAGGGGCAGGGGTGAGGGGCTCGCAGAGCGGCAACATCGCTCCACTTCCAGGCGCCCTCGCCCAAGTCTCTCCCGAGGGGACAGGGCCAGGGTCTGAGCGTACCCAAGTTGTGCTCGTGCTCGACGAAGTCGCGCTCGAAAACATGGCGCGCAAACTCGAAGCGGCAACCCTGATCTGCGTCGATACCGAAACCGATGCACTCGACTCCAATCAGGCTGGTCTGGTCGGCTTCTCGTTTGCGATTGAGGAAGGCCACGGCTGGTATGTGCCGGTGGCGCACAACTATCTCGGCGCGCCCGAGCAGCTCTCCCTGGAGACGGTGCGCACGCGACTGAAGGCCGTGCTCGAAGATCCGGCCAAGCCCAAGGTTGGACAGCATCTGAAGTACGACTTGAATGTGCTGGCGCGTCACGGCATTGCGGTGCGCGGTGTGGCCTACGACACCATGCTCGAAAGCTATGTGCTCGATGCCGCCGGCAATCGCCACGACATGGACACCTTGGCGGAGAAATATCTCGGCCATAAGACCATTGCGTTTGCCGACGTCGCCGGCAAGGGCAAGAACCAGCTCACGTTCAACCAGGTCGCGCTGGACAAGGCGGCTGAATATTCGGCAGAAGACGCCGACATCACCCTGCGCCTGCATCAGGCGCTGTATCCGCGGCTGGTGGAGATTCCCGAACTCAAGCGCGTATTCGAAACCATCGAGATGCCGCTGGTGCCGGTGCTGACCCAGGTGGAACGCACCGGCGTGCGCGTCGATGTGCCCTTGCTCAATCGCATCAGCGTGGAACTGGCCGGCCGCATGGACGAGATCCAGGCCGAGGCCTTCCGCGTCGCCAACGGTGAGTTCAATCTGGGTTCGCCCAAGCAGCTACAGGAAATCCTGTTCAAGCAGCTGGGTCTGCGCGTGGTCAGCAAAACACCGAAGGGCGATCCGTCCACCGCCGAAGATGTGCTGGAGGTGCTGGCGGCGGAGCACCCCTTGCCGCGCCTGATTCTGGATTGGCGCGGCATGCAGAAGCTGCGCTCGACCTATACCGAGCAATTGCCGACCGCGGTCAATCCGCGTACCGGGCGCATCCACACCAGCTATCACCAGGCGGTGGCGGCCACCGGGCGGCTGTCCTCGCAGGACCCGAACCTGCAGAACATTCCGGTGCGGACCGCCGAGGGTCGCCGCATCCGCCAGGCCTTCATCGCCGAGGACGGCTGCGCGCTGCTGTCCATCGACTACTCGCAGATCGAGCTGCGCCTGATGGCGCATTTCTCCGCTGACGAGCGTCTGGTCGATGCCTTCGCGCGCGGACTCGATATCCACCAGGCCACCGCCGCCGAAGTGTTCGGACTGCCTCTGGATGAAGTGGGCAGCGAGCAGCGCCGCGCCGCCAAGGCGGTGAACTTTGGCTTGATCTACGGCATCTCGGCGTTCGGCCTGGCGCGCAATCTCGGCATCGGTCGCGGTGAGGCGCAAGACACCATCGACCGCTTCTTCGGCAGGTATCCGGGCGTGAAGCGCTACATGGACGGCACGCGCGCCGCCGCGCATGAACGCGGCTATGTCGAGACCCTGTTCGGACGGCGCCTGTATCTGCCGAACATCGGCTCGAAGAATCAGGGCCTGCGCCAGTACGCCGAGCGCACCGCCATCAACGCGCCGCTGCAGGGCACCGCTGCTGATTTGATCAAGCTGGCCATGATCGATGTGCAGCGCTGGCTGGATGAAAACGCGCCGGACATCCGCATGATCATGCAGGTGCACGATGAACTGGTATTCGAAGGGCCGCACGCGCGGATCGCGCAGCTGGCGCCGGAGCTGGCCACGCGCATGTGCCGCATCCACCCGCTGTCGGTGCCGCTGGTTGCCGACTATGGCGTGGGCGAAAACTGGGACGCAGCTCATACAGCGATTGGCCACGCCAGCAGCTGAAAAATAAAAACTGCGGCCAGTCAGTCGTTTGCCGGAATCTGACGCGATTTCTGCACGGCGGAACAAAATGCTTTGAACTTTCCGGCGGGGTCGCCATCTATATCTACGAGCGACGGACCTCCCTTCCTCGCTCCCCGTCTCACTCCCTGGACGGGTTCCGGCATCCCCAAGCCGGAGCAAGCTGGCCCGGCGGACCTCCCCGATCCGCCGGGCCTTTTCTTTGTCCGTCGCATGGCGACGCGTCAAACAACCTTATCGCGGGCCGTGCCCGCCATTAGGTCAATCAATTCAGATCTTCTGACCTGGGTGCGGCCACCAGCTTCCACAGCGCCTCGCGCGCTTCGTCCACGCCCTGACCTGAGTGGGCGGAGAACAGCTGGATGCCGACTTCGATGCCCATTTGGGCGATCTCGCGTTTCACTTTCAGCAGGCTGTTTTTGCCGGCGCCGAAACCCAGCTTGTCGGCCTTGGTCAGCAGCACGTGACAAGGCCTTTGGCCGGACTTGATCCAGGCCAGCATCTGCGTGTCGTGCTCGGTCAGGGGGTGACGGCAATCCATGATCAGCACCAGACCCTGCAGGCTGGAACGCTGTTCCACGTACTGACCCACCATGCGCGCCCAATCGCGTCGCACCTCCAGCGGCACCTGGGCAAAGCCGTAGCCCGGCAGGTCAACCAGGCGCGTCTCCTCCGGCAGGTCAAACAGGTTGATCAGCTGCGTGCGGCCGGGGGTTTTGCTTACGCGCGCCAGCGCTTTCTGGCCGCACAGGGCGTTGAGAGCACTGGACTTGCCGGAATTGGAACGCCCGGCAAAGGCCAGTTCGCGCTTACCGTCACGCGGGCACTGAGCCAGGCTGGCGCAGGACATCAGGAACCGGGCCTGGACGAAGGGATTGACCGGCTGATGGACGGGGGGCGGCGGTGAAGAGGGCATTGATCCGGAATGGCGAGGGGCGACGGGCGAGGCATGGGTCCATCGCAGCGATGGGCTTAGGGTACACCGGAGCCCTTGCAGGCTATTTCGTGTCTGGACAGCACCGCGCCCGCTGACGGCGCGCGGCTTCCCTGTGTAAAATTCGCGCCACCATAATTGCCTGCGCGCACTCCAACGTCGTTTCCAAGCTGCGCGCCTGCCTGTCGTTCCAGGGAGTAAGCCTTAAATGTCGATCGTCGTCCGTGGTCTGATGCTGGCGTGCGTGCTCGGGTTCTCATCCTCCGCGATCGCCGCTGATGCGGGTTCCGCCAGCCCTTTCCTCAAGGGTGACGCCAAGGCCGGGGAGGCCAAGGCGGCGGTCTGCGCCGCCTGCCACGGTGCCAAGGGCAACAGCGCCGTGCCGGCCTGGCCCAAGCTCGGTGGCCAGGGTGCGCCGTATGCGTATGCGCAGCTCAAGCAGTTCAAGGACGGCTCGCGCAAGAACCCGGTGATGGCCGGCCAGGCCGCCGCGTTGTCGGATCAGGACATGCAGGATCTAGCGGCGTATTTCGCTGCCCAGCCGGCGACGCCGGGTGTGGCCAGCAAGGATGCGGTGGCGGTGGCCGAGAAGATCTACCGCGCCGGCATCGCGGATCGCGGCGTGCCCGCCTGCGGCGCCTGCCACGGGCCCAAGGGCGCGGGCAATCCGGCTGCGGGCTATCCGCATGTTGGCGGTCAGCACGCCGAGTACACCGCCCTGCAGCTCAATGCCTATCGCGCCGGTGAACGCAAGGCCGGAGCCAATGGTCAGATGATGGCCGAGATCGCGGCCAAGCTGACCGATGAGGAAATCGCGGCCCTGGCCTCGTATCTGAACGGTCTGCAGTAGTCGTAAGCGGTCCTCTCCCGACACAAGGACGATAACCATGCGTGGTCTGACGCGCCTGATGGTGCTTTCGCTGAGCCTGTTCAGCTTTGCCTGCTCGGCGCAGGACGCCGGCGCCAAGTTTGAAGAGGGCAAGCAGTACAAGCAGGTGAAGTCGATCGCCAAGCCGGTGGATGCCAAGCGCATCACGGTGGAAGAATTCTTCTGGTACGGCTGCCAGCACTGCTTCCACTTTGAGCCCGACATCAAGGCCTGGGTTGCGAACAAGAAACCGGCCGACGTCGACTTCATCCAGGTGCCGGCCAGCCTCGGTCGCCCCGAGGGCATGCTGCATCAAAAGGCCTTCTACACCGCCGAAGCCCTGGGCGTGAGCAAGCAGATCCACACCGCGCTGTTCAACGGCATTCACGAGAAGCGTCAGCCGCTGTTCACGCAGGACGCACTGGCCGGCTTGTTCAACGCACAGAGTGGCGTGTTGCCGGACGTGTTTGCCAGCAGCTTCAACGGATTTGCCGTGGACAGCCGCGTGCGTCGCGCCGAAGCCCTGGCGCGCGACTACCAGATTTTCAGCGTCCCCACGGTGGTGGTCGGCGGCAAGTACCAGACCAACTCGACCATGGCCGGCACCTTTCCGGACGTGCTGAAGGTGGTGGATTTCCTGATCGAAAAAGTTCGCAAGGAACGCAAGAACTGATCGCCACGACGACCTCTACGACGGCCCGGCTCATCGCCGGGCTTTTCGTTTTAGCCGCCGCCACGCTGGTGCCGGGCCCGGTCCAGGCGCAGGTGCCGCTGGCTTCGGTGGAGCGTGCCTGTGAACGCATCGGTGCACGCCTACGCAGCGTCGGTGTGCAGACCTGTCTGGACGCGGCGCTGACCCCGGGAGAGGGCGCCAGCCGTCGCGGTATGCCGCTGCTGTATCGCGACTTTCTGCCCGGCAGCAGCCGTCGCACGCCGTTCCGCGTGATGCTCATTGGCGGTATTCACGGCGATGAACTCAGCTCGGTAAGCATCGTGTTCCAGTGGATCCAGAAGCTGGAGAACGAGCGCCTGCAGCCGTTTCACTGGCGCGTGATTCCGGCCTCCAATCCGGACGGTCTGCTGGCGCCGCGTCCCAGCCGCACCAACGCAAGCGGCGTGGATCTGAATCGCAACTTCGCCACGCCCGACTGGCAGCGCAACGCGCAGGCCTACTGGAAGCGCGTGACGCGCTCCGACGCGCGTCGCTATCCCGGACCCAAGGCGCTGTCGGAGCCCGAGACGCAGTGGCTGACGGCGCAGATCCGTCAGTTCCGGCCCGACGCCATCGTCGCCGTGCATGCACCCTTCGGCATTCTCGATTTCGACGGCCCGCTGCATCCGCCGCAGCGTTTCGGTTATCTGCGCCTTCAGCCGCTGGGCATCTATCCGGGTTCGCTCGGCAACTACGGCGGCATCACGCTGGGGGTACCGACCATCACCCTGGAACTGCCGCACGCCGGCATCCTGCCCAGCGGCGCGCAGTCGCAGCGCATCTGGGCCGACATGCTGACCTGGCTGGAAGAGAATCTACCCAAGGCCGAGGCGCCGCTGTTCCAGCGCCTGGACGACACGCCCTGGGTTTTATCCCAGTAGCTGACGCAGCAACGCCTCGCTGGAGGGGTCGGCCGGAAATAGATTCTCGATTCGGAGTTCGTCCGCGGTGATGTCCAGCGGCGTGCCAAAGCTGGTGATGGTGGTGAACAGGCTCAGCTCCAGACCATTCAAGCCCACGCGCATCGGCAACACCGGCAGCATGGGCGTGGACCAATCGACGCTGCGACCGCGGCCGGGTAGTCCCGGATAGCGCAGCACGTCCTTGAGCAGCGCATCCAGCTCCGGGTGTTCCAGTGCCTCGTGTGCGCTGCGCGCCAGCAAGTGCGTGGCGAACTCTTCGAAGTTCAGGATGTAGGGCCGCAGACCGTTTGGATGCAGGCTGACTCTTAGCAGATTGGCGCCGCCGACGCGTGCCGCCATCGCCTCGAGTCCGCCGAGCAGCGCGAACAATTTGGGCAGGCCGCGATTGGCCATCACCACGTTCCAGGCGCGGTCCACCACCATGGCCGGAAACGGCTCATGCGCAGCGAGCATGCGTTCCATCGCATTGCGAATAGGCCGCATGGCGTCGGCGTCCAGCTGGCGGCGCGGATACAGGCCGGTGAAGCCGGCCGCAGCCAGCAGGCGGTTGCGCGTTTCCAGCGGCAGGTCGAGCGCGCTGGCGAGCTGCACCACCATCTCGCGACTCGGTCGCGCACGTCCGGATTCGAGAAAACTAAGGTGACGCTGCGACACCTCGGCCTGCATCGCGAGGTCGAGTTGCGACAGGCGCCGGCCTCGGCGCACGTCGCGCAGCATGCGTCCAAAGGCTTCGGGTGCGGCGTCGTGATGCGTGTTCATGCGGCGATTCTGCGCGTCGCCGATTCGCGATTCCATTACGTGCGGCGTAATTGCGGCGCCGATCTGGTCGATCCAACCTGCACGCACCTTCACCACCGACGGAGCGACACCATGAACGGAAAATCCCTGCTGCTGATCGCGGTCCTGCTGGGTTTTGGCGCGCTCAGCGCCAAGGCCCTGCTCGATCACGGCTACCTCGGCATCTTCGCGTTTCACTTCACCTCCAGCGCTGGCCTGCAAGTGATCACCGATCTGGTGATCGTGTGCGTGCTGGCCATGGCGTGGATCTTTGTCGACGCCCGCAGAAGCGGCCGCAGGGCCTGGCCCTATCTGCTGCTGACGCTCACCGCCGGCGCCTTTGGTCCGCTGCTGTATCTGCTGATAGGCGAGCTATCGCGATCAGAAGTGAAGAATCAGGCCTACGCGTGATCAGCGAATGGCCGTTTCGCATTGGATTCGCGCTACTTCTCACGCATGAACTCGACGCGGTCGCGCGCGCCGAGTGGCGCGTGCTGCCGATGACCCGCTGGCTGCCGGACGACGTCGGCTTCCCAGTGTTTGTACTGGCGCACGTGCCGCTGTTCGTCTGGCTGCTGTGGCTGGTTGGGCACACTGATCCACGCGTTCGTGCGCGCTGGCAGATGGTGGTCAGCCTGTTCTTGGTGGTCCATGTCGGCCTGCATCTGCTGTTCTCTGGCCACGCGCACTACGAGTTCCACGGCGGCATGTCGAAGCTGCTGATCTTCGGCGGGGGTGCGTTCGGCGCGCTGCATCTGGCGCTGCACGGGCTGGGGTCGCGACGAACATGAGCATTAAATTCGCCGAATGGAGTCTGGCCGCGAGCTTGTTCGCGGCTGGGGTCATCCATCTGATTCCAGGCATCGGCGTGCTGTCGGCGCAGCGTCTGCACGCGCTGTATGGCGTCAGCCTGCACGATCCAAGCTTGATCCTGCTGCTGCGGCATCGCGCGATCCTGTTCGTGGTTCTTGGCGCATTCTTTGTGGCCGCCGCATTGTTTCAGCCCGCCTGGCGGGTCACGGCCAGTGTGGTTGCCTTGCTGTGCATGCTCAGCTTCATCGTGCTGGCAGGCGATGTGTCCAGCAGCGCGATTCAGCGTGTGGCGCTGGTGGACCTCGTCGTGGGTCTTGCGTTGGCCGCGGCCTTGAGCTGGCGGCTGCTCTCAGGCTGAGGGATTGGGCCGACGCAGTCCGCTGGCGAGCGCCTGAATCGGCGTGCGCAACGCAAAGTACAGCGCGGCAAACAGCAGCGGCGCAGTAAGCAGCCACACGACCACACCGAACAGGGCGACCAACCCGTAGTCGAGCATGAACTGGAGCGGATCGGTGCTGAAGCGCTGCGCCAGTTCAGTGATCGACAGAAAGGGCACCGGGTCTTGCTGGAACAGCCACTCGCCCGCGCGGTAGAACGGAAACAGCAGCGCGATCTGCAGCGGGTACACCAGGTAATTCACCAGCTGGATGATGGGCTGGTTGAGTCGCAGCGTCAGACCGAAGACGGCACAGAGCAGGGTGGTGGTTCCGAGTATCGGAAAGATGCCGATGACGGTGCCGGCCGCGATGGTGAACGCGATCTGCTGCGGTGTGATGCCCTGCCTGAGCTGGCCAAGAATGGGCGCAAGCACGCGGCGCTGCCACCAGCTTGCGGGTGCCGCAGGCGCGGTCACGGGCGGCGCAGCAACAGATCGGCCGCGGTCGGATTCGGCGGCAGCTTGAACAGCTGGATCAGCATGTAGGCGGCCATCGCCATGTTGCCGGTCAGGCCGACCAGGACCAGCCACAGGCCGCGCGAAAACCACGAGGTTTCCTTGTACGCGATCCACAGCCAGAACCATCCGAACGCGAAGTACGCATCAAACAGCGTGGCGACCAGCCAGGGCGTATTGCCTTCGCCGGGCCGGTGCAGCACCTCCTGGATCGCGGGAACGATGCTGACGTGGCCGGTGGCCCAGATCGACACGCCGACCAGGCCGGCGAGCGCGGCGACAGAGTACAGAGCAAGTCCCAATTTCACGGCCGAATCCTTTGAGCTGACGATGGCCAGCAGGATGACAGCAGCGCGCGGCGTTTCAAGTCTTGCGCAAGGTGATCTGCATCAGGTCGATGCTGCCGGTGCGGAACCCGCACTCGCAGTACGCCAGGTAATAACGCCACATGCGCAGGAAGCGCTCGTCGAACTGCTTGACGATCTTGTCGCGCACGCTCAACACATTGCGATGCCACTGCGCCAACGTGTCGGCGTAGTCGAGCGCATAGAAGCGCGCGTCCAGCGGTGTCAGGCCGGCGGCGCGTGACAGATCTTCGAAGCGGCCCGGCGGGCACAGCATGCCGCCGGGAAAAATGTACTTCTGGATGAAGTCTCGTTTGGTGCGGTAGTGGTCAAAGATCGCCGGATTGATGGTGATGCCCTGAATCGCAGCCTGACCGCCTGGCTTGAGCGCGCGCTGGATGGCGTCGAAATACGTGGGCCAGAACTCCTCGCCCACCGCCTCGTACATTTCAATCGACACCACTCGATCGTACTGGCCGGTGACATCGCGATAATCGCGAATCTCGAACGTGACCTTGTCGGCCACGCCCGCGCGTTCGGCGCGCAGACGCGCCTCCACCAGCTGCTCCTGCGACAAGGTGATCGAGTGCACCTTGCAGCCGGCATGAGTTGCGGCGTAGATCGCAAAACCGCCCCAGCCCGAACCGATCTCCAGCATGGTGTGTTCGGGTTTCAGGTTCAGGCGCTCGAACATCAACTTGAACTTGTTGATCTGCGCGTCCTGTAGGGTCTGGGTGGGTTCGATGAACATACCGGCCGAGTACGCCATGGTCTCGTCCAGCCACATCTTGTAGAACTCGTTGCCGAGG
>JBQTJH010000006.1:0-5800 GCA_052387335.1 Panacagrimonas sp. | reverse complement strand
TGCGCATGGACCAGCAGGCGGCGACGGTGCGCGTACCCGGACCCTCGGGCAACTCCTCGGCCATCCGTCGCGTCAAGCGCCTGATCGAACAAGTGGCACCGCACGACACCACGGTGCTGATCACCGGCGAGTCGGGCACTGGCAAGGAAGTGGTGGCGCGCGCGGTGCACGAGAATTCCGCGCGGCGCGACAAGCCCTTTGTCGCGGTCAACTGCGGCGCCATTCCCTCCGAGCTGCTTGAGTCGGAATTGTTCGGTCACGAGAAGGGCGCATTCACCGGCGCCATCACCACGCGGCGCGGCCGCTTCGAAATGGCCGACGGCGGCACCTTGTTTCTGGATGAAATCGGCGACATGAGTCTGCCGATGCAGGTCAAGATTCTGCGCGCGCTGCAGGAGCGTACCTATGAGCGCGTCGGCTCCAATCGCAGCCAGCGCTGCGACGTGCGCGTAATTGCCGCTACGCATCGCAATCTTGAACAGAACATCATCAAGGGCACGTTCCGCGAGGACCTGTTCTACCGGCTCAATGTGTTCCCCATCGAGATGCCGCCGCTGCGCGAGCGTCTGGATGACATGGCCATGCTGATCGAGGACTTGATCGCCAATCTTGATCGTAACGGTCATGGGCACGTGTCCCTGGCTCCAGAAGCGATCCACATGCTGCGTGCCTACCACTGGCCCGGCAATGTGCGCGAGCTGTCTAACCTGATCGAAAGACTGGCGGTGCTGCATCCGCGCACCACGGTGCAGCCCGGAGATTTGCCCAGCCGTTATCGCGGTGGGCTGAACCTGCCGCATAGCGAGCCGCTGCCCAGCGCGCCGCAACCCATGCCGGTACCCGGACCGGACAGCGTGATGCCCGCGCGTCGCGGCGATGGCAATGAATCCCTGCTGCCGCCTGATGGCGTCAACCTCAAGGACCACATCGAGAATATCGAGCTGGCCTTGATCAAGCAGGCGCTGGCTCAGGCCAATGGCGTGGTTGCTCACGCGGCCAAGCTACTCAACACGCGCCGCACCACCTTGGTGGAAAAGCTGCGCAAGTACGGCCTGACGCGTGAACTTGCGGGCGACACCGAAGACAGCACCACCTCGTCCAGCGAGTTGTGATCAGGCCCTAACCTGCGTCGATTCAATTTGCGATCCCCGCCCGTGCCGCGATCAGCACGGCGGCCTCAATGCTCAGGCGTAGGCCTGCGACTTGTCCTCGACCCGGCGTGCACCGGAGGAAGCCGCTACCAGTCCCGCCAGATGTGAGGGCGGGCGGTGACGCAGGATGCGGATCTTTTCCAGCGAGGCCAGCGCCGGTTCGTCGGTGCCATTGGGTCTGAGCATGCCGAACTCCTCGCTCAGCAGGCGCACGCAGGGCATGCCCTCGGCATCCACTTCAAGCGTTACGAATTTGGCGTTGACCAGAGATTCAAGACCGCTGGCCAGATCGCTCTGACGCAGACCGGTCGCCGACCATCCCAGCATCAACTGGCGCATTTCCAGGCTGCAACCGATCTGGATGCGGTGATCCTGGAAGATCCGGTAGGTGGCGATCCACAAAGATTTCTTGGTGATGAACATGGCGCGGGTCCCGTCGCGTGAGTGTCTGACGGCCTTGCTACAACTCCTGTGCCAGGCGCCGCAGTCGGATCTCCGACGCCGGTTACAAAGCCTTTGCGCGGTGCGTTCGCACGCCGCCGCAGCCTTCAGATTTTGCTGACCGCTGATGCGGTGTCAGGCGCCGTCTGTCACTACGACGGATCGATACCACCGCTGAACCGGACTGCGACTTTTGGTCCAGCCGCAGGCGCTTCACTTGCACCCGCAACCGGCAGTTTCGACACGACCGGACCACGCGACGGGTGCAGAGGAGAAGCGGACATGATCAATTGGATAATTGCCGGTGCCTTGATGGCGGTGCTGATGGCCGAGCTTGTAGACGCCTGGGCGCTGCATCATCTGGCGCGGCGCTGCCTGGGTGTGCAGGGCAAGACCGTAGCCGAGCAGCGGCTGGTGCGCTGGTACGCCGAAGGCTTTGATCACTCCATCGCCGTCACCGCTTGGCTGCAGGTGGCCTGTCTGGCCTTGACCCTGCTCAGCGTGCTGTGCGGTGCGCATCCCATGGTGATCGTCGCCAGCGTGCTGCTCACCGTCGGCGCGCACGGCGAACGCCGGTTCAGCGCCCGTCTGCGTCGTCGCTTCCTTCAAAGTGGCCGGCGCTTGCTCACGGCCGACTCGCTGCATACGCAGAGTTCAGCAATTCGCTGAGTCGCTGCTCAGACCAGCAATACGGCCGGCCGATGCGGTCGGCCGCCACGAAGCCCACATGACCGCCGTGCGCGGACAGCTCCAGAATCGTCGAGGCGGATAGCGCAGAGCGCTCGGGCACGATGCCCGGCGGCATGAAGGGATCGTCCAGCGCCTGCAGAATCTGGGTCGGCACGCGAATCTGCGGCAGTAGCGGCGTACAGACGGCGCGACGGTAGTAATCACGCGCATCGGCAAAGCCATTGAGCGGCGCGGTGAAGGCGTCGTCGTACTCGAAGAAATCGCGTGCGGCCAGTGCCTGATCCAGCCGTGCGGGCGCACTGACCGCGAGTCGCGCGTGCTTGCGCCGCACCATGTCCTTGAGCGAGTCCAGCAGGCGCTTCTGATAGTGCCGCGCAAAGCCGTGACGCAGGTGTTCGGCGCAGGCCTGCAGGTCGAAGGGCACGCTGACCGCGCAGGCGAAGTCGGGCGCGGCCGTCTCGCCGTCCTCGCCCAGGGCCTTGAGCGTGATGTTGCCGCCCAGCGACCAGCCCACCGAGGCCAGAAAGCCCTGCGGCTCGCGCTGGCGCAGCAGGCGCCACAGATACCGCAGATCAGCGGTATCGCCCTGGTGATAGGCGCGCGCCAGCCGATTGGGCTCCGGCCCGGCGCCGCGCAATTGCAGCGCGCACACGCGCCAATGACGGGCCACCAGGCGTTGCGTCAGTCCAAGCAGGTACTTGGATTCAAAGCCGCCGCCCAGTCCGTGGACCAGCACGGCGGTGGGGCCGGTAGCGCCACCGGCCCAGCCCAGATCGACGAAATCGCCGTCCAGCAATTCCAGACGCTCGATCCGCAGCGACACCGCAGGCGTGGGCCGTAGCAGCGCCGGCAGGATGGTCTGCAGATGCGGTCCGCGGGCCAGCGGGTGTGGGCGAAATTCGGAGTGGATCACGCGACCCTGCGCGTGCGCCGCGTGACTCATGCGGCGGTCGAGGGTGGTCGCAGATCCTCGGGATTCAGGATGCGGACGTCGCGCTGCGCCGAGGGCATGGCGATGCTGCGTTCGCGCAGACGCTGGTGCAAGGCAAAGCGCAGATCACTGGCGATGCCGCCGCGGGCCAGGATGTCACGCACACCGGCGGACAACTCGAAGCGCAGGGTGGTGTCGCCAAAATCCTTGAACTGCACCATGGGTCCCGGTACGTCCATGCGCTCGCCCCCCTGCAAGACCAGCGGATGTTCCGTTGCCACTTCCAGCATGGCGGCCTTGACCGCTTCCGGATCGGCATTGGCTGCCACCGTCAGGTCCACCACCACGCGGCCGAGACTGTTGCGGTAGTTCCAGTTTTCCACTTCGGCGCCGAGCAGCACGGAGTTGGGCACGATGATGCTGACGCGGTCGCCGTTCTCCAGTTCCGTGGAGCGGATGCGGATCTGCCGCACGAAACCCTCGGTCGTGCCCACCTTGATGTAGTCGCCCAGCCGCACTGGACGTTCGAACAACAGGATCAGCCCGGACACAAAGTTGTTGACGATGTTCTGCAGGCCAAAACCAATCCCTACCGACAGCGCACCCGCCACGATCGCGATCTTGGACAGGTCCAGCCCGGCGGCGGACAGGCCGATCAGCATGGCCAAAATGAAGGTGATGTAGCCGTACAAGGTGGCCACCGACATACGCACGCTCGGTTCCATGCGCGTCAGCGGCAGCCAGTCGCGCTCGAGCTTGCGCTTGAACCAGCGCGTGAACGTGACCAGCAGGAAGAACGCGAGCAGGCCCAGGATGATCTTGCCCGGCACGATGGTGGTACTGCCCAGACTCAGACCGGTGCCGAGCAGGGTGTCGATGAAGCTGCGACCCAATTCGTGCAGACCCCACAGCCGCAGCAGCACATAGCCCAACAGCGGCCACAGAATCAGTTGCAGGACCAGCGTGACCCAGCGCAACTCGGGCAGGCGTTGTTCCGGCGCCACGCCCAGCCGCCGGCGCAGCGACTGCTGCCAGCCATAGCGTCCGCGGTCCAGGCTGGACGCCAGAAACTCGATACCCCAACTCAGCACGGCACCCGTCGCGAACACGCTGAGGCCGCTGGCGATCCAGTTTTCGGGAAGGTCGAACATCGGCGGATTCTAGGGCTTGCGCGTGCTTCTGAGGTGCGCGCGTGGCCGCGCTGGCAATAGGCAGACGCCTGCATCGACAGCCGACGGCGAGTCTGTTCCTCTAGGCGATGCGTAGTCTGGTTTGCCGTTTGCCCGGAATCTGAAATGAACCTGCGTCCCCTCCGCTGGATCTGTCTTGCCTTGAGCCTGCCGCTGTTGGGCGCCTGCGCTGCGCTGGGGACTTCGCAACGCCCCGAGGTGCCCGACGGCGCGCAGTGCCTGGCGCTGTACGCCAAAGTCGATCAGCGCATCGAGGCGGCCGGTGTGGCCGATGCCCAGTACGCGCGGATCAAGGGCTTCCCGTATCTGCGCAGTGATCGCTTTTCCGCCTCGTTTGCGCGCGAGATTCGCGACATGGACAGGTTCTGGGAATGGGTCGGCTATCTGCGCGCCAACGAGGACGAGGCGCGCGATATCGAGCTGCGCAATCTCAATCTGCCGTCCGAGGAAACCGCGTCCCTATTGCTGGACCTGCGCGGCTGCGGCGCCTGGCTGCGCAGCTGGGAGCTGGACGACGCCGCGTTCCGCGAGAAGCTCTACCAGGCGGTGACGCCGCCGGATGCCTATTCCACCCTGGCGCGTGCGCTGGGCGCGTATCCGCTGGCCAAGCCGTTTCTGCGGCGCGGCATCGCCGCCGAACATCAAAAAGTGCTGACGGAATTTTCCAAACCGCTGGAACAACTCGATACCGGTCGGCAGCGCGTGCTGTGGACGGTCAAGCCGGGCACGCAGCAGGCCAGCGACGATCCGTTTATCGATGACACGATTGATCTGCGCGAGCGGCCGCGCGACCTGCTGGGCCGCGTCGGTCTGCTGCAGACCGAGCTGCAACAGTTGGCGCAGT
The DNA here is from genome assembly GCA_052387335.1 of Panacagrimonas sp. Lineage (GTDB taxonomy): Bacteria > Pseudomonadota > Gammaproteobacteria > Nevskiales > Nevskiaceae > Panacagrimonas. The sequence goes on along the minus strand of JBQTJH010000006.1, from coordinate 553 downwards.
TCCATGCTCCCGCGTTCTGGATCGAGACCGCGGCCGCTTACGACAGGCCCGGCGTTCCGCGCCGTGACGCGCAGGGGCTGGGCGTGGATACCGACATACCGGTGGTGTATTTCATTCCGGGCTACACCCGATTCGGCGGCCAGAATCTGCTGCAGATCAGCTATGTGATGTGGTTTTCTCAACGCGCCGAGACCGAGCCTGGCGACCCGGCCGCGGGTCCGCTCGATGGCCTGATCTGGCGGGTGACCTTGGACGAACAGGGCAAGGTCGTGATGCACGACACCATCCATGCCTGCGGCTGCTACCACTTTGGATTCGTCGCCGGCGATTGGATCTTGCGGTCCGATGCCGAGGCCAATCCATCCGGCATGCTGTTTCCGCAGGCCGAGGTGCCGCGGGGTCCCATCGCGGTGCATGTGCAGAGCGGCACGCACGCGGTGCAGCGCGTAGTGCGGCGCGACGAACTCAGGCCCTTGGTGCAGTCGCAGTACGAATTGCAGCCTTATGACGCACTACGCTTGCTGCCGCGACCGGAAGGCGGCACCTACAGCCT
>JBQTJH010000005.1:0-3909 GCA_052387335.1 Panacagrimonas sp. | reverse complement strand
GGCGCCCACCGGAATCACCAGGCGCCCACCCACGGCGAGTTGCTCGATCAGCGCCGGCGGCACCGTATCGCCACCCGCAGTGACCACGATGCCGTCGAAGGGCGCGTAGGGCGGCCAGCCGAGCGTGCCGTCGGCGTAGCCGAAATGCACATTGCGCACGTCCAGCCGCGCCAGGCGCGTGCGTGCGGATTCTGTCAGCACGCGGATACGTTCCACCGTGAATACGGTTTCCACCAGCGCTGCGAGCACCGCGGTCTGATAGCCGCTGCCGGTGCCCACTTCGAGGATGCGCTTGGGCGTGCCGCCGGCCAGCACCGCTTGCGTCATCAGCGCCACGATGTAGGGCTGCGAGATGGTCTGCGCGTTACCGATCGGCAGCGACCGGTTCTTGTACGCCTCGCCCTTGAACGCCTCTTCCACAAATTCGTGACGCGGGATGCGCGCCATGACCTCCAGCACGCGCTCGTCGCGGATGCCCTGCTGTCGCAGTTCCTGAATCAGGCCTTCGCGCACCTTGGAGGAGGTCATGCCCAGGCCGCGGCTGTGGTGATGTCGTGTTGCGCTATTCATTCCGCAGTGGATGTCAAAGATCGCGAGCCCAGGTGCTGAGCCGCTCCATGGCGGCGTAGCGCGTGAGATCGACAATCAGCGGCGTGATCGACACGCGACGCTGGTTGATGGCGTGGAAATCGGTGCCCGGCCCGGCGTCGCCTTCACCGCCCGCCGCACCGATCCACCAGATGGGCCGCCCGCGCGGGTCACGCGCCGGAATCACGTTCTCGGCCCGATGCCGATTGCCCAGACGCGTCACTTCGAAACCCTGAAGCTCGTCATAGGGCACGTCCGGCACATTGACGTTGAGGATGTTGTCGCCCGGCAAGGGCTCGCGCTGCAGGCGTTCCAGAATGCGCAAGGTCACGCGCGCCGCCGTCTCGTAGTGCTGCGGATTGAGCGAGCAGCAAGACACCGCCACCGCCGAATACCCCAGAAAACGCCCTTCCATCGCTGCGGCGACCGTACCCGAGTACAGGGTGTCGTCGCCCAGATTGGAGCCGTTGTTGATGCCAGACACGACGATGTCGAACTGCTCGTCGAGCATGCCGGTCAGGGCCAGGTGTACGCAGTCGGTGGGCGTGCCGTCCACGCACAGGGTGCCGTCGGCAAGGGTCTGTACCCGCACCGGATGGGCCAGGGTCAGCGAATTGCTGGCGCCGCTGCGATTGCGGTCTGGCGCCACCACGCGCACCTCGTGATGCGGTCTGAGCTGATCGCGCAGGCACAGCAGGCCCGGCGCGGTACAGCCGTCGTCGTTGGAAAGGAGAATGCGCATTGGGGGTAAGCTGCGACAGAAGCGGCTAGTTTACTTGCCTCGGCTTATCCTTTCGTCGCAAATATTCCGCCCGACCCCATGAGCCAGGACGAAGACGAAGCCCGCGCCTTCCGCGCCGCCATGCTCGGGGTCCGTACCCAGCCGCCGAGCGAGCGCGTCGCGCGCAATCCGCCGCCGCCCGCGCCCTCGCCGCGTCACAGCACGGCGGACGAGGCCGCGGTGATTGCGGAAATGCTCAACGGCCCCGACCCGGACACGTTCGAGAGCGGCGACACGCTCAGCTACAAGGCCCCCGGCGTGCAGGATCGCGTGCTGCGGCAACTGCGTCGTGGCGCCTTTCGCCTGGAGGGTGAGCTTGATCTGCACGGCTTGAATCGCGACAAAGCGCGCAATGCCGTCGCCGGCTTTCTCGCGTACTGCCACGACATGGATCGCCACTGCGTGCGCATCATTCACGGCAAGGGCAATGGCTCGCCCAATTCAGGGCCGGTGATCAAACGCCAGCTCGACGGCTGGCTGCGCAAGTATCGCGACGTGCTGGCCTTCTGCTCGGCGCGGCCCGAGGACGGCGGCACCGGCGCGATCTATGTGCTGCTGCGCCGGCGCTAGCCTGCGGCTCTTCCAATGAAGAAGAAAATTCTGCTCACCGATTACGCGTGGCCTGATCTGGCGCTCGAATACCAGCGTGTTGAAGCCGCAGGCCATGTGCTGATTAACGCACACAAGGCGCATCCGCCGGCCGAGGTCATCACCGCGTTGTGCGCCGAGCATCGCCCGCAGGCCATCATGACCTGCTGGGGCATCGTCAACGCGCAGGCCATCGCGCACTGCGAGAACCTGGAGATTGTTGCGCGAGTCGGCGTGGGTCTGGACAACATCGACCGTCAGGCTGCGGCGGCGCGTGGCGCTGTCGTCACCAACGTGCCGGACTACTGCGTGGAGGATGTATCCGATCACGCCGTTGCCCTGCTGTTGAGCTGGGCGCGCGGGATTGTCGAGAACGACCGCGAGGTCAAGGCCGGCGTCTGGGACCCTTCGCGCGCCACGCCGCTGCGGATGCGCACACTCACCATTGGCATCGCGGGTTATGGACGCATCGGCAGGCTCACGGCCGACAAGCTGCGTGGCTTTGGCTGCACCCTGCTCGCCTTTGGTCGCACCCGCGCCGCCGATCACCCGCGCGATGTCGAGTGGGTGGACTTCGATACGCTGCTTGCGCGCAGCGACGCCGTGATCGTGCTGCTGCCGTTGGCGCCGGACACGCGCTATCGGTTCAAGGCTGATGCGTTCGCCAAAATGAAATCCGGCAGCCTGCTGATCAATGTCAGCCGCGGACCGCTGGTACACAACCCGGATCTGATCGCGGCGCTGGCGCAGAACCGCCCAGCCTACGCGGCGCTGGACGTGGTGGACGGCGAGCCCACACCGCCCGCGTTCGTCACCACACACCCGCGCATCATCACCACGCCGCACATCGCGTTTTCGTCGGCGGCGTCGGTAGAGGAATTGCGACTACGGGCGGTCGAGGAGGTCATTCGGGTGCTGGCGGGCGAGCCGCCACGCAATCCCTGTCCGCCGCCCTGAGCAGACCGCTTGCGCCGCTCAGATTTTCGCGGCTGCGAGCAGCGCAACGGCGTGCGCCGCAATCCCTTCCCTGCGTCCGATCGGGCCCAGTCCTTCCTGCGTCGTCGCCTTCACATTGACCGCGGCGGGCAGTACGCCGAGGTCCGACGCGAGGCGGGTGCGCATCAGATCCACATGCGGCGCCACCTTGGGCACCTCTGCGATCAGGGTCAGGTCGGCGTTGACGACGGTGTAGCCGACGTCGTTCACGCGTTGCACCACGTCGCGGAGTAACTGGCGGCTGTCGATATTCTTGAACTTGGCGTCGGTGTCCGGGAAGAACTTGCCGATGTCACCAAGCGCGCAGGCGCCGAGCAGTGCATCACACAGCGCGTGGATCAGCACATCGCCATCGGAATGCGCGATCAGCCGATAGGCGCAAGGGATGAACACACCGCCCAGGCTCACGCCGTCGCCGGATTCGATGCGATGCACGTCGTAGCCATGCCCGATACGCATGCCCTGCGCCGCACCGGTGGAAAAGGTCATGGCTGACTCTCCGCATGGGCCAGCCAGAATTCGGCCAGCAACAGGTCTTCGGGATAAGTGACCTTGAGGTTGCTCTCGCGGCCGCGAATCAGACGTGGCTTGTAGCCGGCGCGCTCCATGGCGCTGGCCTCGTCGGTGACTTCCAGATTGCGCTCGTCGCAGTCGTGCAAGGCCTGTCGCAACAGGTCCAGACGAAACAGCTGCGGCGTCTGCGCACGCCAGATCAGGGAACGATCCAGAGTCGCGGCAACCTTACCCTTCTTGCTCTTCTTGAGCGTGTCGGTCACCGGCATGGCCAGCAAGCCGCCGTGCTCATCGTCGGATTCATCACGCAGTCGTTCGAGGTCCGCCCAATCCAGGCATGGCCGCGCGGCGTCATGCACCAGCACGAAGACTTCCTCGAATCCGCGTGTGCGCTCGGCCACAACCTCCAGCCCGGCGAGCACCGATTCAGCCCGCGCGGCGCC
>JBQTJH010000004.1:0-4112 GCA_052387335.1 Panacagrimonas sp. | reverse complement strand
GCTTCCGCGTGCCGACCTCCGACGTGTCGGTGGTGGACCTGACCTGCGAACTGGAAAAGCCGGCGACCTAGGCCGAGATCTGCGCCGAGATGAAGGCGCAGTCCGACGGCGCGCACACGGGCGTGCTCGGTTACACCGAGGACAAGGTGGTGGCCACGGATTTCCGTGGCGAGACCCGCACCTCGGTGTTCGACGCAGAAGCCGGCATCGCGCTCGACTCCACCTTCGTCAAGCTGGTCAGCTGGTATGACAACGAGTGGGGCTATTCCAACAAGTGCCTGGAAATGGTGCGTGTGATCGCGGCCAAGTAAGCGCTTCGACCTTGCACAAGAATCCCCGCTTCGGCGGGGATTCTTGTTTGCAGGGCTCGCTCAGATTCGCGTGTAAGCCAGATCGAATACGGCGTGTCCCAGCCGTTCGCCGCGCGCCTCGAAGCGGGTCACCGGTCGCGACGCCGGTCGCGGCACATAGCCGCGATCCGCTGACAGATTTTGCAGACGCGCCTCGGCGTTGAGCACGTCCAGCATCTGCTCGGCGTAGTGCGCCCAGTCGGTGGCCAGACGCAACACGCCGCCGCTGGCCAGACGTTCGGCCAGCAGCGATGCGAACTCCGCTTGGATCAGGCGGCGCTTGTGATGCCGCGACTTGTGCCAGGGATCGGGGAACTCGATCACGATTTCGGCCAGCGCCTGCGGCGCGATCTGGTGGCGCAACACCTCGACCGCGTCGCGGCTCATCACCCGCAGATTGCTCAGACCCAGACTCTCGGCCTGCAACATCACGCTGCCGACACCGGGACGGTGGACTTCCACCCCGATGTGATCGTGCTGTGGAAAGGCCTGCGCACGTGCCAGCAGCGCAGTGCCGCTGCCGAAGCCGATTTCGAAACTGACCGGCGCCACGCGTCCGAAAATGTGAGCGAAGTCCAGCGGACCTTCGAGGGCATCCAGCGAATAGCGCGGGCTCAGTCGATCCAGCGCGTCCTTCTGGCCTTCGGTGATGCGGCCTTCGCGGCGCACGAAGCTGCGGATGCGCCGGTGTACCGGCGGCGTGTCGTTCATCGTCATCGCATTCGAATCAGCCGACCAGTCCGTCCACCGGAGAAGACGCCGAGGCATAACGCCGACGCGGCATGCGGCCGGCGCGGAAGGCTTCGCGTCCCGCGATGATCGCGTGGCGCATGGCGCTGGCCATCAGGATGGGATCACGTGCTTCGGCGATGGCGGTATTCATCAGCACGCCGGCACAACCCAGTTCCATGGCGATGGCCGCATCGCTCGCAGTCCCCACGCCGGCATCGACGATGATCGGCACCTTGGCGTTTTCCACGATGGTGAGGATGTTGTAGCGATTCTGTATGCCCAGTCCCGAGCCGATGGGCGCCGCCAGCGGCATCACTGCAACGCAGCCCATCTCCTCAAGACGCTTGCACAGGATGGGATCGTCGGTGCAGTACACCATCACGTCGAAGCCGTCCTTGATTAAGGTCTTGGCCGCATCGAGCGTCGCAGTGATATCCGGGTAGAGGGTTTTGGCGTCGCCCAGCACTTCGAGCTTCACCAGCTTATGGCCGTCCAGCAGTTCGCGCGCAAGCCGACAGGTGCGCACCGCGTCGTCGGCGGTGTAGCAACCCGCGGTGTTGGGTAGCAGGGTGTAGCGGCTGGGTGGAATCACGTCGAGCAGATTGGGTTCGCCCGGCGTCTGCCCAATATTCGTTCGGCGAATGGCCACAGTGACGATCTGCGCGCCGCTGGCCTCTATGGCCTGCCGCGTCTCGTCCATCGACTTGTACTTGCCCGTGCCCACCAACAGGCGCGAGGCATAGGACTGGCCGGCAATCAGCAGCGAATCTTGAGATGTGGACACGGGCACTCCTGGAGATGCGTCGGGTGTTCGAGAACGGGCGAGCGCCTTAACCGCCGCCGATGGCCTGCACGATCTCGATGCGATCATCAGGCTTGAGCGCAGTCTGGGCGTGCACCGAGCGCGGCACGATCTGGCCGTTGAGTTCGATCGCCAGGCGCCTGCCCGCAAGCTGCATCAACTCGATCAGCTGGGTGAGGGTGGCGCCCTCGGGGGCTTCAAGCGCAGAGCCGTTGACGATCAGGTGCATGGGCAGGGGTACAGCGGCGGAGCGGCATTTTAGAGCGCTAATCAGTAAACAGTTCGAAGATCAGCCGGCGCAGCCACTGGTTGCCGGGATCGCGGTGCTGCCGCGCAGTGACTGCACCCTGCGTTTCACCCCGGTGCCTGACTACGAGCCGCGTGTGCGGCCGTCGCGCCGCACCGCCACCCTGGTGTCGCGCACCCCGCTCAGCGCCACGCTGCTCGAACTCGGATTCCATGCGCCGGGGCCTGCCGAGTTTCTGCCCGGGCAGTTTGCGCTGCTGAACTTGCCGGGGCAGATCGCGCGGGCCTATGTCATGTCCAACCTGCCGAATCGCGCGGGGGTGTGGCAGTTCGTGGTGTCGCGTCCGTCCGCGGACGCACCCTTCGATCCGCTCGACGGCTGTTCGACCTTGAGCCTGGACGCCCCCCTCGGCATGACCTATCTGCGCGAACACGCACCACGCAACTTGGTCTGCATTGGCGATGATCGCGGCGTGTCAGGGTTACTGGCGATCCTGAGTGCCGCCGCGCGTTCCGAGGCGTTCGCCGCCCAGGATCTCTGGTTGTTTCACCGGGCCGCGACCACGCAGCCGCTGGCGCTTGCGGTCTTGCGTGCGCGCGACGTGGAACTTGAAGCGCGTCTGCATCTCCACGATGCGCCGTCCAAACCCGACACCTCTTGGGACGGCACACGCGCGCCGGTGATCGAGCAGCTCGAACATTGGCTGCGTCAGGGCGCCGACCCGCGTGGCTGTGAGTTCTATTGCAACGGCGGCGCGACGCTGATCGAGGCGGTCAAGGCCCTGCTGGAAAAGCACCGGGTGCCGACGCGACAGATACATCTGGATCCGCGGTACTAACAGCCGCCACGCCACGATGGCATGCGTTCAAATCGAAACAATGACCGCGGACAGGCGCTTGCGCGATGCTCGACGTTGTTTGCGTGAGGAGTAGCTGACTTTCAGCTTGGGCCGACTTAATTTAGTCCATATACTGGACTAAGCACCCCGGAGCGCCCATGACTACCGTCACCATGCACGAGGCAAAGACCCACCTGTCCAAGCTGGTGAAGCGCGTGCAGGCGGGAGAAGAAATCGTCATCACCAATGGCAAGACGCCGGCCGCGAGGCTGGTGCCGATTGTCGAAGCTGCCCCGCTCAAGGAACGCCGTTTCGGCGAGCTGAAGGGAAAAATCTGGATCGCGGATGACTTCGATGCTCCGCTGGAGGATTTCAAGGACTACATGTGAGGCTGCTCGTCGACACGCAGGTCTTGATCTGCGTGGCGAGCGGGCGCCCCTTGGGACGCGCTGCCGAGGCCGCGTACCGTGAGATCGACAACGAACTTCTCTGGAGCGCTGCCTCGCTCTGGGAGATCGCGATCAAGAAGTCAATCGGGAAACTCGACCTTGAATTCGACGACCTCGACGCCCAGTTGCTGCGGCATCGCATCCTGTGGTTGCCGCTCAACAATCCCCATTTCAGGACGCTCATCACCCTTGCGCACCCTCACCGCGACCCCTTTGATCGTTTGCTGGTTGCGCAGGCGCTGAGTGAGAACATCGGCATCATCAGCTCGGATCGCGCCTTCGATGCCTATGGCGTGACCCGCGTCTGGTAGCACAATGCGTCGAGCGCTCCTCGCGGTTGTGGCGCTGCTCGTGATCACTCTAGCGGCAGCTTCTGCGCTCTTGCTGCGCGAAAGCTCAGGACCGAACAGCCAGACGATCGCCGAACTGGCCAAGTCCAGCGGCCCCGCGCTCGGCCCGGTTGCGGCCAAAGCTATTCCTCAGGATGATCTGCCGCCCGCCGGCACGCGCAGCCTGTTCGATCATCTGCTGGCGCAGAACGACGGCCTGCCGTATCCCTTCGAAGCCTTGGTGGTCTTGGCACAACAGCAGGCGCCGGCAAACACAGCGCCGCTGGCGGTGATGATTCCGCTCGGGCGTTCGCTGCTCAAGGCCAGCGCCGATTTCTCGGTGCCGCGCGTGGTGTATGCCGCGG
>JBQTJH010000003.1:0-33663 GCA_052387335.1 Panacagrimonas sp. | reverse complement strand
GGCAGTTCGATGGTAAAGGGATCGTCGTCCTTCTTCAGCGACACAAACTTGGAGCCGTAGCGCGCATAGGGTCCGAAGCGGCCGATGTTGACTTCGACCTCTTCGCCACTCGGCAAGGTGCCGAGCTTGCGCGGCAGCTTGAACAGGTCCATCGCCTGCTCCAAGGTAATGGTGTCGATGCGCTGATTGGCGCGCAGCGAGGCAAAGCGCGGTTTGTCTTCGTCCTCTTTGGTCCCGACCTGCACGAACGGACCATAACGCCCCAGACGCGCCGACACCGGCTTGCCCGATACCGGATCGATACCGATTACGCGTGCTTCGGACACTTCCTTGCGCGACAGCTCCTGCTTTTCATCGACACGCTTCTTGAAGCCGTCCCAGAAGGCTTCCAGCGTTGGTACCCACTCGCGCTCACCACGCGAAATCTCATCCAGCTCGTCTTCAAGACTCGCGGTGAAGCCGTAGTCGACGTACTGGGTGAAGTGATCGGTGAGGAACTTGCACACGATCATGCCGACGTCCGTGGGCACGAACATCTTGCCTTCCAGACGCACGTACTCGCGGCTCTGCAAGGTCGAGATGATCGAGGCATAGGTCGACGGACGACCGATGTCGTACTCCTCCAAGGTCTTGACCAAGGATGCTTCGGTGAAGCGCGGCGGCGGCTCGGTGAAATGCTGGTCGGGAATCAGTTCGAGCAGCTTTACGCGCTCGCCCTCGACCAGAATCGGCAGACGCTTGTCGTCCTCGTCATCCTCATCCTTGTCGACCGGGTCTTCGACCTTGATGTTGTAGGCCGCAAGGAAACCGGGTTCGATCAGGATCGAGCCGTTGGCACGGAACGCGTGCGCGTTGCCTGCGCGCAACTCGACCGCCACGGTGTCCGACACCGCTGGCGTCATCTGGCAGGCCACGGCGCGGCGCCACACCAGCTCATAGAGCTTGGCCTGATCCGGGCTCAGATACTTCGCCACATCCTTGGGCAGACGGCTGGCTGAGGTGGGACGCACGGCTTCGTGCGCTTCCTGCGCGTTCTTGGATTTGGCCTTGAAGAAGCGCGGTTCGTCTGGCAGTCCGTTCTTGCCGAACTGCTTTTCGATGACGCTACGGATTTCGTTGATAGCCTCGTTGGCCAGACTCACCGAGTCGGTACGCATGTACGTGATGAGGCCGACGGTCTCGCCGCCCAGATCGACGCCTTCATATAGCTGCTGCGCGGCGCGCATGGTGCGGCTGGAGGTGAAGCCGAGCTTGCGGTTCGCTTCCTGCTGCAAGGTCGAGGTGGTGAACGGCGGACCGGGGTTGCGGCGGCGCTGCTTCTTGTCGACGCTCTTGACCAACAACTCGCCGCGCGCAGCATCCAGAATGCGCTCACGCGCGGCTTCGGAGCCACTGGCGTCGGTCAGGGTGAACTGCTCGGCCTTGACTCCGTCCAGTTCAATCAAGCGCGCCGAGAACGACTGCGCCTCCTTCTGTGCTCGCGCCTCCAGCGTCCAGTATTCCTGCGGCACAAACTTGCGGATCTCGAGCTCGCGCTCGCAGATCAGGCGCAGCGCCGGACTCTGCACACGGCCGGCCGACAGACCGGGCGCCACCTTGCGCCACAGCAAAGGCGACAGGTTGAAACCCACCAGGTAATCCAGTGCGCGGCGCGCCTGCTGCGCATTGACCAGGTCGACGGCGACATCGCGCGGATGGGCGATGGCCTCGTTGACCGCCGACTTGGTGATCTCGTGAAACACCACGCGCCGGACCGGCTTGTTCTTGAGCGCGCCCTTTTCCTTGAGGTGCTCGACGATGTGCCAGGAGATGGCCTCGCCTTCGCGATCAGGATCGGTGGCCAGAAACAGGCTGTCGGCATTCTTGAGCGCACTGAGAATGGCGCGCACGTGCTTCTCGTTTTTCTCGATCAGCTGGTACTTCATCTCGAAGCCGTGCGCGGTATCGACCGCGCCGTCCTTGGGCACCAGATCGCGCACATGGCCATACGAAGCCAGCACTTCGTAATCGGCGCCGAGATACTTCTTGATCGTCTTGGCCTTGGCCGGCGACTCGACGATAACCAGGTTTTTGCTCATGGACTCGCTATCTCGCGAGGGCCGGATGGCCTGCGGGGGCGAAGCTTATAAGGCCGCGCCCAAGCCCTGTCCAGCCGCGTCGCCCTGCCTGACCTGCCGGTTCGGCGGCAGATGAGGCCGCTCAGTGCACCCTTTCGCCCTGGTAATAAACCAGGTCTTCGAGGTGCTCGAAGGCCTCTTCGCCCTGCGGCTGATTGACCAGCACGAGCAGGCACACCCACTTGACGCGGTCCAGATCGATTTCGTCCTCGATCGCCATCAGGCGGTCGATGACCACCTCGCGCGCGCTGCTTTCCAGGATGCCGAGTTGCTCCAGATACAGCAGGAAGCCACGGCATTCAGTGGACAGCCGGCTCATCTCTTCTTTGGCGAACAGCCGCAGCGAGCCGCGCGGCCCAAAGATCAGCGGTTGCTGGCGCTGGTCGGACAGGCCGTCGAGCCAGGCGAAGGCGTTATCGACCTCCTCGACCGGGAAACCGGCTGCGGTCAATTCGTCGCGCAGGGTTTCCTGGTTGCCCGTATCGGCGAACTCGCCGTGCTGGTAGTTCTCGAACAGGTACATCAGCACGTCCAGCACGGTCTCTTTCATGACGGCCTCGTGTTGGTGTTCAGGTGCACGGCTTGCGACCTGCCACGTCTGGGACATTAGCGATCCGCTTGCGTGCTGTCCACGCAATAACTGTGACGCTCAGCGCACAGCCCCGGCCGCCAGGCGCATGACCCTGCCGCCGGGCGCAGCGGCAATGCGACCCTCAAGCTCCAGTTGCAACAGCGCGGTGCTCAGATGTTCCACGCTCAAGCCGGTGGCCTCGACCAGCGCGTCGATGGAGCAGGGCTGATCACCCAGTGCATCGAGCAGGCGCTGGTGCTCATGCACCGACCCTGCGCCAGAAGGCTCAGCGGCAACAGAGGTCCGGCGCAACCAATGGCCGACCTGGTCGCCGATCTCCTCCAGGATGTCGTCCACGTTCTCAACCAGCTTGGCGCCCTGACGGATCAGCTGATGGCAGCCACGCGCCATGACGTTATGGATGGAGCCGGGAATGGCAAACACCTCTCGGCCTTGTTCGGCGGCCAGCCGCGCCGTGATCAGCGAGCCCGATTCGCGTGCCGCTTCCACCACCAGCACCCCGAGCGCCAGGCCGGAAATCAGGCGATTGCGCCGCGGGAAGTGTTCCGGCCGTGGCGCCGTACCGGGTGCGAATTCCGAAATCAGCAGGCCACGGCGGTCGATCTCCTCGGCCAGGCCCTTATGTCTGGCTGGGTACACCCGATCCAGACCCGTGGCGCACACCGCGACCGTCAGGCCGTCGGCGCTGAGCGCCCCGCGATGCGCCGCACCGTCCACGCCCAGCGCCAGCCCGCTGGTGATGACCAGGCCGCGACGTGCCAGTTCGGCGGCGAAGCCTTCTGCAGTTTCCAGGCCCTGCGGCGTGGCATTGCGTGAGCCGACGATGGCGAGCTGCGGCAGCGCCAGCAGATCCACATCGCCGCGATAGAACACTGCCGGCGGACTGGACGCGATCTCGCGCAGACGTGCCGGATAGCGCGGGTCCTTGAACGGCAAGAGCCCGCGGCGTTCACCCGCACACCAGCTGGCATCAGCCTCGATCAGCGCTGCGTCCAGCTGGTCCTGCGCGTCCCAGAGCACCGCGGCCACGCCAACAGATGACCAGGCGCGGCGTCCGGCCTGCAGCGCTGCGGCAGCCGAGCCGAAGGCTTCGATCAATGTGACCAGATCGCGCGCGCCCAGCCCGGGGCAGCGGATCAGGCGTAACCAGCCGCGCAATTCCTCTGGCGGCATCGGTTCAGAACATCAGCGCCGGCCCGGGACCGGCTTTTCGACCTTGTCCAGCTCGTGCACTGGACGCGTCACCGCCATGACCAGACCAAAGCTGACCCGCGGCGTGACCTTGAACACGATCAACTGTCCGGCAAACGTCTCCGGCAGCGCCACGCGCTTGTTGCTGTATGGGTCCTTGGCGCTGCGGCCGGCCTGCAGAATGTCCAGCACATGCCCGGGTTCGAGCCCGCTATTGCTGCCGCGGTTCAAGGTGACAATCTGGTACTGACCGATCTGCGAGAAGCCATCAATCACCGAAATGATGCGCCCGCCAATCTCGCCCTTGGGCGCTCGCGGGAAGAAATTCTCGCTGAACGCCTCCGGCTCCACCGGCAACAGACGGTCGCCGATCAGGGCCTCGCGCGAGGTGCGGGACAGCATGGCGGTGCTGGGCTTGCCGAACTCGCGCACCTCGGCCTCGCCCACCGGCACGGCCTCATAGCCGAGCAGATCGCCGTTGTCGGGATCGCGATAGGTTTTGCCACGGCGCACGACCGCGTAGTGATAGGTCTTGTCCGCTTGCAGGTTCTGCACATATACCGACATGCCGGCGCCGCCGACGATGTTCTCGTCGGCAAAGGCCAACAGATAGGGCGAAGCGCCCAGCTCGTCGTTGGTCACCAGGCGCGGACCGCGGAGGAAATCGCGGATGGCGTCCAGGGGGATCATCGGCACGGCGTCGGCGAGCGGTGTTTCACGCACCTGCGGCGAGCCGCGATCCGTATCGGCGGCCGAATAGCGATCCTCGCGAATCACCTGCGGCCGGCCGTTGACCACCATCAGGCGCAGCACATCACCCGGGTAGATGCGGTGGGGATTGCCGATCTGGTCGTTGACGTACCACACCTCCGGCCACTGCCAGGGGTAGAGCAGGAAACGAATGGCGATGCCCCACACTGTGTCGCCGGCCAGCACGGTGTAGATCAGGGGCGCGGCCTCGCGGATCACCGGCGGCGGCGTGTTGACGACGCTGGGAATGGGCGTGGCGGCCGGCACGAAGATGGGCGCCGCGTCCGCCTGCTGCTGGGCCGGCGTGGGGGCTGCGGCCGTCGACGTGACGGTCGGCGCGGGCGTGCTGACGCAGGCCGCCAGGACCAGGGTCGCAGCGACCGTCAGGGCCGGAATCTTGAGCCGATCCACTGCCAAGCCACACCGACTATAATTTCGCATGACGGCTTCCCTTGATTTCCCAGCGCGCTTTCGATGCAAAGTCGAATAAGGTCACCGGCTTGGCATCCACTGTAGCAGTAGGTTCGCAGCTCTTTCCATGGCACTTCTCCCCATCCTGCAACACCCCGATCCACGGCTCCGGCAGAAAGCCGCGCCGGTGCTGCTGTTTGACGCCCAATTGCAGCGTCTGATCGACGACATGTTCGAGACCATGTACGACGCCCCCGGTGTCGGCCTGGCCGCGACCCAGGTGGGCGTGATGCTGCGCGTCGCGGTGATGGATTGCGCGCCAAAAGACGCCGCGCCGCAGCCGCTGGTGATCATCAATCCGGAGATGTTCGACACCAGTGACAAGCAGGACATGGAAGAAGGCTGCCTGTCGGTGCCCGATACCAATGAGAAGGTTGCGCGCTTCAACCGGCTCAAGCTGCGCGCGCAGGATCGGCATGGCAAGCGCTTCGAACTCGATGCCGAGGGCCTGATGGCGCAAGCCATCCAGCATGAGATCGACCACCTCGACGGCAAGCTGTATATCGACTATCTGTCCAGCCTCAAGCGCGAACGCATCAACAAGAAACTGCGCAAGCATCGGCAGTCGGCGTGAGGTTGATCTTCGCCGGCACGCCGGCGTTTTCGGTGGCGGCGCTCGACGCGCTGGTCGACGTCGGTCATGAGATCGTCGGCGTCTACACCCAACCCGATCGGCCGGCCGGGCGCGGCCAGAAAATCCAGTCATCAGCCGTCTCACAGCGCGCGGTGGAACTGGGCTTGCCGCTGTTCAAGCCGGTCAAGCTGCGCGGTAACGACGAGGCCCTGGCCCAGCTGCGCGCGCTGCGCGCCGACGCCATGGTGGTGGTGGCCTACGGCCTGATCCTGCCTCAGGCCGTGCTGGATATTTCTCCGCTCGGTTGCTTGAACATCCATGCCTCGCTGCTGCCGCGCTGGCGCGGCGCCGCTCCGATCCAGCGCGCGATCCTGGCGGGTGACGCCCAGACCGGCGTCACCATCATGCGCATGGACGCCGGGCTGGATACCGGACCGATGCTGTTGAGCGAAGCCCTGCCGCTGAGCCCGCTGACCACCGCGGGTGAATTGCACGACCTGCTGGCGCCGCTGGGCGCGCGTCTGGTCGTCGAAGCACTGGATCGGCTTGCGGCCGGCAGCCTGCGTGAACAGATTCAGCCGGAAGCCGGCGTGACCTATGCCGCCAAGTTGAGCAAGGAGGAGGCGCACCTGGATTGGGCGCTGCCGACCGAGGAGCTGCTGCGACGTATCCACGGCTACAACCCCATGCCCGGCGCCTGGAACGAGCTGCTGGGCGAACGACTCAAGCTGCTGCGCGCTGAAACGCTCGCCCAGGGTCCCGCGCCCGAGCAACTGCCGGGCACCGTGATAAGGCTCGATCAAGACGGTTTGCTGCTGACGACCGGCGATGGAGTGCTGCGAATCACCGAGCTGCAGCGTCCGGGCGCAAAGGCAGCCAAACCGCTGGCGGCGTTCGGTGCCCGCGCCCTGTCCGGTCAACGCCTGACCTGAGCCTCGCGGCTGGCTTGCACCTTGGTACCTGCAGACAGGGCTTGATCGGCTGGCTCGGGCTGCGCGCGCGTACTCACCCCGGCCAGCACGATCAGGGTCAGCGCCGCCAGGGCAGCGAAACGCAGAATGAACTGCGTGAGGGTCTTGGAAACGCGGCGGCCTTGCATGGCGGGATGCTATGAGACCTGCCCCGGCCGGCCTGCACGGGCGCAGCCGAGCGTTTCGAGTGGGCCGACAAGAGGGCGCCGCTCGATTCCGGGCCCACCGGCCACTACCCTGCCCAACCGATGACCGTTCCTGACCCCACTACTGAACCCGCCCTGCCGCCGCGACCGGAACGCCCGGATTGTTGCGGTGGCGGTTGCGCGGTGTGCGTGCTCGACGGCTATTTCGAGGACGTGCAGCGCTGGGAACGCGAGGTGTCCGCGATCCTTGCGGCCCAGACTGCGCCCGCCCCGGCGGAGGACGACTGAATCCGCCCTGGACGTTTCCGACGGGGTAAAGCACCGCCCGAAGTTGGCGCCACGCGGACTAGTTTCACGGCTCCAGCGCCAAGGCGCGCGATAATCACGCCATGAATCCCCCGACACATCCCGAAGACGGCGAGCCGTCCGTCGAACGTTCCGACCCCTGGGCCCACGCCCGCGCCAAGGCGACGGTCGACGACAAGCCGCCGCCGCGGCCTCGGCGCCGTCCTGCCGAGAACAAGGTCGCTGCCGCGGTATCGCCGCGCTCGGCCGCTGCACGGGCCGTGACCGCGGTACTGGCCGGTCGCAGCCTGGACGACGTGCTGCCGGGCGCCGACGAAGGCCTGGCGCCAGGTGATCGCGGCCTCTTGCGCGCCCTGGCCTACGGCGTGCTGCGTGAGCACCTGTTCCTCGCGGCCATCGCCAGCAAGATGCTCAAGGCGCCGCTCGACGAGGAACCGGAAATCGCGGCACTGATCGAGGTCGGCCTGTTTCAGCTGCGTTCCATGCGCGTGTCCCCGCATGCCGCGGTCAGTGAAACGGTAGAGGCCTGCGCCCTGCTGGGTAAGCCGGAACGCAGACCGCTGGTGAACGCGCTGCTGCGGCGCTACCAGCGTGACGGCCGCGCGCTGGAGCTGGCCGCGGCCGAAGACGCTTCGCGACGTTATTCCTACCCGACCTGGATGGTCGACAGCATCCGCTGCGACTGGCCCAACAGCTGGCAACAGGTGCTGGACGGCGGCAACGAGCAGGGGCCGATGACCTTGCGCGTGAATCGTCGCCTGATCAGCCGCGAGGACTACGCCACCAAGCTGCGCGGCGCCGGGCTGGTCTGTCACGAAGTCCAGGGGCTGGCCGATGCGCTCCGTATGGACAGCGCGGTCGGGGTCGAAAAATTACCCGGCTTTGTTCAGGGCGAAGTGTCGGTGCAGGACGCCTCGGCGCAGCGTGCGGTGGATCTGCTGCAGCTGGCACCGGGTCTGAGCGTGCTCGACGCCTGCAGCGCCCCCGGCGGCAAGACCGCGCACATGCTGGAGCGCGCCGATGTAACGGTGCTGGCGCTGGACAGCGACGCCGCACGCCTGGAACGGGTGAAGGAAACGCTGACCCGCCTGCAGCTCTCGGCCCAGGTTCAGGCCTGTGACGCCGGCCGCTTCCGCGATCGCTGGGACGGCGGCTTGTTCGACCGCATCCTGCTGGACGCACCCTGCTCTGGCACCGGCGTGATCCGGCGCCATCCGGACATCAAGTGGCTGCGCCGCTACGACGACATCCCGCGTATGGCCGGCGAACAGCTGCGCCTGCTCAAATCGCTGTGGCCGCTGCTGGCCCCGGGCGTCCTGCTGGTCTACGCCACCTGCTCGATTCTTGCGGCCGAGGGCGAGGACGTGGTGCGGCATTTCTTCATGCAGCAGGCGGGCGCCAAGCACGAGGTGATCGACGCCGACTGGGGCGAGGCGCTCAAATTTGGCCGGCGTATCGCGCCGGGTGGCGACTTCGACGGCTTCTATTACGCCTGCCTGCGCAAGCCGATACGCGCGCTGTAAGGCTTGCGCCATGGACGCGGGCTAGGATGAATCATGAGCGCGCTGGAATGGTGGGAACTGCTGAGTTATCTGGTCACGGTCATCGGCTTGCCGCTGGCCATCGGCGTGTTCTGGTACGAGCAGCGCAAGGAACACGCGAACGACGAGGAAGAGCTGTACCAGCGCCTGTCGGACGAGTACGCGAGTTTTCTGCGGCTGGTGCTTGAACACGCCGACCTGCGCCTGATGAGTCCGCAGGCGCCGGATCCGCCGCTGACGGCCGAACAGCTCGAACGCAAGAACGTGCTGTTCGGCATCCTCATTTCACTGTTCGAGCGCGCCTATCTGCTGGTCTACGAGGACGACATGCCCAAGCAGACGCGGCGCCTGTGGCAAAGCTGGGAGGACTACATGCGCGAATGGTGTACGCGCGAGGACTTCCGCAGCGTACTGCCCGAGCTGCTCCGCGGCGAAGATCCGGATTTCGGTACGCATATCACTCGGATCGCGCAAGAGGAATCGGCGGGCTGCGCCTGAGTACCCAAGCCTGTGTGGCAATTCTTGCGCCGCAACATCGGCGGGCGTAAGGTGCCGTCCGCCGCAGGCCCACTATCCATGACGACGTGAAAATCATCATCCTCGGTGCGGGCCAAGTCGGCGCGACGCTGGCGGAAAACCTCGCAAGCGAGAACAACGACGTCACTGTCGTCGACTCAGACGCGGCCTTGCTCGGCGATCTGCAGGAGCGTTTCGACATCGGCACCGTGCAGGGATTTGCCTCGCACCCCGACGTCCTGCGCCGCGCGGGCGCCGACGACGCCGACATGATCATCGCGGTCACCGAGTCGGATGAGACCAATATGCTCGCCTGCAAGGTGGCCTACACCTTGTTCCAGACGCCGACGAAAATCGCGCGCGTGCGCGCTTCGGAATATCTGGCCGAGGAGCGCTTGTTCAGTCTCGATGCGCTGTCGGTGGATCTGCACATTTCCCCGGAGCAGCTGGTCACCGACTACATCAAGCGCCTGATCGAATATCCGGGCGCGCTGCAGGTCGTGGACTTCGCCGATGGGCTGGTGCGGCTCGTCGGCGTCAAGGCGTATTACGGCGGCCCGCTGGTCTCGCGACAGCTCAAGGAATTGCCGGAACATCTGCCGGGTATCGATTCACGCGTGGCGGCGATCTATCGCAGGGGCCGGCCGATTCTGCCCACCGGCGACACCATTATCGAGGCCGAAGACGAGGTGTTTTTCATTGCCGCGGCCGAGCACATTCCGAAGATCATGGCCGAGTTGCGGCGCATGGATAAGCCGGTCAAGCGCGTGCTGCTGGCCGGCGGCGGCAACATCGGTTTGCGCTTGGCGCGCGCGCTGGAAGACAAGGTGCAGGTCAAGCTGGTGGAGCGTTCGCGCGAACGCGCGCGTTACCTGTCCGAACAGCTGTCACGTACCACGGTGCTGTGGGGCGACGCCGCCAACGAGGATCTGCTGACTGAAGAAAACATCGAGGACTGCGATGTGTTCTGCGCCGTCACCAACGACGACGAGGCCAATATCCTGTCGGCGATGCTGGCCAAGCGTCTGGGCGCACGTAAGGCACTGTCGCTGATCAATCGCCTGTCTTACGTAGATCTGGTTGAAGGTGGCGCTATCGACATCGCCATCTCGCCGCAGCAGTCCACGGTGTCGGCACTGCTGGCGCATGTGCGTCGCGGCGACATGGTGCGCGTGCACTCGCTGCGGCGCGGCGCGGCCGAGGCGATCGAGGCGGTCGCACATGGTGATCGCAAGAGTTCGAAAGTCGTCGGGCGGCGTCTGGATGAGATTGATCTGCCCAAGGGCAGCACCATCGGCGCGGTGGTGCGCGGCGACACCGTCATCATTGCCCACCACGACACGGTGATCGAGGCCGAGGACCACGTGATCCTGTTCATCGTAGATCGCAAGCAGACGCGCGATGTGGAAAAGCTGTTCCAGGTCGGCTTCACCTTCATCTAGTGCCGTACAGCAAGGCACCACAAAGCAATCGCGCGCGCCGCTTCGTTGCGGTTCAACGCATCACCGGCATGCTGTTGATGCTGTTCAGCCTGACTATGCTGCCGCCGATCGTGGTGGATCAGCTGTTCGAGGGCACCACAACGGTCCCGTTTCTGATGGGACTGTGGATCACCTTCATCACCGGTGCGGCGATCTGGTGGCCGGCGCGAAAGGAATACTCGGAGCTCAAGATCCGTGACGGCTTTCTCATCACCGTGCTGTTCTGGGCGGTTCTGGGTCTGTTCGGCGCCATCCCCTTGCACTACGCGGATGAGGCCTGGTTCAGCATCACCGATGCGATCTTCGAATCCGTATCCGGGCTGACGACCACGGGCGCGACCACTGTCGCCAGCGGCCTGGATGATCTGCCACGCGCGCTCAACTATTACCGCGCGCAGCTGCACTGGCTGGGTGGCATGGGCATCATCGTGCTGGCAGTTGCAGTGTTACCCATGCTCGGCGTCGGCGGCATGCAGCTGTATCGCGCCGAGACGCCTGGACCCATGAAGAACGCCAAGCTCACGCCGCGCATCACAGAAACCGCACGCGTGCTGTGGCTGGTCTACGCGGGTCTGACAGTTGCGTGCGGACTGGTCTACTGGGCTCTGGGCATGTCGCCCTTCGATGCTCTTTGCCATGCCTTTTCCACCATGAGCACCGGTGGATTTTCCACGCGCGATTCCAGCATCGGCTACTGGAAGGATCCGCTACTTGAAGCGGCCGTGATCTTCTTCATGTTTATCGCAGCGGTGAATTTCGCCCTGCATTTTCTCGCCACCCGTCGATTTGCACCGCTGGTGTATTGGCGCGATGCCGAATTCCGCGCCTACGTCCTTGTGTTGCTGGTACTGACCGTTCTGGTCTGTGCGCCGCTGTATGTCGAAGGCGTGTACGACAATCCCTTGACGGCTCTGCGCTACGGCCTATTTACGCTGGTGGCCTACGCCACTGACTCCGGTTTTGCGATCACCGATCCAACACCATGGCCGAGCTATGTGCCGGCGATGATCGTGCTGTCAGGCCTGGTGGTGGGTTGCTCTGGTTCAACCGCGGGCGGTGTGAAGATGATCCGCCTGCTGTTATTCGTGAAGCAGGCCTTGCGCGAAATGCAGAAGCTCATGCATCCGAATGCTGAACTGCCGATCAAGCTCAATGGCAAGGTCGTCCCCAACGACATCGTCTATGCCGTGGGCGGATTCTTCTCGGTCTATGTCGGACTGGTGATCGTGCTGACGTTCGTGATGATGGCTACCGGCATGGAACCGCTCATCGCCTTCTCTGCCGTCGCCGCCGCGCTCGGCAATCTTGGCCCCGGGTTGGGAGAGGTGGCGAGCAATGTGTCCACCGTCAGCACCACCGGCAAATGGGTGATGATTTTTGCCATGCTGCTCGGACGCTTGGAAATCTTTACCCTGTTGATCGTATTCACCCCGAGCTTCTGGAAACGCTGAGCCCATGTCCGTCTTCACCAAGGTCACGCACGCCGAGTTGCTTGAATTCCTCAAGCAGTATCCGGTCGGCGAAGTCGTCGGTTTTCAAGGCATCGGCGAGGGCGTGGAGAACACCAACTACTTCGTCGATACCGACGACGGACGTTGGGTGCTGACCTTGTTCGAGCGCCTGAACTACGCGGACCTGCCGTTCTTCCTGGGTCTGATGGAACATCTGGCCGCGCATGGCTTTCCCAGCGCGGCACCGCTGCTCACGCGCGACGGCCAGTCGCTGCTGACGCTCAACGACAAGCCGGCAGCGATGGTGCGAAGGCTCACCGGCCAGAGTGTGCTGTTCCCGAATCTGGCGCAGTGCCGCGCCACTGGCGAGGTGCTGGGCGAACTGCACCGCGTGGCGGCCTCATTCAAGGGCAGCGCACACAACACACGCGGCGCGCAGTGGCGCCTGGACACCGCTCGAGGTCTGCTGCCCCATCTGCAGGCCGACGCGCGCGCGCTGCTGGAATCAGAACTCGATGCGCAGTCGCGGCTGGATCTGTCCGCGCTGCCGCAAGGGATCGTCCACGCTGATCTGTTCCGCGACAACGTGCTGTTTGTGGACGATCGCCTGACCGGCGTTATCGACTTCTACTACGCCTGCAACGACAGCCTGCTGTACGACCTGGCCATCACGGTCAATGACTGGTGCTTCGACACCCACGGCGTGCCCAATCACGCGCGCGCCTCGGCCATGATCACGGCCTATATCGCCAGACGTCAGACCAGCGCCGAGGAAGCCGCTGCCTGGCGCATGGTGCTGCGCGCGGCGGCGCTGCGCTTCTACCTGTCGCGCCTCTACGACTGGGTGCACCCGCGCGAAGGCGGCATGGTGCACATCAAGGACCCGGACGCCTATCGTCGGATTCTGGAATATCACCGCGAACGCGAACTGCCACTGTCGTAGGCCGATTGCTTTCCAGCTTTTTTAACGCCGCCCGAGTCCGCTAGACTCAAACGCCCGCTTCCACTTTCTGCACGAGGTGCACCATGAAAATGCTGATTGCCGTAATCAAGCCGTTCAAGCTCGATGCGGTTCGCGAGGCGCTGGCGGATATCGGCGTGCAGGGCATGACCGTCACCGAGGTGCGCGGCTTTGGCCGCCAGAAGGGACATACGGAGCTCTACCGCGGCGCCGAGTACACCGTGGACCTGCTGCCCAAGATCAAGCTGGAGGTGGCGCTGGCGCCTGATATGGTCGACCGCGCGGTGGAAGCGATCCAGAAGAGCGCCAAGACCGGACAGATCGGCGACGGCAAGATTTTCGTGTACGACCTGGACCAGACCGTGCGCATCCGCACCGGTGAATCCGGAGTCGACGCGGTCTGATCGCCGCCCAGCTTGACCCGCAGGACCTGTCGGGCATCGTCGCCCGGCACACCATAAACACAGACAAGGCGGCGGCCACCGACGGCCGTGACGACCTGGAGGGAGCAGTCATGAAACGTCTACTTGCTGCGGCACTCGCCGCAATGCCGGCTGTGGCCGGCGCCCAGGACATCAACAGCGGCGACACCGCCTGGATCCTGACTTCAACCGCGCTGGTGCTGTTGATGACCTTGCCGGGCCTGGCGCTGTTCTACGGCGGCCTGGTGCGCACCAAGAACGTGTTGTCGGTGCTGATGCAGTGCTTTGCCATTGCCTGCATGGTATCCGTGCTGTGGGTGCTGTTTCTGTACAGCCTGGCCTTCGGTGAAGGCGGCCCGCTGGTGGGCGGACTGGGCAAGGCGTTCTTCGTCGGCGTGGCCGAGGGCTCGGTCAGCGTCACGATTCCCGAAACCGCGTTCGCCATGTTCCAGCTGACCTTCGCAGTGATCACGCCGGCGCTGGTGGTGGGTGGCTTCGCCGAGCGCATGAAGTTCTCCGCCATGCTGCTGTTCTCCACGCTCTGGGTGATCGTGGTCTACGCACCGGTGTGCCACTGGGTGTGGGCCTCGGATGGCTGGCTGTTCAAGATGGGCCTGCTCGACTTCGCCGGTGGCACGGTGGTGCACATCACGGCGGGCGTGGCCGCACTGGTCGCTGCGGTGGTGCTGGGCAAGCGCCAAGGCTTTCCGCAGACCGCGATGATGCCGCACAACATGACCATGACCGTCACCGGCGCCGCCATGCTGTGGGTGGGCTGGTTCGGCTTCAACGGCGGTTCGGCACTAGCCGCCAACGGCAATGCGGCGATGGCGATCCTGGTCACGCATATCTCGGCCGCTGCGGGTGCTACCGCATGGGCGGTGATGGAGTGGCTGCGCTACGGCAAGCCCTCTGCACTGGGTACGGTCACTGGCATGGTCGCCGGCTTGGGCACGATCACGCCGGCTTCGGGCTTCGTCGGCCCTGGCGGCGCGCTGATCATCGGTCTGCTGGCCGGCTTCCTGTGTTTCAACGCCACCAACTTCATCAAGCGCGGCCTGCACATCGACGACTCGCTCGACGTGTTCCCGGTGCACGGTGTGGGCGGCATTCTGGGCACTCTGCTGGCCGGTATCTTCGCCTCGGCATCGCTCGGCGCCTTCAGCGGCCAGGGCTATGCCGAGGGCATGACCATGGGTTCGCAGATGGGCGTGCAGGCGATCGGCGTGCTGGCCACCGCGGCCTATACCGCCATTGCCACCTTCATCCTGCTCAAGCTGGTTGGCCTGGTGCTGGGCCTGCGCGTCTCGGCCGAGGCTGAATCCACCGGCCTGGATACCGCCGAGCACAACGAACGCGGCTACGACCTCTGATCAGCGCGCATCGGCGTCATCCGCTTCGGGTGGCGCCGGTGCACGTAGACCAAACCCCAGCTCGCGCGACCAGTTCGCCGCCTTGTGCATGCGCAGGTCGCGCAGCAGAAAGTCGTCCGGCGGCGCCAGTGTGATCTGCAGGCTACGCGACTCGCGTAGCGCCTGTTGCATCGCGCTCAGCGAGCCTGGCGACCAGTCCCAGCGCTCGGTCCGTGCGCGCTGCTGCAATCCCAGGGCCAGGGCCGGACTCCCGGCGCGGGTCGAAACGCCCTGAGCTCGCGCCGCAGACTGCTTGAGCTGGTGCAAGCGTAGATGATCTGGCAAATCAATCTGGAGCTTGCGCAGCAGCAGTTGATCCTGCGAGCGCAGGAACGCCGCAGGTGTGCCCTGCAGATGCACACTCGCCTGCGCCTGACCCCACACATTGCTGCGGCTGTCGATGCTGATCACCGCCAGATCCGCGGCGCGCAGATATTGCGAAGTGAAGCGGACATCCAGCTCCAGCACCGGGAACCCCAGCTCGGCGAGCGTGGGCAGACGTGCGCGGGCCAGCCGCGTGGACGAGGTGCCGGCCGCGTTGGCGTCGGCGATGGGAAATCTGAGGCCACGCAAGCGACCGCGCAGGAATTCAAGCTCGCCGTGCGCGCCCAGTCGCCAGTCCTCGATCCGCAGTTCGCGCACCGTCACGCGAAAACCGGGCGGCGTGCGCATGCTGAGTTTGAGCAGGCCTTCGGGCTGGAACGACAAGCCCCAGACGCGCGCCTCGCCCCACAGGAACGGCCACATCGCCTGGTAGCGCAGCTCGCCCTGCGGAATCAGGCGCGCGCTGAGTCGTTCCATCTCGGTGTGCATGCGCTGCAGTAGCCACAGCTGGGCCGCGCTCACGATCAACAGCAGCAACAGCACTGCGCGCAGCCACCACGATGTCCATTTCATGGCTTCGATTGTAGGCAAGGCAGGTCGAGCTGCCGGCCACAATGCGGGCTAGACTCACGCGCGTCATGTTCTGGTAGCCGCCCCATGCGTACGCTTCTGTTGGCGCTGTGCCTGAGTCTGAGCCTGATTGAAGTCTCTTCAGCGGCGGTGTATCGCTGGACCGGAGAGGACGGTCGCACCTACTACGGCGATCAACCGCCGCTGGGGGCGCGCGATGTGCAGACGGTGGGACCACGCCTCGGCACTGCTGCCACGACCGCAGCATCCGACGCGCAGCAGGCCGAGACCGCGCAGCGCGAGGCGGAATGCGCGCGGCTGCGTGCCGACCTGAATCGCTACCGTGTTGCCACCAGGCTGGTGGAGACCGACAGCCTGGGACGCGAGCGCGTGTTCTCCGCCGAAGAACAAAAACTGCTGGTGGCCAAGACCGAGGCCGGCGTCACGCTGGCCTGCGGCACCAATGAAAGCCGCGGCGCGCAGGCCTTGCTTGGCGCACCGGAGCCGGCAGCGCAACCGGCGTTTCCCGATCTCGATTCCGACGCGCCGTAATCCCGCTCGATTCACCTCGTGGATGTAGCGTCCGCGCCCTGAGACTGCTCGCTGCCCATGTCTGAACACAGCCAGTTCCGTTTGCTGTCCGAGCGCCGCTTCGGACCGTTCTTCGCTACCCAGACCCTGGGGGCGTTCAACGACAATGTATTCAAGAACGCGCTGGTGATTCTGGTCACGTTCGGAATCGCCGGTCTGTCAACCGACCAAGTGAATCTGTACGTGAATCTGGCAGCGGGCGTGTTCATCCTGCCCTTCTTCCTGTTCTCGGCCACCGCCGGCCAGATCGCCGAGAAATACGAGAAATCGCGGCTGATTCGCCTGATCAAGCTGGCCGAGATCGTGATCATGGCGCTGGGCGCCGCAGCCTTTTGGATGGGCAACCTGCCCATGCTGATCGGTGTGCTGTTCTTGATGGGCGCGCAGTCCGCGCTGTTCGGGCCGGTGAAGTATTCGATCCTGCCGCAGGTGCTGCACGAGGAAGAGCTGGTAGGTGGCAATGCGCTGGTGGAAGCAGCCACCTTCCTTGCCATCCTGCTCGGCACCATGCTCGGCGGCTGGCTGATTGCGCGCGATCAGGGCGCGATGGGGGTGAGCGTCGCGGTGTTGCTGGTGGCAGTGGCCGGATACCTGGTTGCGCGTCGCATCCCGCCGTCATTGGCAACCGTGCCGGACTTGCAGATCAACTGGAATCCGCTGACCGAAACCTGGCGCACCTTCCAGTTCATGCGCGGCAATCGCACCGTCTTGCTGTCGGTACTCGGCATCTTCTGGTTCTGGCTCTACGGCGCCACCTTCCTGTCGCAGCTACCCAACTACACCAAGCTCTACCTCGGCGGAAACGAGCAGGTGGTGACCTTGCTGCTGACCGTGTTCTCGCTCGGTATCGGGATCGGGTCGCTGCTGTGCGAACGCCTGTCGGGTCACAAGGTCGAGATGGGGCTGGTGCCCTTCGGCTCCATCGGCATGACCGTGTTCGGCATTGATCTGTATTTCGCCGCGCCGATGCTGGCGCAGGTGACAGACCTGGGCGCGGCGGCCTTCGTTGCCGAGGCGGCGAATCATCGCGTGCTGTGGGATCTGCTGTTGATCGGCCTGTTTGGCGGCTTCTACATCGTGCCGCTATACGCGCTGATCCAGACACGCTCCGAATCCACGCACCGCTCACGCATCATTGCCGGCAACAATATTCTCAACGCGCTGTTCATGGTGGTGTCGGCGCTGATCAGCATCGTGCTGCTCAAGGCTGGGCTGAGCATTCCGCAGCTGTTGCTGACCGTGGCGCTGATGAATGCGGCGGTGGCGCTGTTCATCTACAGCCTGTTGCCGGAATTCCTGATGCGCTTCCTGGTGTGGATGCTCATCAGTCTGCTGTATCGCATTCGCAAAACCGGGCTGGACCATATTCCGGATCAAGGCGCCGCCATCGTCACCTGCAATCACGTCAGTTATGTCGATGCGCTGATCCTGGGCGGCACGGTGCGTCGACCGATCCGCTTCGTGATGTATCACAAGATTTTTCGCATCCCGGTGCTCAATTTCATTTTCCGCACCGCACGCGCTATCCCGATTGCGCCGGCCAAGGAAGACGCCGCCTTGCTCGACAAGGCCTATGAGGACATCGACGCCGCGCTGCGCAACGGCGAGCTGGTGGGCCTGTTCCCAGAAGGTGGCCTGACCCCGGACGGCGAGATCCAGACCTTCAAGCCCGGCATCGAGAAGATCCTGGCGCGAACCTCGGCACCCGTGGTGCCCATGGCGGTACGTGGACTGTGGAAGAGCATGTGGTCGCGACGCGATAGCCGCATGGGACGTTCGCGCCTGCCGCGACGGATTCGCGCGCATATCGAACTGATCGCGGATGCACCCATGGACGGCAGCCGCTTGCAGGTTGCCGAGCTTGAGCAGCGCATCCGCGGTTTGCGCGGTGACGCACCGTAAGCCTTCATCAGTTCACGCTAGGCTGCGGGCAGCGGATTCGGGGATATCACCATGCGTCTCATACTTGCGGTCATGCTGCACCTGTCTTTGCTTAGCGCCTGCGGCGGCGGAGGCGGGACGAATGGCAACGGCGCACCCGGGTCGAGCTTCGAAATCAGTGGACGCATGAGCGCGCCAGCGGATGCCGCCATCGACAGCGACACCGGCGACCGCACGGTCGCGCGTATCGCAAACAATTCGATTGGAACCGCGCAGGCCTTGCGCAATCCGGTCACCCTGGGCGGCTATGTGAGAGAGGCCAGCAGCGCGCAGGATGCGGTGGCCGATGAGGTCGATATTTTCCAGGTCGAGCTTGCGGCCGGACAGGTGATCAACCTGTTCATCGCCGAGGACGGTCTGTCCAACGACCTAGATCTGTCGCTGGCCGACGCCAACGGCAATCTGCTGGCGGAATCCATCGGCACCGGCAAACTGGAGACGCTGACTGTGCCCGGCAGCGGCACCGCTCGCTATCTGATCGCGGTGGAGGTCTTCGACGCCGATGCCGCCATCGGCGCGTCCAACTACGTGCTGTCGATCACGCAGCAAGGGCAACTCGTCAGCAGCGACGCGCGATCACATCTGAGCACGCAGAATGAGTTCGCGCCGGATCAGGCGCTGGTGGCGTATCGCGCACCGGTGCAGCGCGGCGATCAGATCCTGGCCAAGTCCATGGCTGCGACAGCGCGCTTGAGCATTCCCGGCGTTGTCGATCTGATGGAGTGGACGGTGCAGCCCAAGGCCTTGTCGATTCCTGACGCACATGGATTTCGCTACGCCGATGAAACGCTCGCCGCTCGTTCGCGCACCCTGCGTCGCATCAAGACGATGCGACAGGAACCAGCCGTCGAGTACGCCGAACCCAACTTCATCCATCGCGCCAGCGTTCTGCCCAACGACGAGTTCATCAACCAGCAGTGGCATTACAGCCTGATCAATCTGCCGCAGGCCTGGGATATCACCACCGGATCGGCGCAGGTCATCGTCGCCGTTGCGGACACCGGCGTGCGCTTGAATCATCCGGATCTGCTGGGTCAGTACGACGCCGCCGATCCGGACGGTTTTGATTTCGTCAGCAGCGCGCAGCGTGGGCTCGACGGCAACGGCATCGACGGCAATGCCGATGATCCGGGCGACGGCGGCCTGACCGGCGGCAGCAGCTTTCACGGCACGCATGTGGCCGGCACCATCGCCGCCAGAACCAACAACGGGATTGGCGTGGCCGGCGTCGGCTGGAACACGCGCATCATGCCGCTGCGCGTGCTCGGCGAAGGCGGCGCGGGTACGAGCATGGACATCATCAACGGCGTGCGCTACGCCGCAGGCTTGAGCAATGCCAGCGGACAGCTGCCGCCGCGGCGCGCCGACATCCTCAATCTGAGTCTGGGTAGCGATGCGTTTTCGCAGTCCGAACAAAGCGCATACAGCGCGGCGGTGAATGCGGGCCTGATCGTGGTTGCGGCGGCCGGCAATAGCGGCGACGGTCGCAAGAGTTATCCCGCGTCGTATGAGGGCGTGGTATCGGTTGCCGCGGTTGGCCGGCAGAAGCAGCGCTCGCCGTATTCGCAATTCAACGACGCGGTGGACGTGGCCGCACCGGGCGGCGATCAGTCTCGCGCCGGCGCCGACGGTGTCTTCAGCACCCTGTCCAGCGACGGCAGCGGCGTGATTCGCGACGGTCTCGGTTTTCTGCAGGGTACGTCGATGGCCGCACCGCACATGGCGGGCGTGGTGGCGCTGATGAAGGCGGTGAACCCGGCGCTGAGCCCGGCGCAGCTCGATGGCCTGCTGGCCGGCGGCAGCATCACCGAGGATCTGGGCACAGCCGGGCGCGACAACAGCTTCGGCCACGGCCTGATCGACGCAAACCGGGCCGTGCGCGAGGCCATTCGTCTGGCCAATGGCGAGGCCCCGGCAGACAACCCGCGCCTGTCGGCGCAACCCAACAGCCTGTCCTTCAGCAATACGCTGAGCAGCCTGTCGCTTGACGTGAGCAACGCCGGCAGCGGCGCACTGAGTCTGGAATCGATCAGCGACGATGCGCCCTGGCTCACGGTCAGCGCGCAAGCAGTGGATCAGAACGGACTGGGTCGCTACAGCGTGAACGTGAATCGCAGCGGTCTGGCGGACGGCACCTACGCCGCGCGCATCGAGCTGCGCTCCAACGTCAACGACATCAGCGTGCCGGTGCTGATGCGCGTCGGCAGCTTCAGCGGCAGCGTTGATGCGGGCAAGCAGTATGTGTTGCTGGTCGATCCGGAAAGCTTCGAGGCGGTAGCCCAGGACGAGGTGCCGATCAGCAACAGCCAGTACAACTACGCCTTCTCGGTGGTCGAGGGTGACTACCTGCTGATCGCCGGAACCGACAGCGACGATGACGGCTTCATCTGCGACGAGGGCGAGGCCTGCGGCGCCTTCCCCTCGCTGGACTCGCCCGCCAGCATCCGCCTGCAGGGCACGCCGCGCGTTGGCGTGGATTTCGCGGTGAGCTTTGACTTGAGCGTGACGACGACGCAGTCGGTCACGACACCGCGCCGCGGTTACCGCCTGATGCGCTGATGATGCGCCGATCTGGCGCTGATGTGGCGCCGGCTCAGGGCGCCGCGCTCTGCGGCGTCCGGGTCGCGGGTGCGGCAGGTGGTTGTGCGCGCTCCTCGCGCACCACGCGAAAACCAAAGGCATCGCCCGAGCCGGTCGCGGCATCGGCATCGCGTTTGGCCGCGCGCATGGTGCGCGGATGATTGCCCCAGCCACCGCCGCGATTGACGCGTTTGCCGCAGTCGCTGTTGGTGCCGCCCACCCAGGGTGAACCGTCGGCTGGCGCACCGGTGTAATCGCTGTGCCAGCAGTCCTGCACCCACTCCCAGACATTGCCGTGCATGTCGAACAAGCCCCAGGGATTGGGCGGGAAGCTGCCGACCGGCGAGGTGTAGGCATAGCCGTCGAGACAGTGAATGCTCCAGAACCAGTTGGAGCGCTCGCCACGTCCGGCAATGTCGAAGGTGTTGGCGTAATCGCAAGTGGTCTGCGCGCCATCGCCCCAGTAGAACTGCGTGGTGGTGCCGGCACGCGCGGCATATTCCCACTCAGCCTCGCTGGGCAGGCGGTAGCGCTGGCCGGTCTTGTTGCTGAGCCAGGCGACGAACTGCTGCGCGTCCAGCCAGCTGACATTGATCACCGGCCGGAAGCCGCGACCCCAGCCCTCGTCATCGGGCGACTTCTGGCAGAAGCGCGCGGCCCGGCATTCGTCCCACTCCAGAAACGTGACCTCGTAGCGGCCGATGGCGAACGCCGGCACCTCGACCTGGTGGATCGGGCGTTGATAGCTCAGGCCGCTGTCGCCCAGCTCGCCCATCAGAGAGCGGCCGCCGGGAAGGCGCACCATCTCCGGTGTGTCGGCACAGTCGCGGAACACTTCGAACCGCTGCTGCGTCGGCGTCTGCTGCGGCGCCCGGCAGCTTGCCTTGGCGGCGGGCTTCTGGGTCCTGGCCTGCGCGGGCACATGCAGGACGCAGACACCGGCCAGCAGCAGCATCGCCACTCCAAGTCCGCGTCAACCGCGCCGCGGCTGCGCTCCCGCCTGATTCGCGCCCATAGCGCCTGATCATAACGGCCGCCGCGCCGATGTCGGCGGATCAGCGGTCGCCAGACGGCGCAGCGCTCAACGTAAACTGCAACGGCGCCGGGACGACTCGGCGCAGCCTGATTGTTCCAGGGGACGACCCCGCTGTTTCAGCGGAGAAATCCCATGTCCACCTGGAGTGTTCTGGCCTGTGCCGGCCTGCTGGAAGTCGTGTTTGCGCTGGCACTCAAACACAGCCGCGGACTGTCCAATCTGCCTATGGCTGTGCTCGCCGCCGTCGCGATGCTCGCCAGCCTTGGCTTGCTGGCACTGGCCATGCGCAACCTGCCGCTGAGCCTGGCCTACGCGGCGTGGACCGGGATCGGCGCGCTCGGCACAGCCATCGCAGGAATCTGGCTGTTGGGTGAGCCGGCTTCGGCACTCAAGCTGGGCAGTCTGGCCCTGATCCTGGCCGGACTGATCGGGTTGAAGCTCAGCGCTTAGCGCTGAATATTGCGGCCGTAGAACACTTCCATGATCTCGTGGTTGACTCGATCTCGGATACGCTTGGCCTCGCGCGGAGGAAGTTCCGCCACACCTTCGCCGAACAGGTAGGTGTCCACGTCCAGTTCCTTCAGGCGCATCTTGGTGTGGAACATGCTCTCCTGGTAGACGTTGACGTCGACCATGTCGTAGCGATCCTTGATGTCGCGGCCGATGAAGTTCTGGATCGAGTCGATGGCGTGATCGATGAAGTGCTTCATGCCGCGCACATTGCGCGTGAAGCCGCGCACGCGGTAGTCCATCACCACGATGTCGCTCTCGAAGCTCTTGATCAGGAAGTTCAGCGCTTTCAGCGGTGAAATCTTGCCGCAAGTAGAGACGTCGATATCCGCGCGGAAGGTGCTGATGCCGTTGTCCGGATGCGTTTCCGGATAGGTGTGAACGGTGATGTGGCTCTTGTCCAGATGACCGACCACCGACTTCTTGTCCACGCCCGGCGTTGGCAGGCCGTCCAGATGACCCTCCGAAATGAGCATCGTCACGCTGGCCCCCTGCGGGTCGTAGTCCTGGCGCGCGACATTGAGGATGTTGGCGCCGATGATGTCGGCCACTTCGGTCAGGATCGAGGTCAGACGCTCGGCGTTATAGGCCTCGTCGATGTACTCGATGTACTCGCGCGTGTGCTCGGGACTGCGGGCGTAACAGATGTCGTAGATGTTGAACGACAGCGTCTTGGTCAGATTGTTGAATCCGTGCAGCTTGAGCTTCGGATTACTGGTGAGTTTGGCCAAACTGATCTCCAGGGAACATAGACCGCGGGCCCATCCTGGGGCGCCCCGGGCGCGGATTATGAAGCAAGCCGGATGACGATCGCGCGGCAACGCTCAGGTCGCGGTGCCGGAGGGCGGCTGCGCCGAGCGTAATTCCGACGAACTCCCCGTCCGGAGTTCGTGACTGTGGGTCACGTTGACACCGCCGCGCTTGAGCATGATCGAGGCCGAGCAATACTTGTCGGCCGACAGGTCTACCGCGCGCTTGACCTGGGTCTCGCTCAGGCCCTCGCCCATGATCACGAAGTGCAGGTGGATGTCGGTGAACACCTTGGGTTCGGTATCGGCACGCTTGCCCTCGACCTCGACATAGCAGTCCTTCACCGGCTGGCGTGCCTTCTTGAGAATGTGGATCACGTCCACCGCCGAGCACGATCCCACCGACAACAGCATCAGCTCCATCGGCCGGCAACCCAGATTACGGCCGCCGATCTCGGCCGGGCCGTCGATCACCACCGCGTGGCTGCTGCCGGTCTCGCCGACAAAGGCCGCGTTTTCCACCCATTTGATTCTGGCCTGCATGCTGTCTACCCCGTGTGTGATCCGTTGACCGGGCTCGCCCGTATCGCTGTGGTATTTTCCGGCAAAACAAGAAGGCGGCGCATTGGCGACCGCGACACGGAGCCCATAATGCTGCAGCGGTCGGCGGTCGATGAATTTGTTGGCGTAGCGCACATGCGCAGCTACGCGCCCCGCACCCACATCCTCAATGTCGGCGACGAGCCCTGCTCGCTGTTCTACATCATCGAAGGATCGGTCAGCGTGCTGATCCGCGAGGGCAAGCGCGAGATGGTGCTGGCCTATCTCAACCCCGGCGATTTTTTCGGCGAAATGTGCCTGTTTCCGGAATTGAACACGCGCTCGGCCATCGTGCGGTCGCGCACGCCGGTCTTGGTGGCGGAGATGGAGCTGGCCCACTTTCGAGGCTTTGCTGCGCGTCACCCCGACATCATGTTCACCATCGCCGGCCAGATCGCCATGCGCCTGCGCGATACCAGCCGCCGCCTGCGCGATCTGGCGTTTCTGGATGTTGCCGGGCGCATCGCGCATGTGTTGCTGGACTTGTCGTCCAAGCCCGATGCGCTGGAAACGAGCGGCGGCAAAGCCATTCGAACCAGCCGCCAGGAGCTGGCGCGCATGGTCGGCTGCTCGCGCGAGATGGCCGGCCGTGTGACCAAGCGCCTGGAAGAAGATGGCGTGATCGCCTGCAAGGGTCGCGTGATCGTGGTGCTGGAACGCGGCTGAGCCTGGTGAAACTCTGAACAAGGCGCGCGATTAGGCTCTCCGGCACTCAGGGTCCGGGTTTGATCTGGGCCTGAGTCTCGATCCAGGCGTCGACGTTCTGCTCCAGGATCTCCAGCGGCAGTGGCCCCTGGCCCAGCACCGTGTCGTGGAAGCCACGCACATCGAAGCGCGCCTCCAGGCGCTGCTGCGCGCGACCCCGCAGTTCGCGAATCTTGATTTGCCCGAGCTTGTAGGCCAGGGCCTGTCCGGGCATGGCGATGTAGCGATCCACTTCCACCTCGATCTCGGCCGGCGCGCGCGGCGCATGTTCGGCGAAGTACTCCCGCGCCTGGCGCCGTGACCAACCCTTGGCATGCAGCCCGGTGTCCACCACCAATCGCACGGCGCGCCACATCTCAAACGACAGCTGGCCGAAGCGTGCAGCCGGGTCGGCATACAGGCCCAGTTCGCCGCCGAGCGATTCCGCGTACAGACCCCAACCCTCGACGAAAGCCGTCAGATCCAGCCCGAGCCGGCGAAACGCCGGCAGACCCGGCAACTCGTTGGCCAGTGCAATTTGCAGGTGATGGCCGGGCACCGCCTCGTGCGCGGTCAGGGTTTCCATCTCCCAGCCGTCGCGACTCTGCGGTCGGTCGGTGTTGACATAGAAATACCCGGCGCGCGTGCCATCGGCTGAAGGCGGGTAGTAGTAGGCCGCGGGCGCAGAGGCCGCCGACAACGCAGGCATGGCGCGTACTCCGTAAGGCGTGCGCGGCAGCTTGCCAAATAGACGCGGCAGTTCCGGGTCGATGCGCTTGGCAATGGCGCGATAGGCATCGAGCAGGGATTCGGCGTCGGTGTAGCGATAACGCGCATCGCGCGTGAGCCGCTGGCGATAGGCCGCGATGCTGCCCCGATGCCCGTCCTTGCGCATGAGCGCTTCGAACTCGCGTCGAAGACGCGTGACCTCGCTCAATCCCAGCTCATGAATCTCGCCGGGGCTGAGCGTACTGCCGGTGTGATGACGCACCAGATACGCGTAGTGGGCCTCGCCCTCGGGGTGGCCGACCAGGCCGAAGCGATTCGCAGGACAAGCAGGCAGATAGTCCTGTTCAATGAAGCGCAGCAGGCGTTGCAGCGCCGGGATCACCACTTCTTCTATCGCCGCCTGAGCACCCAGATCGAGTTGCCTGGCCACCTCAGGCGCGATGCTGTCGGGAAACTGCTTGAACGGCGCATGGAACGGACTATCCGCCGCGCGCTGCACGATCTGTGGCGCAATCTGCGGCGGCAC
Source organism: Panacagrimonas sp. (assembly GCA_052387335.1). Classification (GTDB taxonomy): domain Bacteria; phylum Pseudomonadota; class Gammaproteobacteria; order Nevskiales; family Nevskiaceae; genus Panacagrimonas. The sequence goes on along the minus strand of JBQTJH010000003.1, from coordinate 7,921 downwards.
GCGCCGCATGACGATCTGTGGCGGCACGCGCCCTTCGCGCATGCCGCGGCGCATCAGCGCGATGGTTTGATCCACCAAGCTGCCATAGGACTGCAGACGCGTCAGCCAGTGCTCGTAATCCTGCTGCGTGTCGAAGCGCATGAATTCCAACATCTGCGCATTCAGATGCACGCCGCGCAGCTGATCCAGCGGCATCAACTCGCGCTTGAATTGATGACCGTCGATGCGGTCCTGCAGATCGCGGCGAAACAACTCGTGGTTGAGCTGATCTTCGGCCGACAGTTGCGCGAAAGGCTGTGCCTGCAATCGCTGCAAGGTCTGCACGTCCTGCTGATGCCGCGCCTCGATCGCATCAAAGCTCAGGTCTTCCCAACGGTCGTTGTAGCGCGCGTCGCCAAGATACGTAGCCAGACTCGGTGCATCCGCCAGTCGCCGCTCCCAGGTCTGCTCGAACAAGGCGTGCAGCGCGGCAGCCGGTGTCCCGGCTTCGGGCGCGACCTCGGCTTGCGATGTCGGCGGCTCGGCCACCGGCGGCGTCGGCTCGCAAGCACACAGCAGCAGGACGCTGAGTAACGCGACGCCGGTGCGCCGCATCCTGCCCCTGCTGGAGAGAGACGGAACGCGCATGACTATTCCAAGTTCAGCTTCTTGACCTTGTAGCGCAGCTGACGAAACGTCAGCCCCAGCAGTGCCGCCGCCTTGGTCTTGTTGTAACGGGTTTTTTCCAGCGCATCGCGGATCGCCTGGCGTTCCATTTCTTCGACGCGATCATCCAGACCGACCGTTGCCACCGGCGCGGGCAGGCGTCGCGCGACCGGATCGATTTCAGGCAGCGCCCCGCTCAAGGGCGGCACTGCGCGCAGCTGCAGGTCCGCCGCACTGATGCTGTGGCCATCGCACAGGGTGATGGCGCGCTCCAGAATATTTTCCAGCTCGCGCACGTTGCCCGGGAAGTCATAACGCAACAGATCCTGCAGCGCCTCGAAAGACAGCTCGGGTGCGCGCTCCAGCCCCGAGGTGCGCGCCAGTCGGATCAGCATCTGCTCGGCCAGCATGGGGATGTCGGCGGCACGTGCGCGCAGCGGCGGCGTGCGCACCTCGATGACATTGACGCGGTAATAGAGGTCCTGACGAAACGCGCCGCTGGCCACCAGCTCGGTCAGATCCTTGTGCGTGGCGGAAATCAGCCGCACGTTTACCGGCACTTCCTGTTCTGCGCCCACCGGACGAATACTGCGCTCCTGCACTGCGCGCAGCAGCTTGACCTGCATATGCAAGGGCAGGTCGGCGATCTCGTCCAGAAACAGGGTGCCGCCTTCGGCAATCTGGAACAGTCCGCTCTTGTCGCGGATGGCGCCGGTGAATGCGCCCTTGAGATGGCCGAAGAATTCGCTCTCCATCAGCTCGGACGGAATGGCGCCGCAATTGACCGGCGTGAACGGCCCCGAGGCGCGCGGACTGCGCGCATGAATCAAGCGCGCCACCAGCTCCTTGCCGGTGCCGGATTCGCCGTAGATGTGGACGGGGGCCTGGCTGCGTCCGAGGCGCTCCACCAGTTGTCGCAGGCGCACGATGGATTCATGTGCGCCCAGCAGTCCGCCATCGGGTTCCTGCTCGGCACTGGCCGGGACTTCGCCCATCTGCAGCGCGGTTTCCACCAGCTTGCGCAGTGCACCCAGATCAACTGGCTTGGACACGAAGTCGAAGGCGCCGGCCTTGAGGCTCTCCACCGCCGCCTGCGCATTGCCGTGCGCGGTGATCACCGCGATCGGCAAGCGGCTGTACTGCGCCTGCACCAGGCGCACCAGGTCGATGCCGTTGCCGTCTGGCAGGCGCATGTCGGTGAGGCAGAAGTCGAAGGTCTTGTCCTGCAGCCAGGCGCGCGCCTCGGCAAGGCTCGCCGCCGCGCAGCTGCGCACGCCCATGCGCGAGAGCGTGATTTCCAGCAGCTCGCAGATATCGGCCTCGTCGTCAACGATCAGGGCCAGCCGCGCGGGAGTAGCGGGTGCTTGCTTGTTCATGCGGGTGTCATTGAATCATGTTGCGCGCGCCAACTCAGGCGCCGCGCGTGAAGCTGATGCGAAAGCAGGCGCCGGCCGCGCGCCGTTGATAACTGATTCTGGCCTGATTGAATTCGCACAGCTCGCGCACCAGGTACAGGCCCAGTCCCGCGCCGCCGTGGGCAGTGCTGAAAAACGGTTCAAAAACGCGCTCAAGCAAGGCTTCCGCAATGCCGGGCCCACTGTCGGCCACCTCTAGCCATGGCCGCCCGCGCTCGACACCACAGTTCACGCTGACGTCCGCCGCGGTGCCGCCCCCGTGCAGAAAAGCGTTGTCCCAGAGATTGAACATCAGCTGCTGCAAATGATGCGGATCGAAATGCACGCGCAGCGTCGGATCGATCTGCGCCACGCCAATCAGACGTTCGCCCGCGGCGTAACCCTCCGCGTACAGAGTCACCGCGTCTGCCAGCCAGCTGGCGAGCGCAATCGAGCTTGGCTGCGCCGGCTCGCGACGCGACAAGGCCATGACGTCGCCGATGATCTTGTCGATGCGCTCGCTATGACGATGAATCATCGCCAGCAAGCGCTTGTCCTCAGGCCCGATCTGCGGCGACTCATCCATCAACTGCCCGGCGTGGCTGATGGCGGCGAGCGGATTGCGAATCTCGTGCGCGATGCTCGCCGACAAGCGACCCAAGGCCGCGAGCTTGATCTGCTGCGCCTGCTCCCGCAGCCGCGAGGCGTCTTCGATCAGCACCAGAATCGGCGCGCCTTCGCGCGGTCCCAGCCGCGACACGCGGACCATGACCTCGGCCATATTCGCGCCGAGCAGGATCGGCGCCTCATCCCATTGCATGCCGTCCAGCCAGCGGCGCAGCCGCTGGGCCAGCGCCGGTGCTTCCTGCTCCAGCACGCGGCCTTCGGCCTGGCGACTGGCGCGTAGCAGTTCGCGCGCAGCGGCATTGAGATTGCCGATGCGCAGATGGGCGTCCAGCACCAGCACGCCGGTGTGCATGGATTCCAGGATGATCTCGTTGAGCCGCGACAGATTGTCGAACTCGCTGCCCATGCGTTCGGCCAGGGCCTCGCTCTTGCGGGCGCGCTGCGCCACCGCGCTGGCCGACAGCGAGGTGCCGAACAGGATCAGGCCCAGCACACCGCTGGAGGTAAAGCCGCCGCTGTCCAGGTTCTGCCCGTACTGGCGGGCAAACTCCTCGCCGAACATCACCAGGGTGCCGATCGCCGCCTGCAGCATCGCCATGCGCGGCGTCAGAAGAAGCGCGCAGGCCACGGTGGGGATCAACAGCAGGGTACCCAGACCATCGTCGAGACCTCCACTGGCGTAGACCAGGGTGGCGATGGCGATCACATCGACGACGAAATGCAGATGCGCCTGCAAAGACATGCGCGGTCGCCGCAGCTGCACCATCCAGGCCAGCAGCAAAGCCGCCACCGCGTAGGCCTGACAGGTACCGCGATACCACTCCGGCTTGATTGACGACAGCATCTGCGGCGTGTAGCCCAGAGCCATCAGGGACAACAGCAGCGCCACCAAGGCCAGCCGATAGAACGACAGCAGGCGCAGCACGCGCCAGTCTTGCGGGGCCGCCGCGATATCGAGCATGGTCAGCCTGCGGCGGTCAGTCGCGGATCAATCGTTGCACTTGCCACACATCCCGCCAGCCGACACGGCGGACGCTGGCAGATGCACGCCGCAGCGCTGACAGCGAACGGTGGGCTCGAACTTTTCGGGATCGCGCCGCGGCGGATTCAACCCGGACTGCTGTTGCCACTTGCGCCACAGCTTGAGACCGAACCAGACCGCGGCCACCACCAGCACGAGTCGAAGCAGCATGTAGAGCATTGGGACCATTATCCTGAGCGATTCAAGCTGATGATAACGGGCGGGATCGCGGAACTAGCGCGCCGCCCGGTCATTGCGCTGAGCATTCATTCTTTTGCAGCGCCGCATGGAGTAAGGGAGAATCCCCGCCCGATGGATGAACCGGCCGCCGCACGACGGCCGTTTGCGCGGGCGGCCAAAGACGGCTCCCGGATGGGCTCTGCCAGCGCCCGCTCTTCTCAAGCTTGGTTTGCGCTTCAACGATCGGGGAATCACCCCAGGGGACTGCATGAATCTTCACGAATACCAGGCCAAGGCCCTCTTCGCCCGTTTTGGGATTGCGGTGCCGGACGGCATCTTGGCCGAGAGCCCTGAAGCGGCCCGCGCGGCAGCCAAGCAACTGGGCACGGACAAGGTCGTGGTCAAGGCCCAGGTGCATGCGGGCGGTCGCGGCAAGGCCGGCGGCGTCAAGCTGGTGGCCGGCCCGGACGCGGCCGAGGAAGCGGCCAAGGCCATGCTGGGCAAGAAGCTGGTGACCAAGCAGACCGGCGCCGGTGGACTGCCGATCAATGCCGTGTGGGTTGAGAAACCATCGAACATTGCGCGCGAGTTGTACGTTTCCGGCCTGGTCGACCGCACCCGCGAACGCATCGTGTTCATGGCCTCCGCCGCTGGCGGCATGGACATCGAGGAAGTGGCCGAGCACACGCCCGAGAAGATCAAGCACGTGTTCGTCAATCCGGCCGCTGGCCTGCAGCCCTATCAGGCGCGCGAACTGGGCTTCTTCATGGACCTCACCAAGGAGCAGACCGACCAGTTCACCAAGATCATGCTTGGGCTGTACCGCATCCTGACCGAGACCGACGCGAGCATGGTGGAGATCAACCCGCTGATCGTCACCGCCGAGGGCAACATCTTCACCCTCGACGCCAAGCTCAACTTTGACGAGAACGCGCTGTTCCGCCAGAAGGAAATCGCCCACCAGCGCGACCCCAGCCAGGAAGACGAGCGCGAGCGCGCCGCCGCGAAGTTCGATCTCAACTACGTGACCCTGGAGGGCAACATCGGCTGCATGGTCAACGGCGCGGGTCTGGCCATGGCCACCATGGACATCGTGAAACTGCACGGCGGCCAGCCGGCGAACTTCCTCGATGTCGGCGGCGGCACCACGGCGGAAAAGGTGACCGAGGCGTTCAAGCTCATCACCTCCAGCCCGGAAGTCAAAGCCATCTTCATCAACATCTTCGGCGGCATCGTGCGCTGCGACCTGATCGCCGAGGGCATCATCGCCGCGGTCAAGCAGACCGGCCTCAAGCTGCCGGTGGTGGCGCGCCTGCAGGGCACCAACATGGAAGAAGGTCAGGCCATGCTGCGCGCCTCCGGTTATGCCATCACGCCGGTTTCCGATCTCACCGAAGCGGCGCAGACCGTCGTTCGTCTGGCCCAAGGCACGTGAGGAGTCAGGAGTGAGGGGTGAGGAAAATCGCTTTGGTTCTTCCTCACACCTTTCTCCTCACAGCGCCGCAGGCGCGACCTCACCTTCTCTCTAAATGATTCTCAAAGGATCAACGCCACATGTCCATCCTCATCGACAAGAACACCAAGGTCATCTGCCAGGGCTTCACCGGCAAGCAGGGCACCTTCCATTCTGAAAAGGCCATCGAATACGGCACGAAAATGGTCGGCGGCGTCTCGCCCGGCAAGGGCGGCGGCACGCACCTGAAGCTGCCGGTGTTCAACACCGCGCACGACGCGGTCAAGGCCACCGGCGCCGACGCCAGCATGATCTATGTGCCCGCACCGGGCGCCGCCGACGCCATCCTCGAAGCGGCCGACGCCGGTATCAAGGTGGTCATTTGCATCACCGAGGGCATTCCGGTGAACGACATGGTCAAGGTCAAGGCGGCGCTGCGTGCCGACTACCCGGATACCGTGCTGATCGGCCCCAACTGCCCCGGCGTGATCACGCCGGGCGAGTGCAAGATCGGCATCATGCCGGGCCACATCCACAAACCGGGACGCATTGGCATCGTCAGCCGCTCCGGCACCCTGACCTACGAGACCGTGCACCAGACCACGCAGAACGGCCTGGGCCAGAGCACGTGCGTCGGCATCGGCGGTGATCCGGTGCGCGGTCTGGGCTTCATCGACGTGATCGCGCTGTTCGAAAAAGATCCCGCGACCGAGGGCATCATCATGGTTGGCGAGATCGGCGGTTCTTCGGAAGAAGAAGCGGCCGAGTACATCAAGGCCCATGTGAAGAAGCCGGTCGTCGCCTACATCGCCGGCGTCACCGCACCGGCCGGCAAGCGCATGGGTCACGCCGGCGCCATCATCGCCGGCGGCAAGGGCACAGCCGATGAGAAGTTCAAGGCGCTGGAAGCGGCCGGGGTGAAGACGGTGCGCTCGCCGGCCGATCTGGGCGCGGCGATGAAGTCGCTGCTCTGATCCCACCGTTCCGGAGAAAGGCCCGCATCGCGGGCCTTTTTCTTTCACGGCCTGAATCGCCGACAATCGCCCCATGCCGGCCCCCCTGAAGCTCGTCGCCGCCCAGCTCAATCTCTGGGTCGGCGACATCGAAGGCAATGTCGAGAAGATCATCGCGGCATCCGTGCGTGCGCGTGACGAACTCCGCGCGGATCTGATCGCATTTCCCGAACTCGCGATCGTGGGCTATCCGCCTGACGACCTGCTGCTGCGCTCCGGTCTGCCGCCCGCGATCGAGGCCGGGCTGGAACGCATCCGCCGCGAAGTGCAAGGCATCCACGTCATCGTCGGTCACCCCGAGTACGCAGACGACGGCCGCTACAACGCCGCGACGATTTTCCGCGACGGCCAGTTGGTGCGTCGCTACCGCAAGCGCCTGCTGCCGAACTACGGCGTGTTCGACGAGAAGCGGCATTTTTCGGCCGGCCAGAGCGCCTGTGTGTTCGACCTCAAGGGTGTGCCGGTCGGGCTGTGCATCTGCGAAGACATCTGGGGTCCGGCGCCGGCCGACGAGAGCCGCGATCAGGGCGCGCGCCTGCTGATCAACATCAACGCCTCGCCATTTGCACTGGGCAAGTCTGCGCAACGCGAAGCGGTGCTGCGCGAGCGCGCGCGCGAAACTGGGTTGCCGATTCTCTACGTCAACATGGTCGGCGGACAGGATGATCTGCTGTTCGACGGCGGCTCGGTGGCCATCAATTGCGCTGGTCAGACCTGCTTTCGCGCGCCGGCGTTCGAGGAAGATCTGTATCTGGTCGAGTTCAACGACCGCGGCGTACACGGCCCGGTGTGCGAACAGGTGAGTGAGGAGGCCGTGGTCTATCGCGGCTTGGTGCAGTCGGTGCGCGACTACGTCACGCGCAACGGATTTCCCGGCGCGCTGATCGGTTTGTCCGGCGGTATCGACTCGGCCTTGATTGCTGCGATCGCGGCCGATGCGCTCGGCGCTGATCGCGTCTGGGGGGTGTCCCTGCCCTCGCGCTACACCCTGGACATGTCCAACGACGATGCACGCATCGAAGCCGAGGCGCTGGGCATTCGCTACTCGGTACTGCCCATCGAGCCGACCTTCCAGGCGCTGAACGCAACGCTCGCGGAAAGCTTCGCAGGGTGCGAGATCGACGTCACCGAAGAGAATATGCAGTCGCGATCACGTGGCGTGCTGCTGATGGCGCTGAGCAACAAGTTTGGCCACGTGTGCTGACCACCGGCAACAAGAGCGAGATGGCGGTGGGCTACGCCACGCTCTACGGCGATATGTGCGGCGGCTTTGCCCCGATCAAGGATGTGTACAAGACCCTGGTATTTCGGCTGGCGCGCTACCGCAACACGATCTCGCCAGCCGGAAAACCGGTGATTCCGGAGCGCGTGCTGACGCGCCCGCCATCGGCAGAGCTACGACCGGATCAGAAAGATTCGGACTCGCTACCGCCTTACGAAATACTCGATCCCATCCTTGAAGCTTATGTCGAGGACAGCCGCTCGATCTCCGAGATCGTCGCGATGGGCTTCGAAGAAGCCACCGTGCGTCGCGTCTCCGGCTTGGTGCGTCGATCCGAGTACAAGCGTCGCCAAGCGCCGCCCGGAC
>JBQTJH010000002.1:0-3688 GCA_052387335.1 Panacagrimonas sp. | reverse complement strand
CGCGCGCTGCGGGTCGTCTGGCGCACGCCTTCTTGCTTGCAGGTGCAGCAGGAGTGGGGAAGCGCAGCTTCGCGCGTCGTCTGGCTGCGAGTCTGCTATGCGAAAGCTCGCAGGCGGACGGACAGGCCTGTGGGCAGTGTCGTGGTTGTACCCAGGTGCTTGCGGACACGCACCCCACTCTGAGTTGGCTGACGCGCGAGTTCAACGACAAAACCGACAAGGAAAAGCGCGACATTTCCATGGAGCAGCTGCGCGCCATGATGGATCGCTTATCGCTGTCCAGCCATTACGGACGGGCGAGGGTGGTGGTGATCGATCCGGTTGAAGCGCTCAACACCAGCGGCATCAACGCCGTGCTCAAGACAGTCGAAGAGCCGCCGCAAGGTCTATACCTGCTGCTGATTTCAGAACGGCCCATGGCCTTGGCGCCGACCCTGCGCAGTCGGTGCCAACGCCTGAATTTCCCATTGCCAGACTCCGCGCAAGCGCTGTCGTGGCTGCAGTCGCAGCTACCGGGCCAGGATTTGAGCGATGCCTTGCGCGATGCGGGCGGTGCACCGCTCGCGGCGCTGGCAGCACGCGAATCGGGCTTGCTTGATCAGCGGCGCTTATGGCGTGAGGCCATGTTCGCGGTTGCGGATCGACGCCAGGATCCGCTAATCGCCGCGGCCGCGGTCGGCAAGGACACGGTGGCTGAATGGTTGCGTAACTATCTGGGCGTGCTGCATCAAATGCTGCGCGCGCTGGCCGGTGCGGACGCTGAAGCCGCCGTGTTGAGGCTGGCGAGTGGGGTCCATGCCGCCGCGATAGAAGCCTTGTTCGCCGAAGTCGTAGAAGCGCAGCGGCGGCTGCAGTCCAATGCCAATCCGCAGTTGCTGATCGAATCTCTTATGATTTCTTGGTGGCGTCATATGGCGCCATCCGCGGTAGCGCGCCGCTAACCGCAACATTCAGGCAACCGGATCGAACGGACACAACGCGCATGAGCACCCCGCAGCGCCCCGGCGGCGCACAGCCCGGCATCCTGACGCTCAATATCAAGGACAAGAGCGCGCTGTTTGCCGCTTACATGCCTTTTATCAAGAACGGCGGGCTGTTCATTCCGACCAGCAAGGAATACCGACTCGGTGACGAGGTCTTCATTCTGCTCACCCTGATGGAAAGCACCGAGCGTCTGCCGGTGGCAGGCAAGGTGGTGTGGGTGACGCCGCGCGCGGCGCAGGGCAAGCGTGTGCAGGGGATAGGTGTGCAGTTCAGCCTTCAGGACGGTGGCACCACCCAGTCGAAGATCGAAACCCAGCTGGCCGGTACTGCGGGATTCGACCGTCCCACGCAGACGATGTAAATCAGCGGCCCGCTTCCAGGCCATGCGCCAAGGTGCAGGCCTCGTAACCTTTCTGGATCAACACAAAGGCGGCAACCGAACTGCGTCGCCCGGTATCGCAGATGCAGATGTAGGTGCTGGTCTTCGGTAGCTGCGGCAGGCGCAGACGCAGCAGGTATAGCGGTAGATTCTGGCTGCCCTTCAGGTGCCCGTTTGCGAATTCACTGGGCAATCGCACGTCGAGAAACGTGGCGCGACCGCCTTCGACCAAGGCCTCCGCTTCCGCCAGCGACAGGTGCCGGGTGAGCGGTTCCTTGAGCAGAGTGTGAAAGTCGGCCTTGGCCAGACGCATGAGGCTGCCGCCGGTGATCATGCTGACCGTGGCGTTGCGCGGGGCATCAGAGATCAGCGCCTCTTCGCCGAAACAGGACCCGGTCTCCAGTTCCGCCAGGCGGATGGGACGCTGGTGCGGCTGCTCCCGAGTTACCAGGCAGCGGCCCTGGGTGATGACATAGAAGTAATCGCCCGATTCATCCTGACGAACGATCACTTCGCCGGCTTTGGCGTCGACCTGCTGCATGCGCATGAAAATGGCTTGCAGGTTGCTGGGGGGCACCATCTGGAAGGCGGGGGTCTGCAGCAGCCGCGTCATCCAGTCTTCCGCATCCACCTGCGAATCACGACTCAGTTCGCCGACTTCAACGGCGTCGGTCTGGTCCCAAGTCAGCATCACGTCCAACAGCTGGCTGTCCACAGCCAGACTGCGAACCGCATTCACGCATCGAGCCTCGAACCGGTGAGGCGAGGGGTAGCCGACCCGATGCGCCGCCTCCGGGCTCCCGCCCCGAACCTGCGACACCACGGTACCAGCCTCGTCGTGCAGGGCTAGATCGCCGTCGAGCAGGAAGAACGCGCGCTCCTCGCGACCGCCTGCCTGGAACAGGGTCTGGCCTTCCGCCAGATTCAGGATGTTCGAGTTTCGGGCCAGACCGCGTTTGGCCTCCGGTCTGAGCGAGTTCAGCGGCACAAAGTGATCAAAAAGCTCGGGGGTCACGCGCGCGCTCGAGTTCATGTTGTTCTCTTGCAACCAGCCAGTTGTGCCAGAATCCCATATTCGTCGCCCATCGCGAAGGCGGCGAAATCGCTTCCAAGCGCAATGCCCACATGTCGCCGAAGCGTAGATGTGGGGAGAAGCCGGCGTGAAGCCGACAGTTTCGCTAGTCGTTCAATACGGAGACCTTCCATGGCGCAGACCAAGGTGAAGAAGAAAGCTGCTGCAGCACCCAAACGTCCGGTGAGCAAAGCAGCTCCCAAGAAGAAAGTGGCGGCCAAGCCTATCGCGAAGAAGCCCGTGGCGAAAAAAGCCGCGCCTTCCAAGCCGGTCAAGACGGCAAAGAAGGCCAAACCGAGTGCCGTCGTGAAGAAGGCGCCGGTCAAGGTCAAGGCGGCCAAGTCAGCCAAGTCAGCGCCCAAGCCCGCCACCAAGCCCGTTGCTCGCGCCAAGCCCGCCCCCAAACCCGCGGCGAAGGCGAAGGTCGCACCCGCAACGCCGGTCAAACCGGCAGCCAAGCGTCCGTTAGCCGTCAGTCATCGGCCGCAGGCCGCTGCAGTTTCGGTTCAAGCCCGTCCAGCGGCTAAACCGGCCTCGGCGCGAACCCGGGTCCAGGACTTGGGCACGCCCGGTGTTCCATTGACCGAAGACCAGATTCGCCGTGCGCCGGAATCGACCTATATGAACGACGCACAGCTCGCGTTTTTCCAGGAACGTCTGCTGCAGATGCGTGCTGAGGTACTGACGCGCGAACTCGACGTTAAGGAACGCCTGCATCAGCGCGAGGTGTTTGCTGATCCTGCCGATCGCGCCAGCGCCGAGGAAGAGCATTGGCTGGACCTGCGCCTGCGTGAGCGCGAGTCCTTGTTGCTGAAGAAGATTGACGATGCGCTACGGCGGATCCGTGACCGTGAATATGGGTACTGCGAAAAGACCGGCGAAGCGATTGGCATCGCCAGGCTGCTTGCGCGTCCCACGGCGACCGTGTGCGTTGATATTAAAGGCCAGACCGAACGCGCGGAGTCGCAGTATCGGGATCGATGAAATGGACGCATTGAATATTACGGGCTGATCTCTATCAGCCCTTTTTAATCAAAGTCTTGCCATAGAATTCTGGGAACTTTTCGTCTGTTCCCGCGCGGGCTTTTCTCGTACTTCTCTTCAGTAATGTCCGGTTAAGAACGCCTTAAATCACGTGAAACGTAGCTGCCATGCGGGTTTCGAGTCGTTTCAAGGAGTCTCCGACGTGATCGCCGCGCGCCGGTCTGGCCAGCCACCCCGCGGCCCACGCACCGGAGCGGGGGTTGTACGTC
>JBQTJH010000001.1:0-18242 GCA_052387335.1 Panacagrimonas sp. | reverse complement strand
GCGTGCCGGGCGTGTGCAGCGGCGCCGCGGCCCGCGACAGCAGGCGCTGCAGCGCCACATACATCAGCACCATCAGGCCCAGGCCAAGACCCAACCAGATCAGCCCGATGCCGCCGAACAGCACCGGTGCGCGCATCATCATCGACATCAGCGATTCCTGGTAATAGAAAAACCACTGATGGCCGGCGGGAAAAATCCATTCGTGCAGTTGATAGAACACCACGCGCGGCCCGATGAGCAGCAGCGCGAGGCCGCCGACGCACAGGACCGCAACGCTGCCCAGCAGCACGCGTCGCCCTGTCGGCAGTGGCGTCCGGCTGCGCCACAACAGCACGGACAACAGCACAAACGCCACACTGCCCAGCAGCCCCACTGGCTCTACGCGTCGCACCAGCCTGGCCACGTCGTGCAGATGTACACGCTCGGCCTCGGTCAGCAACAGACCCAGATCACGACCGCTCGCATTCTGATAACGCAGTGCTTCCAGCCCTTGTCCGTCATCTCGAATGGCCCTGGCAATGGCGGCAAACACGCGTTCGCGCTCGGCACGTGTGGTGGTGTGAAAGCCGGGACGAATCCGGTTCTGTGGCCCGGTCTTGGCAATGGTCTGCTCAATGCCGATGACGTCGTAGAGCAGGGGATAGGCGAAGTCCATCGCGGCCAGCACGCGCCAGGCGATATACAAGCTGCACAGCACCAAGCTCAGACCCCAGACAAGGCCGAGCGCTTTCGCATAAGGACGACTCATGACGGTATCCAGTGCATGGGCCAGCGACCGGTCTGGGCCAGGCTCATCATATCCATGCTCAGCGCGATGCTCATGTGTACCAGCGCACCGCCCCAGATTGAGCGCGAACGCAGCGCGATGACCCCAAGCAGGATGCCGAAGGGCAGCGCGCCCAGCGCCTCGGGCCAGGGCTTGGGAAAGTGGATCATCAGGTAGGGAACCACCATGACAAAGATCGCCGCCGCGCCGAAACGCGGTGCCAGTGCGTGCAGCAGAAATCCACGGAAGAAAAATTCCAGGAACACGAACTGCGAAAGATAAATCACCTCCCACAACAGCAGGTCCAGCCAGGATCGGCCGGCCAGCTGATAGAACGGATAGGTCCGCTGGAAGCTGTCGCTATGACTGGCGATGAAGGCAAAGCCAATGATCACCCCAGCGAGCGCGGCGCAGGCCCACAGCCACGACGTGGTCTGATTCCAGCCCAGGCCGAAATTTCGCAGACGCTCGCGCCAGACATAGCGCAGGAACAGGATCGGCAGCAGCACATAGCCGACCAGATGCACCGCGCCCCACCACAGATCCGACACCAGCGCGCCCCAGGGATGCGCGCGCAGCGCGACTCTTGCCTCAGTGCCAAAGACCCATTCGACCAGGGTGTAGAAGCTGCTGGAAAAGCGCAGGTATTGCATGAAGAACAAACAGGCCGCCGTCATGCACAACAGCAATGCCAGGCGCCGCCAGTCCGAGTCGGCGTTCGGATCGCGCCACTGGCGGTCAGCCGCGTCCAGCTCGTGCAACAGATAGGACACCGGATTCCATGACACGGCCATCGAGATTCAACCCAAGAGGTGCGGTCGCAATCTAGCAAAGCCCCGGTAGTCGGTCAGAGAGTCCTGTCATTCCGAGCGACGCGAGGAATCTTCTTTCCGGGCAGCGCGCGGTCAGAGAGTAGATTTCTCGCGTCGCCCGGAATGACAGATGCAAACGGGCCCACTCACCCGGTCCGCGCGTGCCACCATCGCGACCATGAATGCCCCGCGTCTACTGCTCGCCGCCTGGTGCATCGCCAGCCCTGTGACGGCGATGGATGTGCAGCTTCAGATCGGTTCGATACAGCTGGCCGGTATCGAAGACCCGATCCGCGATCTGCGCGTCGATGCGCGCCTGAAGGTGCAGGACGACGCGCTGCGGCTGCGCAGCACGCAGTTGCGCGCCCACTGGAAACCGCTCGGCAAGATCAGCGCGCAACTGGACGGCGAAGCACGCTCATCTGCGCACTGGACGCTGCGCCTGCGCCAGCTGCGCACGCAGGCCGGCACTCTGCGCGCCGACATCACACAGCGTGATGCCAACCTGCAGCTGAACGCCGCCAGCGCAGGTCTGAACCTGGCCGCGCTGATGCCGGCGCTCGCGGCCCTGCAAGCACCGCCACTGAGTCTGAGCGGCGCGCTCAGCGGATCGCTTTCTGCGAGGCGGCGCGCACAGAACTGGTCGCTGCAGACCCAGCTGGACCTGAAGGCTCTGACCGCCAGCGAGGACAGCGGCCGCTACGCCAGTGAGAAGCTCGACGCACGCGTGCTGGCGCAGGTGCAGTCCACTCCCACTCAATGGCGGGGCAAGGCGAGCCTGCATCTACCGCAAGGTCAGGCGTACATCGAACCGGTGTTCGTGGATTTCGGCCTGGCCGCCGCAGAGGCCAGTACGGAATTCAAGTTCAGCAAAACCGACTCAAGCCTGCATCTGCACACCTTCAGTTTGCAGCAGCACGGCCTGGGCCGGTTCAGCGGCGAGGCGCGCGTTCAACCCGCGGATGGGCTCGGCTCACTGGATGCCCGGGTGCAGTGGCAGGACTTGCAACTCGTGTCGGCGTTCAGCACCTACGCGCAGCCCTTCCTGGCCGGCAAGGCGCTGGAACAACTCGCGCCGTCCGGGCAGTCCTCGGGTCAGGCGCAGATCGTCAAGGGTGCGCCGCATGTGCTGCACGTACAGCTAGCGCAGGGCGGGATCGAGATGGCCGACACGGGCCTGTCCGGCATCGACGCTTCATTGCACTGGGCGAGGAACGCGCCGGTCGAGCAATCCAGCCTGCGTTGGAGTGGCGGCCATCTGGCCGACCTCAAGCTCGGCGGCGGCGACACTGCATTTAGCGCGCAGGCCGCCAACTTCACGCTCACTCGCGGCCTGCGTGTGCCGCTGGCCGACGGCGCGCTGCGCGTGGACCGGCTCGCGCTGCAGAACATCGGTAGCGCGACGCTGGCCGCGCGCTTTGAGGCCGAGATCGAGCCCATCGATCTGGCCGCGCTGTGTCGCGCCTTCGGTTGGCCGGAGTTCAGTGGCCAGCTCGGCGGCAAGCTGCCGGGGCTGCGCCTGCGCGACAACACCCTGGAGCTGGACGGCGCGCTGAGCGCGCGCGCCTTCGACGGCGAGGTGTCGGTGGAACAGCTGCGCGTGCTGGATGTGCTGGGCCGCGTGCCGCGCATCAGCGCCGACATCCGCATGCGGCGGCTGGACCTGGCCGCGCTGACCGGCGCGTTTTCCTTCGGCCGTATCGAAGGAAGGCTGGATGCGGACGTTGAGGACCTGCGTCTGCTGGATTGGCAGCCGGTGGCGTTCAAGGCGAGTTTGCGCAGCACACCCGGCGACGCGTCACGCCAGCGCATTTCGCAGCGCGCCATCGACAATCTGTCTGCGCTCGGCGGCGGGCCCAGCGGCGTGCTGTCGCGCGGCGCGCTGCGTTTCTTCGATGATTTTGCGTATGCGCGCATCGGCTGGCGCTGCGTGCTGGCCAACGGCGTCTGCCACATGGACGGCGTGGAACCCGCTGCCAACGGCGGCTATGTGCTGGTCAAGGGGCGCTGGCTGCCGCGCATCGACGTGGTGGGCTACAACCGCGAGGTGGACTGGAACACCTTCCTGGCCCAGCTCAAGAGCGCGCGCCAATCCGACGGCGTCCAGCTACGATGACGCAGCAGCGATCATTCATAGGTCAACAGACCCTAGTCCATGTCCAACACCCTGACTCGTGGCATTCGTGTGGTGGCCCAGCCGCGCTATGTGCCGGATCAATCCGATCCGGCGACGGCGCGGTATTTCTTCGCCTACCACATCACCATCCGCAACGAAGGCGACATCAAGGTACAGCTGCTGTCGCGGCACTGGGTGATCACCAATGGTGAGGGCAAGGTCGAGGAAGTACGCGGCCCCGGCGTGGTTGGGCATCAGCCCATCCTGGCGCCGGGCGAGGCCTTCGAATACACCAGCGCCTGTCCGCTGGGCACGCCGGTGGGCACCATGCACGGCGAATTCAGCATGATCCAATCCGACACGCGCGAAACCTTTGACGTGCGTATCGCGCCGTTTCGTCTGGCGGTGCCCAGCGTGCTGAACTGAGCCACACCGCCGCCGCTTACTGCGGCGCGGCCGGGGCCATGATGAACAGCGTTACCAGGATGGCGCAGACCACCACGCGCCTGATCGAGCTGGCCCTGCGAAGCGGCGAACCGCTCAACATTGTCGGTGCGGTAGTACAAAAAAAATGGTGAGCAGCACGGAGAACATCACCATGTCGCCGATCACGAACAGCCAGATGCCCGACTCTCCGGGGAGATGGCGCTCTGCGGGTGAGGTCGTTGCGGCGGAGGCTGCTGCTGCGTGGCCAGTCCCGACAGCCGACGATCCTCGATGGCGATGGCGCGCAGAGTGGTCACGGTCATGCCCACCATCCAGCCAAAGAACACGAACACCGCGAACCAGAACGAGATCGCACCGTCGTAGGCGAAGGGCCCGGTCTTGAAGAAGCCGATCAGGCCGGCAGGGAAGATCAGCACGCCACACCAGATGTTGAAGAACGCAACCCAGCGCGGATACAGCTTGGTCTCGTTGCGATCACACAAGATGGCGGCGCCGATGATGAACATCCAGATCGAGAACGAGGGCCAGGTGTAGAGCCAGGTAAACCACACCCAGTTGTTCATGATCTGGATCACGAACGGCGGCAGGGTGTCCGCACGGAACGCGATCACCGCCCACGTTGACCAACGAGGCGAAGGTGAAGATGGGCGTGCTGCGTTCCATCTTGCGAATAAACAGGATGATGGGGATGGACCAGGTCGCGTAGAACCACCAGCAGATAATCTGCAATATCGAGCCGCCCAGAATGCTGCTCTTGCGCTCGCTGAAGATCTGCGCGGGGGCCTCCGGACTCAGAGCCGGCGAAGGGCCGGGCACAAAATCCATGATCAGGCCCTGCGCAATGATCAGCGCGCCCACCAGCACGACGCCCGACCATACCAACAGCCGCATGGCTGTGGTGTTCATTTCTGTCTGTTCCATACGTCCTCCTGTTTTATTTACCCGCTGCGCCGGATGATCCGTGCGGTAACTCAAACCGCGCCATTTCATGACGCCGGCACCGACGATACAAGGTGGATAGGCGGCCAAACTATTGCAGTTCGGGCCAGATCTCGCAGCCAGCCCCAAGCGCACGACGTGGAGCGGCAAGGCAGACGCGCTTAGCGCTTGCGCCGCGCGGTCTTGGGCTCGGGCTTGGTCGCAGGCAGCGGCAGTCGGGTGATGCACACCGCCTGACTCATCGAGATCGCGGAAGTCACTTCCTGCACGCCGTCGATTCGGGACAGCTTCTGCCATACGAAGTGTTCGTAGCCTTCGATGGACCGCACCACGATCTTGAGCAGGAAGTCGACGTGGCCCATCAGGCAGTGACATTCCAGCACCTGTGGGAAGGTCTTCACCGCCTCCATGAATTGCGGCAGCGCGTCCTTGCTGTGCCGCGACATCTTCACGTGCGCGAACACCATCATCGATAGCCCCACCTTGCGGTGATCGAGAACGGCGACACGGTCCCTGATGACGCCCTCGTCGATCAGCCGCTGTATGCGGCTCCAGACTACGGTCTTGGAAGAGCCCACGCGGCTGGCAATCTCCGAGGTGGACGTCGTCACATCCTTCTGGAGGATTTCCAGAATGCGTAGATCGATGGGTTCGAAGTCGACG
The DNA here is from genome assembly GCA_052387335.1 of Panacagrimonas sp. Taxonomy (GTDB): domain Bacteria; phylum Pseudomonadota; class Gammaproteobacteria; order Nevskiales; family Nevskiaceae; genus Panacagrimonas. Next base: position 12,499 of record JBQTJH010000001.1, on the reverse strand, counting down.
CTGGTCGCTCCTGACATACGGCCTCATTCGGAACATCGTTCTGAAATGAGCGCATCAGATGATCAAAATTGGAACCATGTTCCCAGTCTTCGCGATTACAGTGCGATCTACGACAGGCACATCTCGAGGACAGGCCCATGTTCACCACCCCCGCGTTCGACGATGACCAGAACAGGCCCCTGCACGATGACGCGCCGATGGCGTCGATCTGTGTCGCTGCGGCGCGTTCCTTCCACGTGGCTTCGTCCTTGGGGGGCTGAACCATGAGTACGACGACGCTGACACTTCACGTCCCTGAACCCAAGGCGCGGCCGGGCGACCGGCCCGATTTCAGTTCCCTGCACATTCCACCGGCCGGCGCGCTCGCGCAGCCGCCCGTGAGCACGCCCTGCTTCGAGCTACGCCCTTACGCCGAGGGCCTGATTCGCGTACTCGACGAGCACGGCCACGCTGTTGGTGATTGGAACCCGAAGCTGTCCGCAGATCACCTGCGCCGCGGTCTGCGCCACATGTTGATGACGCGCGCCTTCGACGAGCGCATGGTGCTGTTGCAGCGCCAGGGCAAGACCTCGTTCTATATCAAGTCCACCGGCGAAGAAGCCGTTGCCGTCGCGGCCGCGATGGCACTGGATCGCGGTGACATGCTGTTTCCCAGCTATCGCCAGCAGGGGCTGCTGATCGCGCGCGACTGGCCGCTGCTGGACATGATGTGTCAGATCTTCAGCAACGCGCAGGACCGTTTGAAGGGTCGCCAGCTGCCGATCATGTACTCGTCCAAGGACGCAGGTTTCTTCAGCATCTCCGGCAACCTTGGCACGCAGTTGCCGCAGGCGGTGGGCTGGGCGATGGCCTCGGCGATCAAGAACGACACGCGCATCGCCGCCGGCTGGGTCGGTGACGGCACGACTGCAGAGGCCGACTTTCACTACGCCATGACCTTCGGCGCGGTGTACCAGGCGCCGGTGATTCTCAACGTGGTCAACAACCAGTGGGCCATCTCCTCGTTCCATGGCATCGCCGGTGGCGAGCGTGCGACCTTTGCCTCGCGCGCAATCGGCTATGGCATGCCCGGCCTGCGCGTGGATGGCAACGACTTTCTGGCCGTGCATGCCGCAACCACCTGGGCCGCGCAGCGCGCGCGTGCGAACTACGGGCCGACCATGATCGAGCTGTACACCTATCGCGCGGCCGCCCATTCAACCAGCGACGATCCCTCCGCGTATCGGCCCAAGGACGAGGCTGCGTCTTGGCCCCTCGGCGATCCGATTGAGCGTCTCAAGCAGCATCTCATTGTGCTGCGCCAGTGGAGCGAGGCGCAGCACACCGCGTTGGCCGCCGAGTGTGATGCACATGTGCGCGCGTCACTGAAGGAGGCCGAGAGCCACGGCACGCTTGCCACCTATCGCGGCGATCCGTCCTCGATGTTCGACGACGTGTTCCAGGAACTGCCGGCGCATCTGCTGCGCCAGCGCGAACAGATGCGGAGCCTCTGACATGTCCACCATGAACATGATCCAGGCGATCAACTCGGCGCTGGATGTGATGATGCAGAAGGATGCCGACGTCGTGGTGTTCGGCGAGGACGTGGGCTATTTCGGCGGCGTGTTCCGCGCCACCGCTGGCTTGCAGAAGAAGTACGGCAGGACGCGTGTGTTCGATACGCCCATCGCCGAGGGCGGCATCATCGCCACCGCCATCGGCATGGGGGTGTATGGCCTGCGGCCGGTGGCGGAGATCCAGTTTGCGGACTACATCTATCCCGCCTTCGATCAGCTGGTGAGCGAGGCCGCGCGCCTGCGCTACCGCTCCGGCGGTGAGTTCACGGCGCCGATCACGGTGCGCTCGCCCTGCGGCGGCGGGATTCACGGCGGCCAGACCCACTCGCAGTCGCCCGAGGGCATCTTTACGCATGTCAGCGGCTTGAAGACGGTGATGCCGTCCAACCCCTACGACGCCAAGGGTCTGCTGATCGCGGCCATCGAAGACCCCGACCCGGTTGTGTTCTTCGAACCCAAGCGTCTCTATAACGGTCCCTTCGACGGGCACCACGACCGCCCGTTGATTCCCTGGGCGCAGCATCCGGCGAGCGAGGTACCGGACGCCTATTACGCGATTCCGCTCGGCAAGGCCGCGGTCGCGCGCGCGGGCAAGGCCGTGACCCTGCTGGCCTACGGCACCATGGTGCACGTGTGTCTGGCGGCGGTGGAAGAATCCGGTATCGACGGCGAGGTGATCGATCTGCGCAGCCTGCTGCCCATCGATGAAGAAACCATCGTCGCATCGGTCAACAAGACCGGCCGCTGCGTGATCGTGCATGAGGCCACACGCACCGGCGGCTTTGGCGCCGAACTGTCCGCGCTGGTGCAGGAAGCCTGCTTCTATCACCTGGAAGCACCGATCGAACGCGTGACCGGATGGGATACGCCGTATCCGCACGCCTTCGAGTGGGATTATTTTCCAGGCCCCAAGCGCGTGATGGCGGCGATGCGAAAGGTCCTGGAGAACTGACGATGGCCGAGTACCTGTTCAAGCTCCCGGATATTGGCGAAGGCATTGCCGAGTCCGAGATCGCCAGCTGGCGCGTGGCGGTGGGCGAGATGGTGACGGAAGACCAGCCGCTGGTCGACATGCTCACCGACAAGGCCGCGGTGGAAATCCCCTCGCCGCTGTCGGGCAAGATCCTGCGCTTGCACGGCGCGGTCGGTGACAAGATCGCAGTGGGCGCGGTGCTGGTGACAATCGAAATCACGGATGCGCTCAAGTGCCCTGACTCCGGGGAAGGCGTGCGTGAGAGCGCCTTATCTTCGAGCGCTGCATCGAGCGCCCCCACGAGCCGTGCCTCGGTATCGACAGATCCTCACCCCGCTCCGGTTGCCGATGGCGCGCCCGAAGCGCCCGCAGGGGTCGTTATCAACGAGCACGTCGCCGCCGCCCCCACCGTGCGCAAGCGCGCGCGCGAACTCGGTATGGATCTGCGCACCGTACGCGGCACCGGGCCCGGCGGTCGCATCGTGTACGCCGATCTTGAATCGGCGAACGCGTCGGTCCTCAGCACAGCGGCTCCCGCGGCTCGCGCACCGGTCGCGCCCGCGAGCGACGACGACGAAGCCGTCGAGACGCTCAAGATCATCGGCCTGCGGCGCAAGATAGCCGAGGCGATGCAAAAAGCCACGCAGCGGATTCCCCACTTTGCTTATGTCGAAGAAATCGACATGACCGAGCTCGAGGCGCTGCGTGTACATCTGAACCGCCAGTACCCGGATCGGCCCAAGCTCACGCTGCTGCCCTTGCTGATCCAGGCCCTGGTTCGCGCCGTTCCCGCATTCCCGATGGTCAATGCGACCTTCGACGACGAAGCCGGGGTGGTCACCCGGCACCGTGCCCTGCATGTGGGCATCGCGACGCAGACCGCGAACGGACTGATGGTGCCGGTGCTGCGTCACGCCCAGCGTCTGGACCTGTGGCAACGCGCTGCGCGCATCAAGCAGCTGGCCGACAGCGCGCGCGCCGGCAAGGGCACGCGCGAAGAACTGTCCGGCTCCACGCTCACCATCACCAGTCTCGGTGCGCTCGGCGGCATCGCCACCACGCCGATCATCAACGCGCCCGAGGTGGCGATCATCGGCGTCAACAAGATGGTCGAGCGCGCGGTGGTGAAGAACGGCCAGATGGTAGTGCGCACAATGATGAATCTGTCGTCCTCATTCGATCACCGCATCGTCGACGGCTTCGATGCCGCGTCCTTCATCCAGAACGTGAAGACGCTGCTGGAGCATCCGGCCACGCTGTTCATGGAGATGCCCAGCGCGCGCTAATCCAGCGGCGAGCTCTCGGCCACTGCCTTGCCGCCGCGGAATTCGCCCGGCGTGTGCCCAGTCCACAGCTTGAAGGCGCGACGAAACGCGGCCGGGTCTTCGTAACCGAGCAGGAGGGCGACTTCCTTGGTGGTGATGCGGGTCGAACGCAGGTATTCGCAAGCCAGGTCCTTGCGAAAATTCTCGATCAATCGGCGGTAGGACGTGCCCTCGCTCAACAGATGCCGACGCAGGCTGCGCGATGACTGGCCCAGACTCAGCGCAGCCTGATCCAGGCTCGGCAAGGCCCCGGGACTGCGTAGAAACAGGCTGCGCAGCCGCGCCATGATCGGGCTGCTGTGCTCGATCTGGCGCAGGATCTCGCCGCTATGCGCCACGCAGATGCGATTGAATTCCTCGTCGTTGGTGCGTAGCGGACGGTCCAGCCATTCCGACGCCAGGGTCGCGCTGGTCTCGTCCGCATTGAAGTGGATCGGGCAACGAAACAACTCGTGATAGCGCTGGCTGCGCTTGGGCGCGGAATACGACAGCCGCAGCAGGCGCATGACCGAGGCACCGCGGCACCGCGGCACCGCGGCACCGCGGCACCGCGGGCGAGCATGCCGGACAACTTGAACATCATCGCCAGCACTTCCTCGGCACAGAAGCCGAACAGCGGATCGGCCTTGCGCGGTGCAACGACGGTAATCATCGCGCCCTGCGAGGTTTCGGTGACCTCAAGGCAGCTGAGGATTCCGACCAAGGTCTGGCTGTACGGCCCCCACAGACTCAGGGTCTGACGCATAGTGGCGCAGGACAGAATGGCGTAGCCGATGATGCCCAGATCCGAGGCCTCGGTGCTTACGCCGCTGTCGAAGCCGATCCCGCCATCTCCGCTCAAGTCGAGCATGTTGAGAATCACGCGCTGGCTTTGCTTAGGGTCAACCCGATAGCCCGGATCGCTCAGTTGCGCGGCCACGATGCCGGTGCCCGCCAACACCTCGGGCGCGGCAAATCCGCGCTGCTGCATCAGCTCCAGGTACAGCCGGATTCGAACAGGTCTGAGCATGGCCTTGCGGGGCGGGATCGGCGGACTGCCAGAAACGAGCGCACTGACTGTCTGCGCTCGAACGTCTTGCTTCCACTGCCTGGCGTTCAGCGCACCTCGAAGCGCAGGCGCGCAATCAGCTGCCGATCCGGCGTCACCAGATCCACGCGCCAGGGTCCGCGCGAATCCTCAGGAAAATTCTGCTTGCGGCTGTAGGTGCGAAATCCTTCCTCACGCCCGCCGGAGATTTCCGCCGGGATCGGATCGATCAGCTTGCCGCGATGGCGCCACTCGAACACCACGGCCTGCGACAAGCCGGACGGTGCGCGAACCGATACAAACGCCGCCGCACCGCGCGCATGCAGGCTGGCCGCTTCGATCTGCTTGATCGGAGCACCGGGCTGCAGGTCGATCACCTCGTGCGTGATGCGCGCATCACGCACCCACAGTCCCGCCGGCGGAATCCATCCCCGCAGCAGCCATAGCAAGGCGAAGGCGATGAGCAAGGCCATGCAGCCGATGCCGCGCAGGCGCCACGTACTCACTGCCATCAGCATGCGCGGCAGGCTCGCCAGCACACTGAGCGCGGTGATACCCAAGGCCATCGGCAGCGCCCGATCCAGCGGCATGTGCAGCGCCACCGGCAATACCACCAGCGCCGCGATCAAGGTGCAGTAGGCATTGAGCGCGCTCGATAGGCCCGGGTGCGGCGCGATGCGATGGAGGTAGATCGGGTCCAGGGTGATGATCAGCGCCACGCTTGCGGCCAGCGCCATGAACAACACCTGGCCCGGGACCAACAAGGTCGCGCCGAACAAGAACGGCAGCGCAAAGAACAGGATTTCCTGCTGGATCTGCTGCGTGACGAAGCGCACCGCGCCCATGCTCAGGCGCCCCTTGGACCGCGCCACCACCCAGCGGCCGATCAGGTTTTCTGCCAGCAACCACGGCCAGCCAATGAGTGCGATCACGGCGATGACGCGGGCCAGATGTTCGCCGCGCTGAAACAGGAAGAAGCTGAGCCAGCCGATGGCGAAACTCGCGACCGGCAATAGCCAGGGCACGCGGTCGAGGAAGGCGCTGGCGGCTTCAAGCCGTTTACGCAGCCGACTCGGCCTCAATTCATCGCGCGGCGTATCCGGCTCGGACACCGCCGGTAGCGGCAGCGTCTTGTCGCCAGGTTCTAGCGTGGGCGCGATTCTTCGATTCATTGGGTACAGGGTAAGGCAGCGCCTGCACGCGATGGCGGCCATGGGCCGCCATCGCCACGGAGGAGTCGCCCTATGTGGGCGGGCCGTGCCCGCCGTCGGTCAGGCTCGAATCCTCTTCCCACTCGCTTGCCCGCTGCTCGCTGCGCTCACGGCGGCATTCGGATTGTTGATGGGCCAGTGGCTCGTACGAAACCACGGCCTTGCCCGCTGCGACTTCGTCGCGGCGGGGTGGCCGTGGTTTCTACCAATGCTCCCCCTTGAACACATTGGCGAAGACCATTTGTTCGAGGCTGGGTTTCTGGCCTTCCTTGCGGCCCTTGGCGGCGGACGAGGATGGGAACAGTTGGAAGCCTTTCGACAGAATGTAGTCGTTCATCTTCGGCCACACGGCGTAGCTGACCGCGGCCGCGGTGCCCAAGGTAGTGGCGATGGACTTCGGCCGGTCCACCAGCGCCTTGATCACGGTGTCTGCGGCGTCTTCCGGGCTCCAGGTCGGCACGTAGTCGTAGATCTTGGTCGGCGCAATCATCGGGGTGCGCACCAGCGGCATGTAGATCGCCGTGGTGTGGATATTGTGCGCACGCACTTCGGCCGAGACGCAGCGCGTGAACGCATCCAGCGCCGCCTTGCTGGCCACGTACGCGGAAAAGCGCGCGGCATTGGCCAGCACGCCGATGGAACTGACGTTGACGATATGACCGCTCTTGCGCTTGGCCATGGTCGGCAACAGCGCCAGGATCAGGCGCACGCAACCGAAATAATTAAGCTGCATGGTGCGCTCGAAATCGTGGAAGCGCGTGGTGGATTCCATCACGCCGCGACGGATCGAGCGACCGGCGTTGTTGACCAGAATGTCGACGTGACCAAAGTCGTGCAACACCTCGGCGGCCATGCGGTCGATGTCCTTGAGATCGGTCAGATCGCAGGGATACACGTGCGCCTCGCCGCCGGCCTTCTCGATGATCATCTGCGTTTCATCGAGTTTCTCCTTGGTGCGCGCCACCAGAATCACCTTGGCGCCGGCGGCCGCAAGCTTTTTCGACGTGGTGAAGCCGATGCCTGAAGACGCGCCGGTGACCAGCGCGATCTTGCCCGACAGCTTCTGCATCTGCCGCGGCGTGACCTTGACCTTGAGGTCCAGAAACAGCTCCCAGTACTGCCAGAGCTTGTCGACGTAGTCGCGGATGTCCGGGCAGCGGATGCCGGTGTCCTTGAGCGCGGCACGCGCCTGGCGGTCATCGAACACGGCGAGGTTGAAGGCATAACCGAGCACCGACAGCGGCACGCCGATGGACTTGGCGATCCGCTTCTTGGTCGTCTCCGGCACCGCGCGCTGCAAGCGCCGCAGCATCGGCTGCATCGCGCGCGGCAGCTTCGGCAGGTTCAGACGCTTGCCAAATTCCGGACCGTGCGCGGCTTCCAGAAAAGCCTGCAGCAGATCGCCGACCGAAGGCGAGTTCGACTGCATCAGGTGAAAGCACTTGCCGTCCAGTCCGGGTTTGTGACCAATCGCATCCATGGCCGCGGCCACGTAGTCCACCGGCGCCAGCGCTACTTTGCCGCCTTCTATGCCCAGCAGCGGCAGCCACTTCGGAACCTTGTAGCTGATCTTCTGGATCGCCTTGGCGAAGTAGTAAGGACCGTCGATCTTGTCCATCTCGCCGGTTTCGGAATGGCCGACGACGACACCCGGACGATAGATGCGAAACGGCACCCGCGCCTCATCGCGGACGATGGCCTCACTCTGAAACTTGGTGCGGTAGTAGGGGTGCTCGATGCGCTGGCCTTCATCGAACATGTCCTCGGTGAACTTTCCGACGAATTCGCCGCCGGCCACCGCAACGCTGGACACGTGGTGCAACACCGCTGGCGCGCCGAGTTCGTTGGCGAAGGCCACGACATTGCGCGTGCCCTCGTTGTTGACCTTGTCGGCGGTGGCATCGTCCATGTTCATGTCGTACACGGCGGCCAGATGAAACACATGATCGACCTTGCCGACCAGCTTCTTGAGGTCGGTGGCCGACACCAGCCCCGGCGCGGTGATGTCGCCGTTCACGATATGCAGCCGCTCGGCGGCGGCACCGTAGCGTTGTGACATTTCATCAAACTTTGCGCGCGAGGATTCGCGCACCAGCACGTGGACCTTGGCGTCCTCGCGCGCCAGCAGGCGCTCCAGCAGGAATTTGCCGATAAACCCGGTCGCACCGGTAACGAAGTAGTTCATGACGAGGCTCCGCAGGGAAAGGATTCGCGCCGCAGTGTAGAGCGCTGCGGTGTCAGGTCATTGGGCGCACGACCGCGACGGCTTGACGCAGACGCGCATCGGTGGGTATTTCGTTGCCTGGGGTTTCGTATTTTTGGGGAGCAGTCGTGGCAAAAAAGAAGATCGCCATCCTGGGCGGAGGCCTGGGCGCGTTGACCGCGGCGTACTGGTTGAGCGAATCGCCGGACGCGGCGCAGAACTACGACATCACCCTCTACCAGCAGGGTTGGCGCCTGGGCGGCAAGGGTGCCAGCGGCCGCAATCAGCAGCCCGGCTACGGCCAGCGCATCGAGGAGCACGGCCTGCACATCTGGTTCGGCTTCTACGAAAACGCGTTCTTCATGTTTCGCCGTCTGCTCAAGACGCTCAAGGAACTGCCGCAGCCGCCAGTGGTGACGTTTGAGGACTGGCGCGACGCGTTCAAGCCGCATTCGCTGGTCGTGCTGGGCGACAACAGCGACGACGGCCTGGAGCAATGGCCCATTCTGTTTCCGGAAAATGATCGACGTCCCGGCCGTGGCCAGAATCCGAGCGACTGGGCGATGCTGGTGGAGTCGCTGCGCCTGGGCATCAATTTCTTTGAGGGCCGCTTCGGCGACAACGATGAGCTCGCCGATTTTCTTGAAGGCTTCGCCCTGCCCGACTGGGCCACGCGGCGGCTGTGGAAATTTGAATCCCTGATCTGGCGCAGCCTGCTGCAGGGTGTGTATCGCGTCGCCAAACGGCTGCCGGACGATCCACTCAAGCGCGATGCGAAACGCGAGCGCGCACTCGCCCTGATGCTGCGCGGGTTTCGCGTGGCGGTACGCGAGGTGCTGCGCCACCACGTGCCGCAGAACGCGCGCGCGCGTCGCATCTATGTGGTCACCGACCTGCTCACCACGGTGGCCATCGGCGTGCTCGAAGACCAGTTGCTGCACGAGGGCTTCGAGACCGTGGACCACCTGGAGTTTCGCGACTGGCTGCTCAAGCACGGCGCCGACGCGCAGATGACCCTGCCGTCCAACATCACGCGCGTGCTCTACGATCTGATGTTTGCGTACGCCGAAGGACGCGAAGAAAACGCCAACATCGCCGCCGGCACCGGCGCACGCACCCTGCTCTCGGTGTTCTCCGGCTACGACGGCGCCATCATGTACAAGATGCAATCGGGCATGGGCGACACCCTCTTCACGCCGCTATACGGCCTGCTGCGCGCACGCGGGGTGAAGTTTGAATTCTTTCACCGCGTCACCCGACTCGAACCCGGCAGCACCGGTGATATCGAGGCGGTGCATCTGACGCGTCAGGTGAACCTCAAGCCGGCAGTGATTGCCGCGGGCGGGTATCAACCCTTGGTGCAGGTCAAAGGTTTTGATTGCTGGCCGAGCACGCCGCTGTTCGACCAGATCGACAAGGCCGCTGCGTTGTTGAACGACCCACACAACCCCGGCCATCCCTACGACCTGGAATCGATGTGGAGCGCCTGGCCCGGCGTGGGTCAGCGCGTGCTCAAGAAAGGTCAGGATTTTGATCTGGTGGTGTGCGGCATTCCGGTCGCGGGGCTGGCGCAGATTGGCGCGGAGTTGATTCCGCTCTCCCCCACCTGGCAACGCATGCTGCAAGGCCCGGCGCCGGTCGCCACCGTGCGCACACAGGCCATGCAGTTGTGGATGCGCCAGAGCGCAATGGATTGCGGTTGGGTGCCACCGGAGCGCATGCGTGATGCGGTGGATCGTGGTGTTTGCGCGCCGCTGCTGGGCGGCTACATGCAGCCGCTCAACACCTGGTGCGACATGCACCAGGTGACGCCGCATGAAACCTGGCCGTCGAATAACGAACCCGCAACCGTTGCGTACTTCTGCGGCCAGATGCCGGACGATCCGCAGCAAGCCCCGCACAGCGACCCCAGCTATCCGGCCACTCAGCGCAAGCAAGTGCTGAGCAACGCGCGCGACTGGGTGCGCAACGCGGGTCCGGTGCTGTGGCCGGCTGCAGCCGACCCGTTCCAGCCACAGGGCCTGGCCAAAAACACGTTTGTTGCGCCGCCCGGTCAGGACGAATTCGACGGCCAGTATTTCCGCGCCAACATCGACCCCAGCGAGCGCTACACCCTGTCCTTGGCCGGCACCACCGAATCACGTCCGCGCGTCCATGGCCCGGAATTTCCGAATCTGTATCTGGCCGGCGACTGGACGCGCAACCCGGTGCTCAATGCCGGCTGCGTGGAAGCCACTGTCGCCTCCGGCATGGCGGTGTCGCGCACCATCAGCGGGTTCCCCAAGAAAATCGCAGGCGAGACCGATTGGTACAAGAAGCACGGCTGAACCGGATTCAGTGGTCGCACAATACAAGGGCGGCCCGTGGCCGCCGTGGTGGGAAGAGGAACGATGCCCGACGGCGGGCACGGCCGACCCTAACGTCTACAACACCGCGCCATCCCAGGGCTGGCCGCGTTCCCAGCGCTCACGGTCACGCATCTGCCAGGGCTTGAGCACGGCCGGTTCGCGCAGCGGCCACAAGCGGCAAGGCGTGGCATCTGAACCGCTGGCCTGCAGGATGGCGTTGACCGCGCGACGTGCCGCTTCGTTGGCGCCTTCCATGCACGCCAGATCGGTGTGCGTCTGCACGTAATCGGACGCCAGCATCAGATTCGGCACCGCGGTCTTGGCCTGCGGTCGCAGCGCCCAGGTGCCGGCGTGATTGACCAGTAGCGGTTCCTGATTGGCCAAGGTGATGCCGGTGTTCGGATCGAACTGGATACCCGGATCAAGGAAGGAGGAATGCAGCATGTCGTCGGTCAGGCGTAGCACACCCCCGCCGTTGAGGCTGGCACGCAACTGACGCCAAACGTCTTCCACAATTTCTTCGCGCGTGCAGGCCTTGGCCGGCTTGCCGCACAGACCCGCCGTATCCCAGTCGGAAATATCCACGGACAAGCAATCGCGAATCGTCCCGTCGCCAAAGCTGGAAAAATCCACGTCGGGCCAGAACTGCGCCTGCGAGATCGAGGTCAGCGCCCAGGGCGCATCGACGTACAGGATGTGTCCCGGCAGCACCGGCACTTCTTTCTTCAGATAGAACTGCAAGCCGTTCATCCACGACACGTGCGGCGCCAGCATGGGGATGCGCCCCAGACCGGCATCGAGGGCCAGCAGCCCTGGCGTGACCAGCGGCGCCATCTTCTCCACCGGCACCGCGGCGATGTACCAGTCCGCAACAAAGGTCTCGACCACGGTGTTGTGGCGCGCCTTGACGCCGGTGATGCGCGTGCCGTCGGTGAGGATTTCTTCCACCACGGTCGAAAGCCGATAGTCCACGCCGCTGGCTTGCAGATGCACGAGCCAGGGCTCGATCCACGCCGCGCTGGTCGGCCCGTTGAGTACGCGGTCGTAGACCTTGCCCGGCGTGCTCACGCCCAGCACCGCCTGCAGGGTGATGGCGCCGATGGTGCGCGCGCTGGCCTTGCGCGGGTCTGCGGCCACCAGCGAGCGCGTGGTGGAGCCCAGAACTTTTCGATAGTTCTCGGAAAACTCATCGGCTTTGATGAATTTCCACCAGTCTATGCCCTCGTACTCGTCCAGCCGCCGCTCCTGGCAACTGGTGGCGACCTGCATCAGGCGCTGGCCGAAGAAGCGGGCTTCCTCGTCACTCAGATCGAACGGGTTGCCGAAGGCGTCGAGCGCGAACTCGACCACCTCGCGCGGCGACTTGGGAAAGCCCACGCCCAATTCCACCGGCTCCTTGCCGAAGCGCGCCACGCCGGTGAGCGTGGTATCCACCAGGTTGTCGAACACACCGCGCGCGTTTCCGGCAAAGGGAATGCCGCGCATGGTGTCGGTGAGATGCTCATAGAAGCAGGGAAAGAAACGAAAGCCGTGCTCGCCGGGCAGGCCATCGACGCTGGCCGGGATACTGCGCGCCTTGCCACCGGCAATGTCCTTGGCCTCCAGCACCGTCACCGTGAATCCGCGCCGCACCAGTTCGTGCGCCGCGCTCATGCCCGCCACGCCTCCGCCGAGAACGACCACCTTGTTGAGGGTTTGCGGCATGGCGGCTTCCAGTAGGATCAGCGCAGGGCAGGGAGAGGTTTTGAAATTATGCTGAGCCCGAGTCTACAAACTTAGGGTCTGTTGACATATGAATGGTCGCTGCGGCGGAGGTCGCTTTTGCGCAGCGCAAGGAAGGAGCGACGAGGTGTACT